>CAZALT010000011.1:11952-37039 GCA_964485515.1 uncultured Rhabdothermincola sp. | reverse complement strand
ATGTTCGGAACCGACGATGTCGACGACCTAATTCCGAGCGCGGCGGTCGGAATCTGCGGCGCGGCGTGGCGCAACACGGTGCTCGAAGGCGACCACGCCGCGGGGCGGATCACCGACGCCGAGATGTTCGTCGCGAGCGTGCTCACGACCCACCACATCGTGGGGATCCTCGAGGCCCTCGTGCTCGGTGGTGTGGACTTCGAAGCGCTCGCCGATGACCTGGCCGATCCGTCCCGGACGCTCGGAAACGGACTCTCGGTCGGGTCGGTTGTGACCGACCTCGACGCGCTCTGGTACGACGCGATCACGGTCTGCTGCGCGATCAGCGTGGCCGTTCGTGAGTACGGGCTCCTCGCCGCGTTCGGCGGGTTCGCGGTGGCCGGAGCGTCGTACAACGCGGGTTGGTGGGGTCACCCGTGGTGGCCACTGGGCGTCGCTGAAGCGGCACGTGTCGACGCCCGCGAGAAACAACTTGCCGGCGGCAGTGTCGACGCCGCGATCGACATCCTCGTGAACCGCCCATGGGACGCGAGCCCGGACCTTCAGCGGTGGGCGAGCAGCTCATACGAGCTCGATGTGGCAGTCCGATCCGCCCGCGAAACCTGGCGCGAACACCGCGGGCTACACCGCGGATATGTGCCGCCGATCTTCGTCGCGTTCGCACCGATCCCGATGCCCTGGTTCGCCGCGGGACGGATCATTGCGGCGACGCAGTTCATCGATCCGCGGTTGTCCGAGATCGACAACGACGGGTGAATGACAGCGTCGAAAAGGCTATAGCGACTCGGTTGGATTACCCCGCGGCACTGTCAAGCGCCCGGTGGGTAGGGCGAGCGCGGGTACTCGCGCACGATGCGGAGGAAACCGGTGCGGATCAGGGCATACAGGTCCCAATCGAACTCGCCGTACTCGTCGATGAGGCGGCCCCGGACCCAGTGGGGGACGCCGCCCAGCATGCGAGAGTTTTGTACGACAGCTTCCAGCGCGGCGGGATCGGCCGGAGTGAACTCCATGTCCATCGGGTCCAGCAGGCGAACTGGTTGCCACAGGTCAGCACCGCGACCGAGGGGGCGGTAGGCGACGAGCGGGACGAACCCGGCTGTGACGGACTGCGCGGCGGGAAACCACCAACGCCACCTGGCGATCGAGACACGCTCGCGGAGCCGCCACCACGCGGTGTCTGCACGCTCGGAGAGCGCCGCTTCGATCTCCTGGCGCAGCGCCGATGCGACCTCGTTTCCCGTTGTATCCGGCGGCATTGCCTCGACGAAGCACACCGTCAGGCCGGTGCTGGAGAACTCACTCGTCGCGAGTAGGTCCAGCCACCGTCGGACCTTGCGGCGGATACCGAGGCGGGACTGGTGGACGGTCACCTCGAAGCAGATCCGCATCCCGTCCGGTCGCACTGCGGCGAGGTCGGCAGTCGCCCGGCCCCGGGTGTCAGAAGTGAACGCCGCGTCGAGCCTGCCCATCAAACAGACGGACTCGCCGAGCACGGTCGCGACGTCGCACAGCTCCGCGAGACGAAGACCGAGCTCGGTTCCCAAGACGTTGTGGAGCGAACCGGAGGGTGCTTTCGTCCACTTCATCCCGTTGGTCATGCGCATGGAGTCGGCGACGTCCTGTCTCGCGATGAACCGGTCGTTCGCGGTGCTGACGTGCGGCCTCCAGAGCATGGGCAGGCCACGACGCGGCGTGACAAGTTGTCCGCGCTCGATGAGGTCCGCCGACCACAACCGTTGGAGGATTCGCGGAGACCCCGACCAGGCGCCGCGGTGATCGTTGACACCGATCTGTGGCGCAATCCAGCCGGCGATGGCGGCGACCTGATCGGTCGTGAGTGTGCGCCACATTCCGATTGCTCCGAGCGTGTTGAATGCGATATCGGGTTGGCGTCGCGTGAGGCGTTCACGCGCTGCGGTGCGGTCCTCGCGCAGCTCGACCGGCGGTCGGGCCGAGCGCTTGGACTGCGAGGCGGTCAGACGCTCGGCGAGGTTCCGAGACTCCCATGATGCCTCCAGCCCACCGACCGTGAGGCCGAACCAGTACGGGTCGAAGCGGTACGCCGCTCGGTGGCTCGGCTCGTCGATCGCGCCGGGGATGAGTGACAGCGAGATCGGGGTGAGATCGGGTGTCGGGAGGGGGGCAGTGGCGCGTCTGGGACTCAAGGAGTTCCTCCCGTGGAGTGGTACGTGTCGAGGATTCGACAGCTTCGGAGCGACGGTGCCTGCGTGGCGGATTGCGCCGTGCAACTCGGTGTCGACGGTGTGGCGATGATGCGTTCTCTCATCGGGGAACAACATGCGCCCGGTGCGCTGCAGGTCGTTCTTGGCGCGCCGAATCCGGTCGAAAAACACCGTGGATTTCTGCTGGGGATTTCGCGGGTGGACCCCCACGTTTTCCCGGGATTTCCAGGGTTCTCGCGCCCCGCCGTCTTCCCTTCGGTCAGAACATCTCGGCTTCGCCTCGATTTCCGCTTCGCGCCCGCCAAGACAAGGCCTCGATGGAGCACCAGGACCGGGATCGAAACGCACACCGACACCGCCACGACACCGCTGGGAAACATGACGTGACCGGGATGCCATAGGGAAACGAGACGCCAGCACGACGGGAGACGAAACGAGGACGAGACGGGTACCCGGCGAGCGCAGCGAGCCTCTCTTCTATGCGCCTAGCGGCGAGCGGACAGCGGCGAAACGAGTTCGCCGAAGTGGTGGCGGGCGGGGGATTGGGGGCGACGCGAACCGACACCCCTCAGTGGTAGGCGTCGACCGCGCGAGGAAAGCCGCCATGGCGCAGGGCCTCGCTGCATAGAGCAGATGTGAGAGCCCCTAACGCCGTTTCGGCGCCACCGAGTCCCATCCACATCATCCACCTGATCGACGACCCTGGCCCCGGCCTGTCGGTCTCGGTCGAGACCGCTGCACGTGCGATTGGTGTGTCCCGGTCGGCGGCGTACCGTGCTATTCGGGCCGCCCGCGACGGCGATCCGTCGGCGTGGCCGACTCCGATCATCATGATCGGATCGCGGGTGAGGATCCCGCGCCTGGCGCTCGCTCAGATCCTCCTCCTGGATCCCATGACCGGCGACAGGTCGGACGTGGTCTCGATGCCGGGATCGGCCGGGACACCCGCCGCAGGAGCCGGCTCGTTCATCACCCAGATCACGCCCCCGGAAGTGGTCGGCCTGACCGACGGGAGGCCCGACTGATGGCGAGTCACCTCTACCAGACGCCCAAGGGTTGGCGCGCCCAGGTCTCCTACACAGACCGGCGGACCGGCCAACGCAAACAGGAGCGCATCGGTCCGTTTCGCACGAAGCGCGAGGCGCAAGCTGCCGCTGACGCGCGGCTGAAGGAGGCACGCGAGAACCCCGCGGCAGCGGACGCATCGATCTTGGTCGAGCGGTATCTGCTCGACCGTTGGCTCCCCGCGAAACGGGCCAAGGGCCTCAAGGAGACGACGCTCGACGGGTACGAGTGGCAAGTGCGGAAGTACCTCATCCCGGCGCTCGGCCACCTCCCACTCCGGGATCTCACGGCCGCCGCGGTCGTGCAGTTCGCCACCGACTTCGCGTCGCAGCAAACCCGTCGCGGGACGGTCCGCAGCGGCGAGAGTGTGCGGGCGACACTGCGTGTGCTCCGGTCAGCGATGAGTGACGCCCAGCGGTGGGGATACCTGCCCAGAAACCCGGTGTCGGACGCCAAGCCCGACCTCCCCCGCCTCGGCCCACCACCGCCGCCCAAGTGGTGGTCGCCCGACCAACTTCGGAGGTTTCTGGTCGCGGTCGCGAGCGATCGACTTGTCGCGTTGTGGGTCCTGCTGTGCACGACCGGGATGCGTCGGGGCGAGGTCGCGGGGCTGCGATGGTCCGTGGTCGACTTCGCCGCCGGGACAGTGACGATCGAACGCAGTCGGGTGCACACGACCAAGGGCGTCGTCGACCAGGACTCGGTGAAAGCGGAAGCGTCGGAGCGCACGATTCACCTCGACCGCGTGACCCTCGAAACACTCCGAGGTCACCGCGATCTACAGCGCGAACTGTTCGGTGACCAGTGGTCATCCGACGGCCCGGTCTTCTTGGGCGACAAGGGCGGACAGATCCGACCCGACGCGATCACGAAGTGCTTCGTCGCGCTCGCCAAACAGGCCGGCCTGCCGGCGATACGGCTTCACGATCTCCGACATTCCTACGTCACCGCAGCACGCGAGGCCGGCGTCTCGATCGACGTGATCGCCGAGCGCGTCGGCCACGGCGACGAGCGCACGACGAAGCGCATCTACCAGCATGAAGTCCCGAGCCTCGACGCCGATGCCGCCGACAGGATCGCTGATCTCATCTTCGGCTCGGACCCCGCCGACGGCACGCGAGATGGCGAGGACACCGACGACGTGGCCGCGGCGGAAGACGATGGCGAGGACCATCTCGACGTGAACGCGATCGACGACCCCGATGTCGAGATGTAGCCGACGTTGCGCGCGCCCGGAGCGAGGCGGCACTCATGGAAATCCGCGGCCGATGGCTAAGGGCGGTCGCTACGGTGCCGGGTGGTGGGCGGCAGGGCGGACGTCCTGACCAGATCAATCGAGCGAGCCCTCCGACGCTGATCGCATGAGCGGACCGATGACCGAGCTGTACTTCACCTCCGATCTCCACTTCGGTCATCTGCGCATCGCCGAGCTGTCCGGCCGGCCGTTCCCCCACGGTCTCGACGGCGTGGACATGATGCGCGAGGCGCTCGTCCTGGCGTGGAACACGACGGTCGGACCCGACGCCGAGGTGTGGGTGCTCGGCGACTTCGCCATGGGCCGCATCGACGACTCGCTGCCCGTCGTCGCCCGTCTCAACGGCACCGTTCGTCTCGTGATGGGCAACCACGACCGACCATGGTGTGGATCGAGCCCAGCTCGTCGAATCCCGGAGTGGACCGAGCGCTACCTCGACGCTGGGTTCGCGTCGGTGCACGACGACGCCGTCTGCTCGCACCCGGCGATCACCGCCGTGACCGAGGGAGGCGGGGTGCGCATGTGCCACTTCCCGTATGCGGGTGACAGCCACGGCGAAGACCGATTCGTCCATCACCGTCCCGACGACGACGGCCAGTGGCTGCTGCACGGACACGTGCACGAGACGTGGCGTCAGCACAACCGCCAGATCAACGTCGGCGTCGACGCCTGGGCCGGCCACCCCGTCGCAGTCGAGGAGATCGCCGAGCTCATCGCGGCGGGCCCGGCTGACCGTGCGCCGCTTGGTTGGGACGAGCCCTTCGCACATTTCGTTGGAGGCAAGTGAATGCGGATCATCTCGTGGAACATCGCTCATCGTGACGAGGCGTGGCGCCACCTTGCGGACGATCCAGCGCTCGACGTTGCATTGCTCCAAGAAGCGACGCGACTGCCATCGGGCGTCACGGGGCTGAACGTCGTGTCGGGTCAGCTCTGGTCCATCACGGGGTGGGAGTCCCGGCGCTTCAGCGCCGAGGTCGCGGTCCGCGACTCTCGAGATGTCGAGGTCAAAGGCCTGACGGTGAAGCCGATCGGTGAAGCTGACCACGATCAGGTGGCGGTGAGCCGGGCAGGTTCCCTGGCAGCGGCCGAGGTGCTCCGAGCCCCCGGCATCTCGGCGCCCATCACCGTCGTGAGCGTGTACGCGCCGTGGGAACGCCCGGTCCCGTATAACGAAAGCGGGTGGATCTACGCCGACGCGTCGGCGCACCGCCTTCTCTCAGACATCTCGGCGCTCATCAACACCCAGCATGGGCACCGCATCATCGTCTCCGGCGATTGGAACATCCTCCGCGGCTACGGCGAGAACTCGAGCCCCTACTGGGCGCGGCGCTACCAGACGGTGTTCGACCGGATGAACGCGCTCGGGTTCGAGTTCCGGGGACCACAGTCACCCGACGGCATGCACGCAGACCCCTGGCCCGAAGAGCTTCCGCTCGAGAGCACGAACGTGCCCACCTTCCGGCCAGCGGCTGCCGCCGCGCCGACGCGGCAGCTCGACTTCGTGTTCGCATCACGTTCGATCTCCGCTGCGGTGACGGCGAAGGCACTGAACGCCTGCGGCGAGGAGTGGGGACCGAGCGATCACTGTCGGATCGAGATCACCGTCAACGAGTAGCTGCCGGCCGGGCGGTTCGGGCCGAGCGGTCAGTGTCCGCCGGTAGCGCCTCGGTGATCGACCTGGACACCGCTTCGGTTGGGTCGTGCGCAGCGACGAGGGCGAACAGCGAGTTGGTCAGAGAAGAGTGTCGAACCTTGAGCTGCGGATGATCCGGATGTTCGCACCTTCCTCGTTCAGGTGGATCGCTCGGATCAGCTTGCTCCCCGCGGTGCCGCCGCCGTAGAGAGGGGCGCTGTCACCGAGGACGAGGTAGTCGGTACGTGGTGTCACCTTCGGCGTGATCGTTGCGCCAGCCCGTTTGGCTCGCCTCGTCGCCTCCGCTCGGACCGAGTCCGGCAGTCGTGCCGTGAAGACGATCGACTTCCCAGCCAGTGATGTGGGCCGAGCCTTGGGAAGCGTGTTGATCGCTTCGGTCTGGTCGATGAGCGCACGCTTCAGCTCGCCTGCAGATCTGAAGCGAACAGTGTGAGGGCCGATGGATCTGAACACGACCTCGCGGAGCCAGTCTGAACAATCGAGGTGGCGCACATCCTTCGCTTGGATCGTCTCGTCGGGGGCTCGGCGGATCGTCGCTGCGAGCAGTTGGCCGACCTGCCAGATGTCCTGCTCGGCGGTCCACTGCCAGGTCGTGGAGTGGACCTCAGGCGGTGCGTACCAAGGGTTGAGCGCGTCGGCAGCCACACCACGACGCCGACCACGATGTTTCGCGATGCCGAAGTCCCCGATCAAGGAACGGTCGCGGTCGTCGAGGAAGATGTTCTGTGGCGTGAGGTCGCGATGAAGGCCGCCGCCGGCGTGCACGTGGTCGAGCGCACCGGCGATCCGCTTGAACATCGTGACGATCCGGCCTTCGCGGAGGCGAACTGAATCGTCGAGCAAGAAGTCGCGCAGCGTCGCCCCTGGTGCATCCTCGATGACGAGTGCGTAGGGCAGGCGGCCGCTCGCGTCAGGGCGGGGCAGCGGGAATCCCTCGATGATGTGAAGGATGCCCTCGACCTTCTTGAGCAGCTCTCCGAAGTACAGCTCACGCACCCAGGAGCCTTGGTCATAGGAGACCTTGACGACGACCGTCTTTCCCCTCGAGGTAGCCAGATAGGCGCAGCCGAATCCCCCGGACCCGATCGGCCCATCGATCTTGTAGGTCTGGCCTGTCTGCGGACTTGTCAGCTCCCGACCGGACCTGAGGATGGGGTGCTGGATCGACATGCTCACGCGGCGAGCTCCGCGACGAGAGCTTCGCGTTCGCCGGCGAAGTCGGTGAGAGCGAGCCGTAGCGCGAACTCGAACGTGGTCCGGAACTCCGCGTCGACGCCGATCCCGACGGCCTTCTTGCGACTGCTGACGTGGAGGTAGCACGTGTCCCCGATGTGTTCCCCTTTGCCGAAGACCTTCGGCTTGTGGAAGGGCTCCCAGGACGCACCAAGCAGCTCGCTGAGCTTCCACACCTGGCTTCTCGTCGAGCCGACAGCGACGACTCGCTGGTTCGTGATCGCCATCGGGCCAGCGTCGAGCATGGAGGCCTGCGGCTTGGTCGTCACAGGGCGTGATGTCCAGATGCTGACCCCGGCCGCTAGGTGGACGCCGGCGCCGACACGAGCGCCAGGGGACGCGACCCGCGACTCGACGATCGGGCTTTCGTACGAGACGTAGTAGACGCGCTCACCTCGCTGGAGGCTCGCGATCGGCACGTCAATTCCTTCGACACGGGCCGTCTCTAGGTCGAAGCCGAAGTAGCCGCGGGCAAGTCCGAGCTGTCGTTCGATCAGCTCTGCGCCCGTCAGACCCCGCAGGTCGAGGTCCATGTACCAGGTGCACGGCGGTCCTCCCGGCCAGTAGATCCAGGGTTCCTCGCCGTCATCGGAGTCGTGCTCGGCGTGCAGCACAGCGCTCGGTGGTGTGACCGGGTCGTCGGCGTTCGACTCGAGCGCCGAAGGTGGTGGGTTCGCGCTCGCAGATGCCGCGAGGAGCGTCCAGGTACCGCAGTCCTCGGTTCGGAACCCCACATCGCCATCTCGAATTTCAACGACAAGTTGCCCGCTGCCCGATGTGAAGCCGTTCGCGAGGATGCCGTCGTCCTCGCCCGAGAAGTTCGCCAGTCGTTCCCAGTAGGCGCTGTCGCTGGGACTGGCCGCAACGTAGACGCCCGGTGCGATGTCGCGTCCGACGATCCACGTGCCGTCACCGAAGGTCGATCTCACTCGTCCGTGGCCTCGCAATCCCGCCCATTGTTGCGTGGGCTTCTCTAGCACGGATGCGGTGAGCGGGTCGCGGTCGCAGGATCCCGAACCACTCACTAGCCAGCCGTTGCCGGAGAGGTCGATGCCTAGCTCGATGTTGGGCGTAGCGATTGCGGGTGAGGGTGTGTACGGCGGGTTTCAAGCATGTCGTCTGCTGCTCGACGCCGCGTTGTCTGCGGTGGGTTCTCGGTGGGGCATGGAGCACAGAGACGAACGGGATCGTCGGGCGACGAGGTATCTCGTCTCTCTGCCCCACCACCCAGCAGTCCTGAACGAGTTCTTGTCCGGCACGTGGGTGCCAGACAGGCGATGTCACTCACCGCCGGACGTTCCCGTCACGGCGCTCGCGTACTGTGCACGGTGTATCGGTCGAGAGGGGTGGATGAACGGTGGGCAGTTTGGTCGGGACGCTGGACGTGGTCGTGCCTGAACTGGGTCAGGTTGTCCGCTGCCGCGATCGGATCTGGGCGGTCAACGAGGTCAGCCCTTCGACCCTGCCCGAGGACCCGATCTCCGGCACCCGTCCGCAACACCTGGTCCGCATGTCCTCGCTCGAGGACGACGGCTTCGGTGACGAGCTCGCGGTGATCTGGGAGATCGAATCGGGCACCCAGGTCATCCCGCATCAAAACCTTCCCCGCCCCGAGGTCGGCCGCCTCGACCCACCCGAGCGACTCGAGGCGTTCCTCGACGCGGTCCGCTGGGGTGCAGTCGCCACGGCAGACTCCAGGGCGTTGCAGGCGCCGTTCCGTTCTGGCATCACCATCGAGGATTACCAACTCGACCCGGTCGTCCGAGCCCTGAGCATGCCCCGAGCCAACCTCCTCATCGCCGACGACGTCGGTCTCGGCAAGACCATTGAGGCCGGGCTCGTCGTCCAGGAGCTGCTGCTGCGTCACCGCGCCCGCACGGTTGTGGTCGTCTGCCCCGCGGGACTGTGCGTCAAGTGGCAGGAGGAGATGCGCGACCGATTCGGTCTCGACTTCGCGATCATCAACACCGACGCGGTGCGCCAGCTTCGCCGTGACCGTGGCGTCGGGGCGAACGTGTTCACGTCGTTCCCACGACTGATCGTGTCGATCGACTGGTTGAAGGACCGGCGAGCCCAGTCGCTGCTCGACGAGGTGCTCTCTGGCGTCGACCACCGGCGGACCCCCCGGAAGTTCGATCTGTTGATCGTCGACGAGGTCCACTCAGCCGCACCGTCGGGCCGGGGGCGGTACGCGGTCGACTCGCTTCGAACGAAGGCCATTCAACGGCTGGCCCCCCACTGCGAGCACCGGCTGTTCCTGTCGGCCACTCCGCACAACGGCTACCGGGAGAGCTTCACCGCCCTGTTGGAGCTGCTCGACCCGCAGCGATTCGCCCGCGGTGTCGATCCGAACCCCGAGCAACTGGCCAGAGTCCTGGTGCGTCGCCTCAAACGAGAGCTACGTGACGAGCTTCCCCCCAACCCCGACGGCACACCCCGCTTCGCCGAGCGCCGTGTGAAGGCCGTGGAGGTCGACTACCCCGCCGATGAGCGCGAAGCGCACGAGCTGCTGGAGCGCTACGCCGACCTGCGGCGCGCCCATCACACCTCGGGATCGAAACGTTCCGCGACCGATTTCGTGACGCTGTTGTTGAAGAAGCGTTTGCTGTCCTCACCGGCCGCGTTCGCGAACACGCTGGCCCAGCACCGGATCACCCTCGACAAGGCGGACCGGGCCCAGGCCCCGGCATCTGTCGCTCAGATGCAGGTGGCGTGGGACCGCAGCGACGACGAGTCCACCGATGACGAGTCCGGCGAGATCGTGGCCGAAGTACTCACGACCGCCAGTCGCGGCCAGGCACCACTGACCGACGAGGAACGAGGTCTCCTCGACGAGCTCGGCGAATGGGTCGAGCAGCGGCGGGTCAAGCCCGACGCTCGAGCCGAAGCCATGCTCGATTGGCTCGGCCAGGTTTGCAGGACCGACCAAGACGGCTGGAACGACGAGCGCGTCATCATCTTCACCGAGTACCGCGACACCCAGAAGTGGCTCGTCGATCTCCTTCTCAACCACGGGTACGGCGGTGACGGCGGCGAGCGGATCGCCACGATCTACGGCGGGATGGACTCCGATGACCGGGAGCGGATCAAGGCCGAGTTCCAGGCCGATCCATCGCGTTCACCCGTGCGGGTCCTGGTGGCGACCGACGCAGCGTCGGAAGGCATTGACCTGCAACGCCAATGCTGGCGAATGCTGCACTGGGAGATCCCGTGGAACCCCTCACGGCTCGAGCAGCGCAACGGCCGCGTCGATCGCCACGGCCAGCGGCACCCCTTTGTCGAGATCCGCCACTTCGTTCCCGAAGGCTGGGAGAACGACCCGTCCGGTTTCGCCACCGAACTGGGATTCCTGTCACGTGTTGCCTACAAGGTCGAACAGGTCCGCGATGACCTCGGCTCGGTCGGGTCGGTGCTCGCGGATCAGGTGGGCGATGCCATGTTGGGCAAACGCGCCAAGATCGACGACGACGCCATCGACCGTGCCCGCAGCCGCCCGGCCACCAAAGTCCTCCAGGTCGAACGCAAACTCCGCGAAGGCCTGGCCCGCTGCCACGAACGCCTCGAGGAATCTATCGACGAACTGAACCTGACCCCGGCTCGGGTCGAGCGAGTAGTCGCTACCGCCCTAGAGGTCGCGAACCAGCCTGGCCTGATCCCCGCTGAAGACGACGGCGAGTTCTGGCTCCCCCCGCTCGGAGGGTCCTGGCAGCGGACGTCGGAGGGGATGATCGACAGGCTGTCTGGCGATGAGCTGCCCTTCACCTTCGACACCGATCTCGCCGCGGGCCGAGACGACATCGTGTTCTGCCATCTCGGGCACCGACTCGTCGCCCAATCCCTCCGACTACTCCGAGCCGAGGTCTGGGCCACCGGCCAGAATCAGAGCCTGGCCCGAGTGACGGCACGTACAGTCGCACCGCTTGCCGAGGTGCTCGAGCTCGGTGACGTCGGCGTGGTCTGCCACGCTCGCCTCGTCATCACCGGCGCCGATGGCCACCGCCTCCACGAGGAGCTCGTCGTCGCCGGCGGACGTGTGCGAGGCGGACGCTTCAGCCGCATCGACACCCTTCGCGATCTCGACCAACTCATCAGCGCCGCAGGCGCCACGCCGACCGACACCGAGGCGATCGACGAAGCCGTCCAAAGATGGGACCTCGTGATCGAACCCGGACTCACCAAAGCGCTCGACCGACGATCCGAGAACGTGCAGGACTCGAAACGCCGCGAGCTCGCGGAGCGAGCTGACACCGAAGCCGAAGCGGTCCGCACCGTGCTGACCGACCTCCAACGCCAGATCTCCGCCGACCTCGACGAGCTCGACGCCGAACGCGTCGAACAGCTCGACCTGTTCTCCGACTCCGAACGCGATCAGTCCCAACGAGACCTCGAAGCACTGCGACGCAGACTCGAAGAGATCCCCGACGAGATTGAACGAGAGATCGAAGCGGTCAGGCGGCGCTTCACCGATCCCGAATGCCACATCTTCCCCGCAGCGGTCACGCTGCTCATCCCTGAGGCCGTGAACTGATGGCCGCCACCGCAAAGGGTCACCGGCCAAAGGCAAACCCGAAGGCCGCCATCGGAGACTGGTTGAACCTCGTCGACCCCGACGGCGCGTTCCTCACGACTACCGAGCTCGCCGCCACGTTCCCGCATGGCTTCGAACCGATGCCCGCCGAGCAACGCACCGAGCTGCGGTCCCGCGTCGCCGACCTCGACACCGATACGGGCGCCCGAACCGAGCTCCGCCGGTGGCTCCTGGCCGACGTCCTCGACTGGGACGACCTGCTCGCCGACGGCCAACAGATCCCGGCAACAGCACTCGTGCATGCGGCGGAACACGGCGTCATGCTCCGCCCACACCTCGCGCTGCTGGACGCCGACGACCAGACCAAGGTTCGCGTCGGCGTGTTCACCTGGCCCGTTGGCACACGCCTCGATCGTCGGACCGACCTCACCAGCGCTGGCGACACGTGGCCGGCGAGTCCCATCCAACGAGCCGAGACCTGGTGCCGCGAGAGCGGCGTGCCGCTCGCCCTTGTGACCGATGACGACCGTTGGGCGCTCGTGTGGGCACCCCGTGGGGCACCCGCGGCGTCGTGCCAATGGCGACTCGGCGACCTCGCCGACGAACGCATACTCCAAGCAGGACTCGTGTCACTGTTGGACGCCAGGCGGTTCTTCGCCGTCGAAGCGGACGAGACCCTCGAGCGGCTCTTCGAACGCGCCGCCGATGCCGAGGCGGAAATCACCAAGGGCCTCGGCACATCGGTGCGGCGATCCGTCGAACTGCTCGTCGCGGCGATCTCCCGCGACGACGTCGCCAACGACGGACGCGTGCTCGACGGTGTCGCAGCAACCGAGGTCTACGAATCGGCCGTCACCGTCCTCATGCGCCTGGTGTTCCTCCTGTTCGCTGAGGAACGCCGCCTGCTCCCAGCCGAAGACCCCCTGTGGGCCGAGTCCTACTCCGTGCTCACCCTGCGAGACGACCTGCGCACCTCGTCGACCCGTGACGGGGAAGACGCCCTCGAACGCCGATCGACCGCCTGGCACCGACTTCTCGCCACCTTCCGTGCCGTCCACGGCGGCGCCAACCACGACCGCCTCACGCTCCCGGCCTACGGCGGCAGCCTGTTCGACCCCGAACGATTCCCCTTCCTCGAAGGCCGTCGCACCGCGGAGCACCTGCTGGCCGGCGACGTCGACCTCGGCCCCGCCGACGACACACCCACGGGGCCAGGTCGACCCGTCGCCATCGACGACCGTACGGTGCTCGCCATCCTCGACGCTCTCCTGACCATCGAGGTCAAAGCCGGCCGGGGCAAGGTCGCCCAGCGCGTCAGCTACAAAGCGCTCGATGTCGAACAGATCGGACACTGCTACGAGGGTCTGCTCGACCACAACTCCATCCGAGTCGACGCACTCGCCCTCGGACTCATCGGCCCGGACGGCGCCGAACCGGAGATCGCTATCAGTGAGCTCGAGGAGCACTTAGACGCAGGCACCGAGGCCCTGTGCGAATGGCTGGCTGACAAGGAACGCTGCAACAAGAAGGCGACGGCGCTCGCCAAGGAGTTCGACAAGCGGCCCGAAGGCATCGAACTAGCGCGCCTTCGGGTTGCGTGTGGCCACGACGATGAAATCGTCGATCGGGTGCTCCCGTTCTGGGGTGTCATCCGCAGCGACCTCCGCGGTCTCCCCATCGTCCTGCTTCCCGGATCGCAGTTCGTCACGCAGACCTCAACCCGTCGGAACATGGGTGCGCAGTACACCACTAAGGCCCTGGCCGAAGAAGTGGCCCGGTACACCCTCGAGCCGCTCGTCTACGAGCCTGGCCCACAGAACGAATCCGACGCCGAAAAGTGGAAGCTACGCGCCCCAAGCGAAATCCTCGGGCTCCGCATCTGCGATCCCGCCGTCGGTTCCGGAGCGATCCTCACCGCCGCAGGCCGGTACCTGGCCGACCGACTCATCGGGTCCGTCATAGAACACGGACCCGGAGATGGTGCCTTCGCCCAGCGCCTTAGCGATATGGCCAGCGCGCCAGCCGAAGAACAGCTCGTGCTCGCCCGCCGCGAGGTCGTCGACCACTGCCTCTACGGCGTCGACAAGAACCCCGTCGCCGCCGAGATGGCCAAGCTCTCGCTGTGGCTCACGACGATGGCTCGCGAGCGGCCGTTTACCTTCCTGGACCACGCCATCCAGGTCGGCGACTCCCTCCTCGGGCTCACCGACGTGGATCAGCTTCGGTGGCTTCATCTCGACCCGTCTGAGCGCAAGAACGTTGGATTCGCCACTGTTGCCATCGATCTTCGGCTCAAGGAAGCCTCGGAGTTGGCGCGCGAACTTCAGGAATTGTCGGTCGTCACGGTCCGTGACGCGTCGGAGAAACAGCGGCTCCACGACCGACTCCGGGTGCAGCTCGCCGACCTGTCTATTGTCGCCGACGCGATCGTCGGTGCAGCCCTCGTATCCGCAGGGAAGTCGGGTGGCTCGCTCGAGCAACGCCTCGAGTCCCAGATCGAACGTGTCCGTGCCACGCTCGACCATGATCGCCCAGAGGTCGAGCGCGCGGCTGCTGCCGAGGTGCTACGCGGTGTTGCGACCGAGTGGCTGCGCGCCGATCTACCGGATGACGCACCTGCGCCGTGGGATCGCCATTGCCTGCACTGGCCACTGGCCTTTCCAGAGGTCTTTCTCGAAGCAGGACGCACGGGGTTCGATGGCGTCGTTGCAAACCCGCCTTTCCTCGGAGGGAAACAGATCTCTGGGGCGATGGGAGAGTCACTTCGACAGCATTTGGGCACACAGATTGCCGAGGGCGCCAAGGGAAATGCAGACCTCGCGGTCTATTTTCTGTTGCGGATGTGCGCTCTCGCATCGAGCGTTGGGACTCTCGCCACAAACTCGGTAAGTCAGGCAGATTCGCGAGAGGTCGGCTTGGACCGCCTGCTATCTGGCGGCTGGGTCGTACACCGAGCTGTCAAAACGGCACCCTGGCCGAACGACGCGGGCGTCGAGATCGCCAAGGTCTGGCTGCGCGCTGGCTCTTGGACCGGGCAACTTGTTCTCGAGGACGAGGTAGTGGCGGGTATTTCGGCTTCGTTGGAGGCGGAACGACGCGTCAAAGGTGTCCCCGAACGGCTGGTTGGAAGCAGCGGGCGGTCGTTTCAGGGGTGCGTGCTGGCAACCAAGGGTTTCATCCTTGATGAAGCAGAAGCGCTCGACCTACTTGGCCGCGACGACCGCAATGCGGCAGTCGTCCGGCCGTACCTGAATGGCGCAGACTTGAACGACAATTCGAGACAGATGGCGTCGCGGTGGGTGATTGACTTCGCCGACCTTCCGATTGAGCGGGCATCTCAGTACTCCGAAGTGTTTCATCTTGTTGAATCCAGAGTTAAGGATGACGTTCTCGCCAAGCGTGGGTATCCGGGTTGGTCTGACCGATGGTGGCAGTTCTGGAACAACCGACCTGCCATGCGGAGGGCGATCGATGGATACAGCCGTACGCTGGCGATAACTCGCCACAGTTACACGGTTGCACCTGCATTCGTTCCCACAGGTCAGGTCGTATCCGAGGCGAGCATCGTGTTCGCGTATGACGACGATGGGCACTTTGGGCTGCTGTCGAGCGCGCCTCACTGGTGGTGGGCTCACGCGTGGTGTTCGACCATTCGATCGGCTGGGTTGAGGTATTCGCCCACCGATGCATTCGAAACGTTTCCGCAACCGGAAATTGGTCGACCGTCGTGGGCGCGGATTGATGAAGCAGGTCGGGTTCTGGATCAGTTCCGCTCGGACCTCATGATTAGTACGGGTCTTGGCCTAACCAAGACCTACAACCGCGTGCACATGGAGGGGGAGGGCGACGATGGCATATCGAGGCTCCGGGATCTGCATGTGGACTTGGACTTCGCTGTTCGAGACGCCTACGGGTGGACTGACCTCGACCTGGATCACCACCACTGGGAGACCGCGCAGGGGATGCGGTTCACCGTGAGTCCGGAAGCGAAGGACGAGTTGCTCGACCGACTGCTAGAGCTGAATCACGACCGCTATGCAGCAGAGGTAGCGGCGGGATTGCACGACAAGAAGGCGAAGAAGATCCCTGCGAAACGAAAGTCGAAGTCGCTCGATGCCGCTCAGGAGTCGCTGTTGTGAACTCACCTATTCCGGCGGCCCTTCGAGCAGAGCTCGAGAATCTGGTCGTCACCGATCTGCTTGGCCCGTCCGATCCACATGAGCAGTTGCCCGGCGTTCGGTCGCCAGTGAGGGAGTGGTACCTCGTCGGGATGCTGGCGCCCCTCGGAACGATCGTCGACCCCAGTCGTGACGACTCTGAAGAATCGCCCCGAGGTGACGATGACGCGGCGAGCGCGGATGATCGGCCGGCCAAGGTTGTCCTCTTCCCGTCGTCGGCGGGGTTCACCGCAGCGGTCGATCCTGCATGCGAATCGCTGAAGGTGTCGGCGTCGTGGGGTCGGTACGAGAAGATCGACAACACCGACCCGACGGCGATTGGTGCCAATACGAAGTTGTGGCAGCGCCATCCCTCCGGTGGATCCATCACGGTGCCGCTGGTCGAAGGCGACCTCGGGCCGCTGGTCCCAGATTCATCTCAGCATGAAGTCGTGATTCGAGGGCGGTGCCGCCGCACTCCGAACTGCTGGCTCGTGACCCTCTTCCTGGTGAATGAGCAGTTGCCGACGCCGGCCAACATCGACGAGCGGTGGATCTTCCAGTACGAACTCGCGGCGGAGGCCCCCGACGCGTCGGCCGTGTTCGTCGGGCGCGACGTTGCGCTCCCGGAACAGGGAGCCTCCAGCGACGAGGATGAGCTGCGGCACCTAGACCTGCTCTACCGGACACAGGTCGAGTTCGCAGTCGGCCACGGAGTCGCGGTCCACGCGAAACGCGCCGACGGCGATCCGTACCGTGCGGTGTCGGTGCATACCTCGGTCATCCCGAGCTCGGACGTCGCCAAGGTTGAGGCCCCCGGCCCGGACGACTCGTCGCTCGACGACGCCGAGCGCGACCTCATGGGAGGGGTCACGTTTGACATGGAGGCGTTGTCGAAGCTCGATGGTCCGGCTGCTGCCGCGACTCTCGAGCCGCTGGCAGAGGCCTACGACCATTGGCTCGACCGCCAGGCAGACGCAGCGCAGGAACTGTCCGGCGAACAGGCCACAACCGCCCGCACGGCGATCGGGAAGGCCCGCAAGATCGCGACGCGCCTGCGGACCGGCATCGACCTGTTGAAGTCCGACACGATCTCCGCCGAGGCGTTCGCCTTCGCCAATCACACGATGTGGCAGCAGCGACTCCACACGCTCGTCGGGTTCGCCCGACGTGATGACCCCAAGCTGAACCTCGCCGACGCAGAGGCGCTTGTCTCCGCGAATCCGAACTGGTCGTGGCGGCCGTTCCAGTTGGCATTCGTCCTGGTGAACCTGCCGGCGTTGGCTGATCCGACGCACTCGGAACGTCAGCTCAACACCGGTACGGCCGACCTGTTGTTCTTCCCGACCGGTGGCGGCAAGACCGAGGCTTACCTGGGACTGACCGCGTTCACCCTCGCGGCTCGCCGGTTGCAGGGCGATGTCGGTGGCCGCTCGGGCGAGGGCGGGGTCGGAGTGTTGATGCGCTACACGCTGCGACTCTTGACGTCCCAGCAGTTCCAGCGTGCCGCCACCCTTATCTGTGCCTGTGAGGTCCGTCGCCGCGAGCTCATTGCCGAGGGCGACCAACGCTGGGGCGAGACCCCCTTCCGGATCGGGATGTGGGTCGGCAGCTCGGTCAGCGCCAACAAGACGAAGGACGTCGCCAAGAGTCTCGACGACCTCAAGGACACCGGCTGGGCCAAGGGCGCGGGGCCGACCTCGCTCGTCGCCTGTCCCTGGTGCGGCGAAGAGCTCGATCCGAAACGGGACGCGAAGGTCCATCCGCAGCTCTGGCGAACTCTCATCACCTGCGGAGACTCAAAGGGCCGGTGCCCGTTCACGGCCCGCCGCTCGGACGGCGAAGGCATCCCGGTTGTCAGTGTCGACGAGGAGATCTACCGGCTGCTCCCCGATCTCGTGATCGCCACCGCCGACAAGTTCGCTCAACTTCCCTGGCAGGGGGCAACCACCTCGCTCTTCGGTCGGGTCACCCGCAAATGCTCACGGCACGGCTTCCGCAACGCCGACCTTGATGTGATGGGCGATCACAAGGAGGCAGACTCACATCCAAAGGCGGGCGACCTCCCGGCGGCGTCTACAGCGGACTGTTTGCCCCGACGACCGCCCGACCTGATCATCCAGGACGAGCTGCACCTCATCGCCGGCCCGCTCGGTTCGAACTTCGGTCTCTACGAGACCGCCATCGACGAGATCGCGTCGTGGGAGATCGACGGCAAGCCATCACGCCCGAAAGTGGTCGCATCGACCGCGACGATCCGTCGCGCCGAACACCAGACCTACAACCTGTTCTGTCGTGGCCTAGCGGTCTTCCCACCTCAGGTTCTCGACTCGAGCGACTCGTTCTTCGCGGTCGAACGGCCGCTAGAAGACACCCCCGGACGCCTCTACCTCGGGGTGTGCGGTATGGGTCAACGGTTCAAGTCGATGCAGACCCGCGTTTACACGACGGTGCTCGCGGCGGCCCAGGTCCTCTACGAGAAGTACGGAGCGGCAGCCGATCCCTGGATGACCACCGTCGGGTACTACAACGCCCTCCGCGAGCTCGGGGGCATGAAGCGCATGCTCGACGACGAGGTAGCCAACCGCCTCCGGCGAGCCGAGCGCCGAGGTCTCGCAAACCGGTACCTGAACGACACCGTCGAGCTCACGTCCCGAATCGGCTCAGGTGACATCCCCGCCACGCTGGATCGGCTCGGGGTCCGCTTCACTGGTACGAAGCCCGCGAAGGGTGAACGGTGGCCAATCGACGTCGTGCTGGCCACGAACATGATCTCGGTGGGTGTCGACGTTCCCCGCCTCGGTCTGATGGTCTGCGCCGGTCAACCGAAGACCACCGCCGAGTACATCCAGGCCACCAGTCGCGTCGGCCGCGACACCTCCGGCCCTGGTCTCGTCATCACGATCTACAACTGGGCCCGCCCGCGCGACCTCTCGCACTACGAGACCTTCGACCACTACCACCAGACCTACTACCGCCAGGTCGAGGCGCTCTCGGTGACACCATTCGCCCGACGCGCCCTCGACCGGGGCCTTACCGCCCTGATGGTCTCCGAGGCCCGCCACACCCGGTCGGACTGGAACGCCAAGGCCGCTGCGCAGGACGTGCCGGTGAACTCGACCGACTTCGATCCCATCGCCGCGTCGCTGCATCTCCGCGCCGAGCTCATCGCCAAGAAGGCCGCCGCTTCCGAGGTCGACCAGCTCGTTCAAGCACGCCGAGACAAGTGGTCGAAGCAGCAGAAAGCGCCCGGAGTCACGTTGGCCTACGCCCGAGGGCGCGGCGCCGAGATCGACCTGCTGCAGCCACCTGAGGCTGGCCCGTGGACGGACTTCACCGTGCCCAACTCACTGCGCGAGGTCGAACCCGTCACCAACCTGCTTCTGCTCGAGAACGACCCATCCGACGACCCGACCGCCGACTACCCCGCAGCACCGGCAGGCGACGACGGGGACGTGGGCGACCTTGTCCAAGCGGCCGAGGATGCTGATCCGGTCGATGACGCCGACGAGATCCTCGAGGAGGACGACCAGTGAGCGCGAAGAGTGCCGTCAGCGGGCCAGCACGCGTCGGGTCGATCCGCCCGAGCCAGGCGATCCACTCCTACGGCGTCGGTTCGCTCATTGACCTGCCGAACCTGAGCGTCATGGTCAGCGGACTCGACCGGTGGGACACGACCCGCCAGGAAGTCATCACCGAGGACCGGCTGCTCGAAGCCGTGCGGACACGACTCGGAGCACAGGTCGAAGCTCTCCGCTCGCTGCCGTCGGAACCGCAAACCACCAACAGCCCCTACGACGACTGGGCCCGCGTCGGCGTTCCCGTGACCGTGTTCCCGCGGTGGTTGCGATGCACGGCCTGCAATCGGTTGTTCCCAGTCGCGTCCGGGGCGCTGAAGCTCGATCACAACCCGCACCGCACCGACTGGACCCAGTACACGCATACCAACTGCGACCGAGCCCGCAAGCCGCCGCCCGTCGTGCCCGCCCGGTTCGTAGCCGGCTGCCCGAACGGTCACCTCGATGACTTCCCCTGGGTGCGTTTCGCTCACGACGGTGTAGCGACCTGTTCGAACCCCGTCCTGCGGGTCAACGACATTGGCACCGGCGGTCGCGCCACCGACCTGATCGTCGCTTGCCTCAACTGTCCCGCGAAGTCCACACTCGCCAAGGCCTTCGGACCCGTCTCGAAGCAGATGATGCCGCAGTGCCGCGGGCGCCACGCCCACCTGGGGGTCGCGTCCGAGCCGTGCGGCGAACAGTTGCGCACGATGGTGCTCGGCGCATCGAACCTGTGGTTCAACTCGAGCCTGTCGGTGCTGTCGCTCCCTGTCGGCGGAGGATCGCTGAACCAGCTCGTCTACGACCACTGGGCCGTCCTCGAGAAGATGCCGGTCAAGGAGGTGCTCGTCTACGCACTCGCACCAGAGTCCAAGGAACGAGACCTCCGTGCCGGCTTGGCCGGCTACGACATCGACGACGTGTGGGACGCCATCGAAGCGCGACGCGCGGGCGGGACACCGTCGTCGGGCGCCGACGTGCGAGGTCCGGAATGGAACGCCCTCACGATCGGATCGCAGGGACAGACCTCGCCGCACTTCGAGGCCGAACCGATCGCCCCGCCGACCGAGTTCGCTAGTTCGCTCGCAGGGGTGACGCTCGCGCATCGCCTCCGCGTCGTCACCGCACTGTGCGGCTTCTCTCGAATCAGCGCGAGTGAACCCGGCGACGGACGTGCCGTCGTTCGGCTCGAGAGCAAGGGATCACCGACCTGGGTCCCGGTGGTGGAAAATCGCGGCGAAGGGATCTTCGTCCGGCTCGACGAGCAGGCAGTGCAGGCGTGGGAAGCCAACGCCTTGGACAAGCCACTGTTCGTGTCCATGCGCCGCGCTCACCGCGACTGGCGACAGGCCCGGAACCTGGAGCCCAACGAAGGATGGCCCGGCGAGCGATTCGTGCTGCTCCACTCCCTCTCGCATGCGCTCATCAACGAACTCGCTATCGAGTGCGGCTACTCATCGGCATCGATCAGCGAGCGGATCTACAGCCGAGGTCCCGGCGAAGGCCCGGAGCCGATGGCCGGCATCCTCCTGTACACCTCGGCTCCTGATGCGGAAGGCACGCTCGGTGGGCTCGTCAGCCTTGGACAACCCTCAGAGCTCGGACCGCTGATGCGACGAGCACTCGAGCGCTCAGGGCTGTGCAGCTCGGATCCGCTGTGCGCCGAGCACCAGCCCGATGCCGCTACCAGCGCGGTACACGGCGCAGCGTGTCACGCCTGCCTGCTCGTCGCCGAGACGAGTTGCGAGCGCGGCAACCGCTACCTCGACCGATCGCTGCTCGTGGACACCTTCGGCCACACCGAACTCGAGTACTTCGGATGACTGACCTGGCGGGGGAGGTGGCAGCGGTGGCGCTGGTGCTTGGAGAAAAGCACGTCGAGGAACTCGCTGGGGCATATCGGCAGGCGGATAGCTATACGGAAGGCGCCGCGGCAAAGGTCCGACAATCGCTTCCGGCTACGCACCGGGCCGAGGCGGATCGGATCAACAGAGCCTGGTCAGCCGATCCCGAGACGGTCGGGGCGTCTATCGCCCTCGGCCTCGAAGCGACGCAGGTGGCGATGGACCAATCGGGTGCCCCGAAGGTCCAGGTCGTCGTCACCGGCCCGGATACCCCGCACGCGCCGGTTCGACTCACCGCCGAGGTCGTGCGGCAGCTCATCGAGGGAGCATCTAGCCGCGTGACGCTCGTGAGCTTCGCGGCGTACCAGATGCCTGATCTCGTCAAGACCCTCGACGCAGCCGTGGCGAGAGGCGTCAAGGTGGCACTGATCCTCGAGTCGCCGGAAAACCTTGCCGGCGGTGGCGGTGCGGACGCCTATGCCAAGTACGAGGTGTTCCACTGGCCCATGAACCACAGAGAGCCTCCGACCGCCAAGCTTCACGCCAAGGCGATCATCGTCGACAGTCGAGACGTCCTTCTGACGAGCGCCAACATGACCAAGGCGGCCTACCACGCGAACATCGAGCTCGGCGTGCTCTGCCAGGGCGGCGGCGTCGCTGAACGGGTTCAGCAGCACTTCGACGGCCTGATCGCTGCCGGCGTCCTCGAGATCGCCGCGGCTGGCACACACGGTGAGTTCGACCTCATGGCGCTGGACGTCCGCACCCTGATCGAACAGGTCGTGGGCCCGGGGACGCCGCGTCCGGTTGTCGGGTACGAGACCGACGATGGCCTCGTCGTGGAGGCAGCGTTTCCACATTGCCAGCTCGGAGTTCTCAATCCGGGCGATGAGGTTCCCGATGGTTGGGATGCCCGACCGGCGGGCGAATGGACGGTGGACGAGTTGAGGGCGTTGCTGGGAGATGGGCACTGATGGCGAAGCTCGCGCTCGCTCAGGAGTTCATGGCCGGCTTCGGCAAGCTCGAGCAGCAGATCCGAAACCGGGTCAGCGACCTCGTCGACAAGTGCTCCCAGATGACGATGCAGGAGCTGAACGGATCGAAGGGTCTCCATCTCGAGACCTACAAGGGACAGAAGGACCCCCGAGCGCGCACCATCCGGCTTGGCGACAACCACCGAGGCATCGTGCTGGTACCTGGGGGCTCTGACCAGCTCGTCCTCGTCTCGGTCCTCAAGCACGACGACGCCGACCGCTGGATGACCCAGAACGAGTTCAAGGTCAACGCGGCAACCGGCGCCCTCGAGATCGTGAACGCCGGTGCCCTCGCCGAGGAATCAGAGGCCATCCTCGCCTCGACTGTCCCTGGCGCCCCCAGTTCAGAGGCAAAGGAGATCTTCGGTCATCGCAGGGACAAGGACTTCGTCCAGCTCGGCATCGACGACACGATGGTCTCCGTGGTGCGTGCACTCCGGACCGAAGACCAGGTTCTCACCCTCGCCACGGCTCTCCCGCAAGGGCAGGGCGAGGCGCTCCTCGCGCTCACCAGCAACGATTCCGTCGAGTCCATCTACTCCGCCATCGCCGGAGACATCGACCCAGCCGACATCGACCCGGACGACCTCGGCAAGGCCCTCGAAGCCCCCGCATCGCAAGGCCACTTCCATGTCGTGACCGACGAGGACGACCTCGCAGAGATGCTCGCCCGCCCACTTGCCCAATGGCGGACCTTCCTGCACCACTCCCAGCACGACCTCGCCTACCGGCCCACCTACAACGGGCCGGTGAGGGTCACGGGCGGCGCGGGCACGGGCAAGACCGTCGTGGCGATGCACCGGGCCAAGGCGCTCGCGGACCAAGTCGAGGCTGGGCCATCGAAGCCCATCTTGTTCACGACGTTCACCCGCAACCTCGCCCAGGGCATCGAACGTGACCTGAACCTGCTCGGCGGCGCCGACCTCCTCGACGTCGTCGAGGTCACAAACGTCGACAGCCTCGCCAGCCAGGTGGTTAAGAGCGTCGACGGATCGAACCCGTCGATCCTCGAAGGCGACGGCCTCGAGGCCCTGTGGCAGAACGCCATCGATGAGCTCGGTGTCGACGTGATGCCGGGGTTCGTGCTGCGGGAGTACGAGCAGGTCGTGCTCGCCCAGGGCATCGACTCGCGGGAGGAGTACTTCAAAGCATCGAGAGCAGGTCGGGGCGTGCGGCTCGACCGTCGTGGCCGCGCCGAGGTCTGGAAGGTCATCGAGTTGGCGACCGGCAGGATGGATAGCAGCGGCGTGTGCACCTACCTCCAGGTGGCAGCGAAGGCCGCCGGCTACCTGGCGGCCGAACCGGTGAAGCCGTATCGACACGTGATCGTCGATGAGGCGCAGGATCTCCACGAGGTGCAGTGGCGCCTGCTGCGCGCCGCGGTCGCCAAGGCACCCAACGACCTGTTCCTCGTCGGCGACAGTCACCAGCGCATCTACGACCGTCGTAGTTCCCTGGGCAAGGCGGGCATCGACATCGTCGGGCGCTCGAAGCGGCTCAAGATCAACTACCGGACGACCCGACAGATCCTCCGCTGGTCGCTCGCCATCCTCGACCATCCCGCGGCAGTGGGGTTCGACGACCCCACCGACGCCGACGAGAGCCAGGACGTGGCGGGCTACCACAGCTTCCTCGAGGGCCCGGCTCCGACCACGGCAGCCTTCACGACGCGCGGCGAGATGCTCGACGGGCTGGTCGCGCAGGTCGCGCAGTGGATCGACGGCGGCGTCGACGAGTCCGACATCGTCGTCGTGGCGCGCGTGAACTCGGCCCTCGCCCCGACGGAGGAGCGACTGAAGGCCGCCGGAATCCAAGCATTCCGCCTCGGACCGGCGTTGAACGCCAACGACGGGGTGGCGATCGGCACCATGCATCGCATGAAGGGCTTCGAAGCGAGGTGCGTCGCCATCATCGGTGCATCCGCCGACCAGCTCCCTCTGCCGTACGCGCTCACCCCGCAGTCCGAGGACCCCGGCCAGCGGGCCTCGGATCTGATGCGCGAGCGCTCGCTGCTCTACGTCGCCGCAACCAGAGCCAGAGACGACCTCTGGGTCGCCTGGCACGGCAGCCCGAGCCCCTTCCTCGACCCGGTGCTGACGGGCTCGTGACCCACCGTCCCGGCGAGACCGTCGACGAGCAGTTCGAGCTCATCGCTCACCTCGGTGGTGGCGCGTTCGGTGAGGTCTTCCGGGCCCGGAACCTCGCCGACGACCGGGAGTACGCGCTGAAGTTCCTCGCCCCGAGCGCCGACATCGCACGCGTCCGACGCGAGTACGGGACGCTGCGACAGATCTCGCATCCCAACGTCGTCGAGGCTCACTGGGCTGGCAAGACCACCGATGGCGAGTGGTACGTGGCCACAGCCCTCGTCGAGGGTGAGACGCTTGGCTCGCTCATCCGGCGTGAAGCGCCGCTGCAAGTCGACTTCGTCCACCGTCTGGGTGTCGAACTGCTCGCCGCCCTGCGCGCCGTGCACCCCGACGAGGAGCGGATCGCCGAGCTCGAGCGCCTGCGTGAGGGCGGTGAGGTGTCCTTGGACGAGCACTACGAACTCGAGGATCTCAAGGC
>CAZALT010000011.1:0-11942 GCA_964485515.1 uncultured Rhabdothermincola sp. | reverse complement strand
CGCGATGGACGAGACCCTCGGCCATCGCGACATCAAGCCCGACAACGTCATGATCGACGAGTTGGGGTCGCTGGTCCTGGTCGACTTCGGCATCTCGTCTCGGGCGGGCGATGAGCGCGGGACGGTGAGCGCCACACCCGAATACCTCCCGCCCGATCTCCCCGCGATCGCCATCGGGTCCTGGGACCCGGACATGGATCGCTACGCCGCGGGCATGGTGATCTACGAGTGCCTCTGCGGTGAGCGGGACCGTGCGTGGGATCCCCTCGTTTCCGTCGACCCGCTGTCCCATCAGCCGACCCTGCCAGCGGAGCTCGTCGCCTTCCTCGTCCGTGCGTGCAGCCCTGAGCGGGCCGATCGGTTCACGACGACGCGTGAGATGTCCGACGCTTGGCTCGGGCTGTCGGTCACCCCAGAGCCCTCTGCCGACGATGGGCCCGGCGTGAGGTTCTCCAAGGAAGATCTCGAACGCGCCGGCTTCTCCGTGGAAGGACGTTTCGAGCCGTGGCCAGTTCGGGACATTCCCGTGTCCAACGACCTGACCGAGGCAGAGATCGAGGAGGTCCTCATCGAGATCGTCGAAGCCGAGGGGCCCATCCTGTGCGGTCGGCTCTACGACCTCTTCTACCAGGCCAGCGGCGAGCGGCCCACGTCGTTGCTCAATCGCTTGACCTACGGGCTTGTCCGGTCCGGACAGCTCGAGCAGATCGAGGCGCCAGGAGGCGGGCAGCAGGACAAGACCGTGGTCGTGCCGGGCGCGGTGCACCTGGTCTGCCGGCCGCTCGGCGAGCGTTCTCCGTGGGAGCTGCCTGGTTGCGAGATCGATGCCTGGGCCGGGTTGATGAGGTTCCACCGTCCCGACGATGCCGACGACGACCTACCCGGGAAGGTGACGAACATCCTGCTCCTCAGGAAGGTGGATGCGGAGCCTCTCGACGCAGACGCCGCAGCGCTGTACTACCGCGTCTCGGGGTACCTCGCTCAGGCCTGACGGTCGCGCAGCACATCGACGATCACAGCGCCCGATTGGTCGCTGGCGTCGAGGGTCAGCCATCCCTGATTGTCGAGCCAAGTGTCTCGGTCGAGGTCATCGTCGACCACAAGAGCGACTCGTTGCGTCGGCCAGGCGATCTCGACG
Organism: uncultured Rhabdothermincola sp.; assembly: GCA_964485515.1. Taxonomy (GTDB): domain Bacteria; phylum Actinomycetota; class Acidimicrobiia; order Acidimicrobiales; family Acidimicrobilacustridaceae; genus CAZALT01. The sequence continues at coordinate 10,804 of CAZALT010000011.1, read as the reverse complement.
GTCCAGTGGTCGCCTCCCTCGAGCTCGTAGCCGACGACGTGGTCGAAGAAGCCCGCCTCGATCGCGGCGGTGAGCGCCGGCCGGGCGAGGTCGTCCACGAGCAGGTCCTCATCGAGCTCCGTAGCGTCCGACTCGTTTGCATCGAGGATCGTTCGGAGGACGTTGGCGGCGAGTCCCCGGCTGAGTTCCTCGTGGTGGTACTGGTTGCCGTAGTTGCGCAGGCAGCCATAGCAGGACGTCTCCGGCCCGCACTCACACGACACGACCCGTGCAAGTGCTGCTCGGAGCACTGGGAGAAGGTTCTTGTGGATGCGCTGGGCGTGGCCGGCTCCGCCGGGGACGCTGTCGAACACCATCAGGTGGAGCTCGTCCTTGGTGACGCGGTGCACGGTGCCGTCGACATCACCGCGGGCGACTCCGACCGCGTTGACGCCTTCCAGAATGGCGTACAGCGTGCTCATCGCTTCCTCGTAGGTGAGCGGGTAGTCGATGCTGACCTCGGTGACGTCGGTCAGCAGTTGGTGGCCGAGGTGCTGGTGACGGAGCGAGCCCTTGCACTTGCGCCCTGGTCGGCGTGGATCTTCGTGCTCGGGGTACTCCCCGGTCTTCGTCCTCTTCCGCTGCACGTTCCCGGGTGTGCCGTACCCACACCACTCACAGATCAGGTACCCGCCGCCGAGCGGTCCGCGGTTGATGATGTTGATCTGGCCCTGTCGGCTTGTGCGCGCACGGACCTTCGTCGTACCGCCTAGCCCGGTGACCTCTTCGAGGTCGCCAGACGCACCCTCGGCGTAGTCGCCGAAGAACCGCTCGGTGCTGCTGGCACGCAGTGGGCGGGACTCGCCGACTCTGTCCTTGCGGCGACCGATGAAACCGAAGAGGGGGAGCACGTACCGACCCGAGTAGCCCGCCTGCAACGCCGACGATTCGCAGACGTGGCACGGCTCGAGCGCGACCTCGGTGTCGAGTCGCTGTCGGAAGGCACCGCAGTCGTTGCAGACCGCCCACCGGTACGTCGGCAGCTTCTGGGCGGCGCGGATCTGGAGTCCCACGCTCTCCCACACCTGCTTGGCGGCGACGACCTGCGCCCCCGGTGCGTAATCCGTGATCGCGAGCGACAGGTCACGAGCGAGATCGATGGAGGAGGCTTCGGTGGTGCCGAAGAGCTTCAGCTCGACGACGTCGACCGGGAAGCCGTACTTCGGCAACACGTTTCGGCTTGCGAGGAAGGAGAGGAGGGCACGCCTCTCCAACGTCTTGCGGACGCCCTTGAAGTGCCCGGCAAGCCCATGGTTGCCCGCCGCGCTGGCCTCATCCTCGGCCTCCTCGGTCAGGCGGAACTCCTCGCTGACCTCCTGCGCGGCTCGGTACAACCAGCCGTGCGTCGGGTCGTCATCGGTCTGAGTCAAGGCTTCGACCCACGCCCAGTCGGCGACCCCGATCTCCCGGGCGACTGAAGGCGGTAGCAACCGTGTGAGTGCCTCCTCGAGCTCCGCCGGCTTCGCGGTGAGCCACTCGACGAACTTGTCGGATGCGGTGCCAGTCGAGGTCTCATCAGCGAAGAACTCGGCGACGGAGCGGTGCGCGGGCTTCCCGCCGTCGACCTCTCGACGCTCGAAAGCGGCGAACGCGACGGAGTGCGCGTGGCGCCGACCGATGGGCTCGTTGTCGAGAAGGATCCGGGGCGGATCCACCCAGCCGTCGACGAGGCGCTCCGGGTTGTCGAACAGCGCCCGATCGTGACTGCGACGCTGAGCGAACGTCACCACGAGGGCGGCCGAGTCGACCCGGCGTCCGGCACGGCCGGCGCGCTGCACGTAGTTCGCCGGCGTGGGAGGCACGTTGCGTAGCAAGACCGCTTGCACCTCGCCGACGTCGACGCCCAGCTCGAACGTCGTGGAGCAGCTCAGTGCGTTGATCTCGCCGGTGATGAACTCCTGCTGGACCTTGCTGGCCTGCTCGGCCGTCCACTGCGCCGTGTGCTCCTGGACCGCCATGCCGATCGGCTTGAGCTCTCGGTAGAGGCTGGCGTAGTGATTGGCCCGTAGCGACTCGATGTCGTCGATCGTTGAGACGGTTCCCGAGCAGCGCCAGGTGGGGCAGATGTCGGCGACCGAACGCCACCAGAGTCGAGCGCACGTGTCGCAGCGGTAGGGCCGGTGATCCTCGGTGAGTGGCCGGAACTCGAAACGCGACCAGTCGAGCTGCTTGACCTCGCCTTGTTTGCTGTTCGAGATCGACGCGAACGTGCCCTTCCACACCGATCGATCCATGTTGAGGCCGTCCCAGATCTCGCCCAGAACCTGCAACGGGTCGGCGGAGATGCCGCGTCGCTCGAAGATCTTGGCGAGGATCTCGGAGCGGCGGTTCGCTCCCGAGCTGGGAAGCCAAGCGAGCACGCCCCGCTCGGGTCCGCTGCGACGGATGACGATCTGGACGTTGCGAGGTGCGAATCGGTCATCGCGAAAGTCGACGTCGTCGGGCATCGAGACAGCGGCGCTTGCCCGCACGGTCTCGAACAGCATCTGAAGCAGGTCCATCGCTTCGTCGGCGGTGAAACCCAGATCGAGCAACAGCTTGGGCGGCGTCGCCTTGCGCGGGACCGTCAGGGAGATCTCGGCTCCGCCCGTTCCCTCGAGGCTCTGGCGGCGATCGAGCGCGAGGAGCTCCTCGACGATCCAGTAGCCAACCTCAGCTCTGTTGACCGCTGGATCGGAGTCTCGGTTGAGCACCCAGGCATCCTCAGCGAGATCACGCACCCTGACGACGAGGCCCTCAGTGCGGGGGGTATCGCCTCGCGCGGCAAGCGCCTCAGTTGCCTGGGAGATCAATCGACGCTGGATCGCACGGTTGTAGGTGCGCTCCAGGTAGGGGGCGAAGAACGCCGCATCTTGGCGGCTGTCGGAGAAGGCAAGCAGCTTTCGGCCCTGACCGATCTGGTCGGCGAGGTACTCGTCGCTACTCGGTGGGACGTGTTGGTACAGCTCTGTCGCGATGACCGATACCGGGGCATCGGTGCCGGTCACGAAGCGGAACACGATCTCGCCCGCAGTCCGAGACGCGCACGCCGCGCATCGGTGAAGCACCTGACCCTTGGGGACCTTCACCTCGGTCACCGGGAAGGGGCGGGGCTTGTTCCCTTCGCAGACACACTCGCTGATGCTCGACCCTTCTCCGATCGTGCCGCACCCCGGGCACAGGAGTGATTGCGTGGCCGACACGTCCGAGTCGTCCTCCTTGATCGACGTGTCATCCTCGTCGTCCTCGATCGGGTCGCCGAGCAGGAGATAGACGAGGTCGCTCCCGAACTCGCCGGCCGGCTCGAATACCATCCGTCCACCGTCTGGCTTGAACGTGCCCGTGAGGTACTCAGCACGACAGTGACGACACACCCCGAGCTCGAACATCTCGGACTCGTGGCCGGCGAGGCTGCACGTTCGGCACGTGCGCTGCCTCGTCAGCGACAGGCGCGGACGATCTGAGCGATGGCCGGGGTGCTGGCACACGAACGCACCTTCGAGCGACCGGACGAAGAAGTGGTAGCGCGCAGGGATCAGTGGCGCATCGCCCTCGCGTTCGCGGGCCGCCACGCACAGGTCGATGAGTGACACGAGGTCGTCGGTGGCGCTGGGTCCGGTGAACAGTTCACCGGCAACGGTTCGGGCGTCGAGGGACCGTCGTTCGAGGTGTTCCTGGAGTTTCACGACGTGCGATTCCGCGACGAGGAGCCGGTGGAGATAGTGGGCACCCTTCTCGCCGCGCTCGGCGCTGGGAGCCTCTGGCGCGTGCTCGGCGACGAGGCGAGCGAGGTCGGGCGTGGCGGCACCATCGCGGAACCGGTCGCGCAGCGGCGTGAACAGCCCCTGGGGCAGCTCGATGCTGGCGTGCTCACGAGCGAGGGGAAGACGGACCGCCTCGACGATGTCCTGGCGGTCGGGGTCGTTGCTGTCGAACTCGAAGGGCTCGTCGAAGAGGTCGGTCGCGAAGTCGATGAGGTCCGGGTAGTCGTCTCGACCACTGCCGAGCGTGGCGCTGGTCGCGAAGCACTGCAGGTGCCCCCGTCGGCTTTGCAGCACGCGGTCCCGGACCCGGCGCAGCAGCAGTGCCACCTCGGTTCCCTGGGCGCCGTCGTAGACGTGCGCCTCGTCGAGCACGATGAACTTCCAGTGCTCACCCGTCGGGCCATCGAAGAGCGTGCTGTCTGCCGGGCGAAGCAGCAGGTACTCCAACATGGCGTAGTTGGTGAGCAGGATGTGGGGCGGTGTCGCCTGCATCTCGTCGCGCGAGAGCAGCTCGTTCGGCAGGATCTGTTCGCCGGGGAACCGTGCGGCGAAGGCGTCCTTGGCCTCGTTGACCTTGTGCTTGGTCTCGCCCACGTAGCGGCCGAAGGTGATCTCCGGGATGTCGGCGAGGAACCCGCGGAGACGCTTGACCTGGTCATTGGCCAGAGCGTTCATCGGGTACAGGAGCAGCGCACGAACACCCGGCTGGTCCAGCGTTCCCGCCTCCTTCTCACGGAGCAGGTGATCGACGATCGGGATCAGGAAGGTCTCGGTCTTGCCCGAACCGGTTCCGGTGGCGACGACGAGGTTGCGACCCTTCTTTGCTCGTTCGACGGCGTCCTGCTGGTGCAGATGAAGTGCTCGCTCGATCGGGAAGGACGCGGGGGAGAAGCGCTTCCATTCGTCGCTGAGAACACCCTTGTCGACCAGGTCGCTCGTGCTGAGGCCGGGCTCGAATGGCGCCGAGGCCTGCAGGAGAGGTCCGCGAGTGACGGTCAGATCGTTGACGAGGCTGTGCTCGAAGTCCCTCGCCAACTCGGGTCGGCGGGGGCTTAAGGTCGAGAGGAGATAGCGACGGTACGACCGACTGATCGCATCGGTAGCGGCGAGGGGGTCGAGCGTGTCGGTCACGATGGGTCTCCTGGAGTGCGAGGTGATGGTGCGTTGATAGCGGCGAGAGCCCGGCCGAGGACAAGGTCCCGTTCGACGAGCTTCGGTGCGAATTCTGTGGCGTCCATCAGGGCCTGCCGAGCAGCGAAGTGGTCTTCGTCGCCGACCGCGCTGCTGATGGCACACGCGAGCGTCACCCGGGGGAACGATGCCCAGGGCGCAGTGCCCTGCGGTGCGGTCCGTCGGACGAGGTGCTCAGCGGCGAAGAGGTAGTCGGACGCAGACCGTCGAACGAGATCGCGGTGGCGTTGCATCCACAGCTCGACCGGGTTGCTCGACGCCCTTCGGGCGTTGATCAACCACTCGAACGTCGCCTCGACGTACCGATCGAGTCCGAGAACCTCACGCGGAATCAGCTCCATGCTGCGAGACATCGTCTGGAGTTGCTCGAGATCCACGCCGACGAACATCTGACTGACCGGCTCGCCTACCGGATCGAGCACGTCGGTCGGGACCCAGCCGGTTGCGCTGTGGATCCGGTCGTGGCGTGCCTCGTCGTCATCTACCTCGACGTCGAACGATGCGGCGAGCGCTGGAGCGAAATCCCACAGCTTCCGCATGATGGACCCACTCGGATCGTCAACCAATCGGGTGCGAGGACCAAGCGCGATTGCCAGTCGCAGCAGGTCGCCGCGGGTGGCGCCACCGTCCTCCGCTTCGCTGAGCAGCTCGGCGAGCAGGGGAGATGAGTCGGCTAGAGCAATGGCAGCCACGGATCCGAGCTGACGACTGGTCCAGTCGATGAGCAGCTCTCCACGGATCAGGGCGAGCAACGCCATGGCTGCGGCAGGCACCGCGTGGTCCAACTCCGGCTGTTCGAGGTGGCGACCGAAGTAGCCGTACTCGAGGGCGAGCTCGACCGCTCGGCGAGGGTCTCTCGCGAAGGGGGACTCGTCGAGGTCGTCGATCGGCTCCAGCCGTCCGAGCTCGATGAGCGCCGTACCAGCGTCCCGCGGACGGGGCCGCTCTGCTGGAGTCCAGCCGTCGTCGACGGCGATCTGCGCGACGTACGCGCCGTCGGGTACGACGCCGGACTCGATGGCGAGCGTTCCATCGAAGTCGTCAGGAACAGGATGTGTGATCGGCTCCTCCCATGGCCGGCTCAAGCTCCACAGCCGGACCACTCGGTGTTGGACGACACGAGCGGCAGTAAACGACACCGTCACTTTGTGGCCGCCCAGTTCCGGAGTTGCGTCAACAGCGAGGTCCTCGATGCTGAGTGACGGCCTAATCCGAGCGATCGGGATCGGATGTATGCCAATCCAGAGGTTGAGTACGAGACCGGAGCGATCTGTCGCGGTCACGGTGTCGGCAAAGGCATCCAGACCGAAGACCCACCTTCCGTCACGGCTGCCAGTGGTCACCGCGTCGAGTCGCTGGATCTCCTCGTGATCGGCACTGAGGGACAAACGCAGTTCATGCCCGGCGCGACCGGTGCGGACAACGAGTCGAGGAGCGTCGGACTCGCGCAACTCGTCGGATTTCAGGACGAGCTCCCGGGTTGCGAGCCCCTCCGAAGTTGGGCCGACGATTCCCCACATCACTCGGGAGAGCCGGGCCTGCACCTGAATCGTGTTCCCATCTGGGTCTCGGACATCGGCCTCAACTCGATCGGAGTCGCTGTCCACAACGAGATCGACGACGGCGCCAAGCTCCCGATCGCTGATCGCAAGCCTCGGCGCCGACATGCTGACCGTGGCCGACTCGCCAGGAAACAGCACTCGGTCCGGAACTGCGGCAGTCAATCCCGGAGCGACCGCGAAGCGAGTCCGGAGATCGGCACCGAGTGGGCCACTTGCTACGAGGGAGTAGGTCCCGCAACGCGTCGTTGCGGGTAGGGCGTAGATGTCACCGTCTGAGGAGAGGGCGTCAAGGTCGAGCGTCCGTGTTGCTCCGTCGTCGAGGCGGAGCCGCCACAGCGTTTCTCCTGACGCGGCACCCGGAAGTTCGATCCGGGGCATGGCGGCGAACACCGGATTGCCTGAGGCGTCAGTCAGGCCAGGAATCGGCTCGTCTAGCAACTGGGGACGGACGGCAGCCGCTCGAACGGGAACACGCACGGGATCCTTGCCCGGCTGTTCGAGCAGGACCGTGCGGAGGTCTTCGACGCTGATCATCTCGAGGACGAACCCTGACCACGCCCCACCCGGCTCGGGGAGCTCCTGCACCACCGGCGGCACGGCGTCAGTGCGGTCGATCCTGGTGCCTGTGACGCTGACCTCGGCGGGGCGCAACACGAGGATCGTGGGGCCACGGAGAGCGGCTCCGTCATGAATGAGCTCGCCGGTGCCCGAGTGGAAGAACAGCGCAGGTTGCTCATCCAGGCCGCGAACCATCCACTCACCGCGGAGGGAGGGATCGGTGAGCTCGACCGTCCAGGAACGGGCCGGTTCGAGCTCCACCTCCTTCTCCCGAGCGGCGGATGCGGGTAGTGACTGGATCTGGCTCCCGCCCCGGACGTGCCATACGAGGTGTGTGGTTGTGGCATCCGGAACCATGGGCAGCACGGCCACCGGTCCAGCGCCCGCCCACGGATCGAGAACGACACGAACAGTCGTGCGGCGGACCTTCGACGCCACGCCGACGCTGACCTCGCCTCCGCTGTTGACGTAGGAGCGAAAGCCTTCGACGACGTAGTCGGGCAGCCCGACGTCGGCGGACTCGGCGATCGTCCCTGACCGGGCGTACTCCCCGAGCAGATCGATCGATCGGTCCAGGAAATCCGCCGACAGATCGCCACCGAATCGCAGGAAGCGGCCGATGGGCTTGTCGATCGTCGCGTAGGACGACTGTTGGGACTGCCACAGCATCAACAGGTCGGTCGCTCTGGCCGCCTTCTTCATGCCTCGCGCGAGCAGGCCGAAGTAGTCGTCAAGGCTTCGTCTTGGGATGCCTCCGTGTCCGAGGATCGGACCGAGGAAGCGCAGAGCGTTCTCCTGTTCGACCATCTGCTCGAAGGTCTCGACACCCAGTTGTTCGATCGATCGCTCGATGACCGCTGCGTTCTGTGCTGTCAGCTTCGGGACGTTGACGTTCGTCCAGAGTCCGCGTTCGTCCGAGCGGAACACCCCGACTCCGACGACGTAGGTGAGAAGCAGCATCGGAAAGCGGCGACCCACGGTCTCGATGCTCACCCCGGTCTGGACCAGCCGAGTCAGGACCTGTTCCTGTTCGTCAAGATCGTCCTCGTCGAGACCGACCTCGGCGATGAGCTGCGCGCCGCCGAGGCGGGAGCGGAGCTCGTTCTCCATCTCGAACGCCTGGACCTCGCCCGTCCCCACGGGGGTCCGTGGCTGCGCGACATGGCCGCTGGGGTCCGCCGTCTGTCCGTTCGACTCTCTAGGGCTCTGTGCATCCCGGCGCGGCGAGGCATCTGGTTCTTCGTCCCGGGACCCGGTCTGGTTTCGGCGTTTCGGGCGAAGGCGTTCGAGGTCGATCTCCGGTTCGGGCTCAGGGTCGGGCTGGTTGACGAGCCGCCAGCGGCCGTCGTCGTCAGCGACGAATCGGTCCTTGTCCCGCTTGAGCGCGGTAGCGACCATCTGCGGCTGGCGAACCTTGGACTTCACTGACCCCAGGTTCCGATAGAGCTCCTCGGGCGTCTGGTCAGGCTCGTCGCGAAGGATCCGTTCGAGAACGTCAGCAAGCGTCATGACGTGCGCATCCCGTTGTCATCGCTCACCCGCCGTGGCTCCCTCGTTGCCCTGGTCAGCGCGGTTCCCCAGCCTCGCGTCCAGAGAACGTAGCTGCGCCGCACTTGTCGAGCCTGAGTCCGACGGCCCTTCACGTCGGCGCGCAACTCCTGGACCCGCCGACCAGAGATGCTGGTCGGCTGAAGTCGATCGAGGGCGACGATGGGAGACAAGCGCGGATGGCGCTGACGTGTCCGGGTCCCCAGCGGTGTGTCGTATTCATCGGCCGAGGCCCAGCCGGTCGCTAGCGGCGTCGAGAGTAGTACTCCTCTAGATTCCTACTTGACGGTAGTACTACCTCGTGTATGGTGAGGTCCATGAAACTATCTATCTCGGTTCCAGACGACCTGTGGGCCTCGGTCCACACCGACACTTCGCAGGGTCCCTCCGACACAGTGCAACGAGCGCTCCGAGTGCTGGCTGACCAGCATCGGGCCGCTCAAAGACCCCTGGCTCACGCCCCTGACCAAAACGACCTTGACCGGTATCGCCCGGCGTTTGAGAAGGCGGTCGAGGCCGCCGAGACCGCCTTCCGGGAGATGCTCAACAGCGGCTACCAGTTCGGTCTGCTGGTTGCCGGAGGCCTCACCGGGTCCGATTTCGCGGTACTCGACAACCCCGCTGTGGTGGCAGAGATCCAGGCGATCATCCTTGCGTGGGGCTTCGAAGCGGAGACAGAGAACCTGTCTTTCGAGTTCTGCTCTTTCGTCGGAACCACGCTTAGTGCCTGGAGCGACGACGAGTCGGAACTGCAGGGCACTATTCAGGACCTCTTGGGTGACGATGACGGCGCTCCGGGGGTTCAGTGGCAAGACGGTGAATCGGAGGATGGAACCGCGGCGGTGTTTCCCGCCGTGAACAGGACCTTCGCTGACGGCATCGTCCGCGCATTGCGTGACGTCCGCGATGAAGCGGCCCGTCGCCTCACAGGTACCTCGATCGAAGCGACCGACCGATGAGCACTCCGGACCGCAAGCTGGTTCTCGTCGACCTCGAGAACCTCGCCGGCTGTGCGCCTTGCCACGCGTCCCCCGAGATCTACCGAGCTGCTCTCGAATCGCTTCTTGAGGCAGGGGGGATCGCGGAGGACGACCACGTCGTCATTGGTGTGAACCCCGGCTTGGCGTTCGTTGCCCACTCATTGCGACCAACGGCGCGCCTCGTGACCCGCAGTGGCCCGGACGGAGCCGAGCTCTGTCTCATCGACGAGCTGTGGTCGCCGGCGTTCATCGTGACGCGGTACGCCGAGGTGATCATTGCCTCCGGCGACAATCGGTTCGCCGATTCGATCGTTGCCCTGAACGAGGCCGGCTTGAACACGACGGTGGCGTCTCTGCCAGGGCAACTATCGGCCAGGGTGCGACTCGCAGCACACCGAGTCGTCTGGCTGTCGGGGCCCAACCTCGAAAGCATGGCAGCGTGACCAGCAACGCCGTGCCCTGCGGCGCACTGGTCATCACTCAGGTAAGCGAGAAGTCGACCTTCGGCGCCACGACTTCGAAGGTTGAGACCGACGGAGTAGCGCGGCTCTACCAAGTCAAAGGTCCGAAGCGACTCCGGATCACCGTGGCCGACATCGCTTGGTCCAACGGGGAGCGCGACGTCCGCACGACCGATCGCCACACGTCCAGCCCTCGATTCGATCGGCTCGTTCACGGGCTTCGCATCGGAGTTCACGTTGCGCCCGATGGACTGCTGCGCATCGACCTACGCCAGGCCCGCATGACCAGCGAACTCTGGTCCCAGGCGAAACAAGCAAGCCTCCTCGAGCTATCCGACGTCGCTGGCTTCGATGTCGACGCCATGCTGCGAGCACACGGCGCGGTCGCCGTAGCGACCCGTGGCCAGCTCATCGGAGACACCAGCACCCACCGCAACAAGATCTGCGCTCTGTTCCCACCAAGCGGGTCGCTCGTACCCGTCGTCGCCTACGCCGCGACACGCGTGCTGCCGGTTCAGAACCGGCACGGCCTCGCTGCGTAGGAACTCGGGCCGGACCTGGTGACGACGCCGCCCGGACACAAGGCCGATCGTGAAGTCGTCGTTCGCGCCGACGTCGCTCCGTCCCGCTCCGTCCCGCCTCGTCCCGTCGGGTCTCGCCGGCGTCGCGGTTCGGTCAGCCCTCCGAGATCGGGTGCAATTCGGGTGCAACTTTGCCTGCCC
>CAZALT010000010.1:0-37300 GCA_964485515.1 uncultured Rhabdothermincola sp. | reverse complement strand
CCGGGCCGCTACCGCTCGGACAAGCAGCCGGTCGAGCGCAAGAGCGGTTGAGCGGCCGGCTCCGGCTTGAACCTGGTGCGGTACAGCACGAGCAGCACGGTGACGACGAGGACCTGGGTCAGGTCCGAGGGGATGCCCCACACGTCGTTGACCTTGTCGTTGTCGTGGGCGACGTACTCCATGATGTGGCCGATGCCATCGCCCCCGTAGGAGATGATCAGCGCGATGGCCGCCGCGTTGAGCCAGCCGTCGCGCCACCGGATGCAGCCCAGGCCGGGTCCGCAAGGTGGTGCTTGGGTGATGTGGTGAGCCGGGTCAGATGGCTGTTGGTGGGGACCCAGGCCGGTAGCGGCTCGAGGATCCAGAGCCGGGGATCGACCCGGGTCAGTACCCGGGGCCGTCGAGCAGCTCGGTCACCAGGGCGGCGACCGCGGAGCGCTCGGAGCGGGTGAGGGTGATGTGGGCGAACAGGGGGTTGCCCTTGAGCGCGTCGATGACCGACACGACGCCGTCGTGGCGTCCGACGCGCAGGTTGTCGCGCTGGGCGACGTCGTGGGTGAGCACCACCCGGCTGCCGACGCCGAGGCGGGACAGCGCGGTGAGTAGCACGGAGCGCTCCAGGTTCTGGGCCTCGTCGATGATGACGAAGCTGTCCGACAGCGACCGACCCCGGATGTGGGTGAGCGGCAGCACCTCGAGCAGCTCGCGGTCGATCACCTCGTCGATGACCTCCGGTCCGACGATGGACTCGAGGGCGTCGGTGACGGCCAGACCCCACGGGGTCATCTTCTCGTCGGCGCCGCCGGGCAGGTAGCCGAGCTCCTGGCCACCGACGGCGTAGATCGGACGGAACACGATGACCCGCTTGTGCGTTCGTCGCTCCAGGACCGCTTCGAGGCCGGCGGCCAGGGCCAGCACCGACTTGCCGGTGCCGGCGCTGCCGCCGATGGACACGATGCCGATCTCCTCGTCGCCCAGGATGTCCATGGCGATGCGCTGTTCGGCCGAACGGCCCCGGACCCCGAACAGCTCGCGATCGGTGTGCACGAGGTGGATCTGCTTGTCGGCGTGCACCCGACCGAGTGCCGACTGCGATCCCGATACGAGCGCCACGCCGGTGTTGCACGGCAGGTTGCGGCTCTCGTCGGTGTCGACGACCTTCTCGTCGAACAGCTCGTCGATGATCGCGGACTCGACATCGACGGTCACGTAGCCGGTGAAGTTCGTGTCGGCGGCGAGCTCGTTGCGGTACTCGTCGGCGTCGAGGCCGACGACGCTGGCCTTGAGACGGAGGGGCAGATCCTTGGACACGACGGTGACGTCGCGCCCTTCCTTGGCGAGGTTCCACGCGACGGCGAGGATGCGGTGGTCGTTGGTGTCGACGCGCAGGACCGCGGGCAGGCCTTCGGTGTCCTGGTGGTTGATCTCGACGTGGAGCGTGCCGCCCAGGTCGTTGACCGGCACCTCGTCGGTGAGCACGGTGTGCTTGGTGCGGAACACCTCGAGCTGGCGCAGCGCCCGTCGTGCCGCCCAGCCCAGCTCGGGGTGGTCGCGCTTTCCCTCGAGCTCGGTGAGCACGACGAGGGGGAGCACCACCTGGTGCTCGTCGAAGCGGAACATCGCCTGCGGGTCCGACAGCAACACCGACGTGTCGAGCACGTAGGTCTTCGCCAGTTCGGGCGCGCGGGAGTCAAGGGCAGGGATCGTGGTCACGGGGCTCCAACGAAGACGGGCACCCGGGAGCCACGCATCAGGTCAATGCTGCTCTTCGCCGGGCGCGGGACTGGTCACCGAGTGCAAGTGAACACCCGGAGGCGCGCCGGAGGGTGGATATCGAGGAGACGGACACGCACTGTTCACGAACCAGCTTCCATGGGGACACCCACGGCTGGGGGTGAGGGGCGCCACCCCGCAGAACAGGGTCCGGGGGTTTTCCCCGGCGTCGATCGAGCGTAGCTGTGAGCCCCTCCCGGGAACCGGGAACTCGGGGGAACGGAGCAAGGGAGCGCAGCGACCGCCGCGAATGAGCCCGAAACGCTAGCTGCGGCCAGTGGCGGCGAGGAGCTCGTCGAGCGCGTCGCGCAGGCCGTCGGCCAGGCGTTGCGGGTCGCTGATGAGCTCGGGGCAGACCAGCAGGCCGAAGTCGAGGCTGTCTCGGTAGCTCATCACCGTGACGTTGAGCCCGCCGCCGTCGAAGATGGGGCCCGCCGGGTAGTTGGCGTCGACCCGGGCACCGGCGATGTACAGGGGGAACGGCGGGCCGGGGACGTTCGAGATGGTCAGGTTGAAGGCGGGCCGGTGGCGGTCGGCGATGCGCATCCGGGAGTAGAGGCGGGCGGCCTGACCTGCGACGGCAGGCGCGGCGAACTCGGCCCAGTTCTGGAGGGTGTCGGCGCCGATGGCGTTCTGCTGCTCCTTGGCCTGGGACATCGACGTGGAGATGGCGAGGAGTCGTTCGACGGGGTCGTCGATCTTGGTGGCGAGCGTGGTGAACATCGTCGAGATCTTGTTGCCACCGACGACGTCGGCGTCGGAGCGGACCGAGACCGGCACCATGGCCACGAGCGAGCTGCTGGGCTCCTCGGCTCGGCCGTCGAGGTAGCGGCGAAGTGCGCCAGCGCACAGCGCGAGCACCACGTCGTTCACCTTCACGTCGAAGGTGTTCTTGATGTCCTTCACGGCCTTGAGGTCGAGCGACGTGGTGGCGAACGAGCGGTGCGGGGTGAGCGCGTGGTTGAACGACGTGCGGGGTGCGCTGAAGGGAGACGGGGGCGGGGTGAGGCTCGGCGTCGACCGGTTCTGGCGGCGGATCTGCAGCGCAGCGATGGCGGTTCGGCGGGTGGTCTTGGCGACACGCCAGGGCTGGGTGGAGAGCGATGCCAGCGCGTGGGTGAACATCTCCACGTCGCCGGGGACGTGCTCGGCTTGCCAGTCGTCGGTCTGCCTCGGGTCTGTGGCCAGCTCGGATTCGGGGCCCTCAGGCTGCGCGTCGAGGAGGGTGACGATGAGCTCTTCGCCCGCCTCCCCGTCGATCGCGGCGTGGTGGACCTTGGCGAGGAGCGCGACCTTGCCGCCTTCGACGCCCTCGATGAGCCAGCACTCCCACAGGGGTCGGGTGCGATCGAGCGGGATGGCCATGAGGTGCCCGACCAGCTCGTTGAGGTCGTCCATGGCGCCCGGCGAGGGGACCGCGATATGGCGCAGGTGCCAGTCGATGTCGAAGTTCGGGTCCTCGACCCAGATCGGGTGGTGGATGCCGAGCGGCACCTCGACGAGGCGGCGACGGAAGGGAGGGGCGAGGTGGATGCGGTCGAGGAACAGCTGCTTGAGCGAGTCGAAGTCGAAGCCGTTCGGTGCCGTCGAGGGGTCGAGGACCATGAGGCTCGACACGTGCATGGGAGACGTGCCCGTCTCCAGGTAGAGATAGCCCGCATCGAGTCCGGTCAATCGTTGCATCCGTCACCCCTCCATGACCGGTTTCGGTGCGACCGCCTTGGTCGCTGTCCGCATGTTCCCACGGGGCCGCCGTGACGGCCACGTCTCCTTGTCGGCGCTTCGCCGCGGGATCTGAACGAGTTCGATCGATGCGCGATCGGCGCGATCGGCGCGGTCGGCACTGAACCGGCGGGGAGGCGTCGACGGGGGGCGGGTGCGGGACCGCCGGTCAGCAGCCGAGCGCGTGGGCGACCGCCGAGCAGACCTTGCCGAGGGTGGGGTCGTCGACGGAACCGACGTAGCTGCTGAGCGAGGCCTGGGCGACGGTGTGCAGTCCGTCGCAGTTGATGACCGACTCCTGGTCGAGGCCGGCCGCGTCATGGTCGAAGCTGACCTCGACGGCGATGCCGCGTCGCGACGTCGTGATCTCGGCGACCGTGACGAGCTGGCGGACGTCGATGACCTCCGGGCGGGTGAGCACGAGGACCGGCCGACGTTTGCGTCCGACGTGCGCCAGCCAGATGTCGCCTCGTGTCATGGCTCACCCCATGCTTCGGCGGCTTCCCAGAAGGGGTCGACCGTCTCGGGGTTGCGCTCGTACGCAGCTCGGTCAGCTGCCGCGAGCTCTGCGCGCACCGCGGCCGCCACGCCGTCACGGGCCGCCGCCGAGATGTTCACGTCGAGCTGTCGTGCTTGCGCGGCGAGCTCCGCGTCGAGCGTGAAGGTGGTGCGCACCGATGCCATCACCTGATGCTAGCGGTACCTGCTAGCGGAAAGGCGGGCCGAGGTTCGTGTCACAGGCGCTCGGTACTACTTGGAGCCACGACGGTGGAGAGGTGCTCAGCGGCTCGACAGGTTGACTCCAAGGGGGCTTGCAATCTCGTTCGTTCGCTGCGATGCTCGAACCACACACACAGCCCTCAAGAAGCGGTGGCCCCATTGAGGTAGGGCGGTGTGCGTGGTCAGGCGGATTCCGGATAACGGTTCCGCTGGGGTTTCGGCCCCAGCGGAGCCACGAGGTGGAAAGTGAGGTGGGTCGCATGAGGTTTCAGCAGTTCGTCGCACGCGCAACAGGCGTCGATGGGGCAGACCTTGCCCCCTATGACTTCCAGCAGCGGTTGGCCGACGATGGCCTGCCCGAGCTGCTTTCCGTCCCCACGGGAGCGGGGAAGACGATGGCTGCGGTTCTGCCGTGGCTCTATCGCCGTCTCGAGCACGCAGAGCAGGATGTTCGAGTTGATACCCCCCGGTGGCTCGTCGTCGCTCTCCCGATGCGGGTGTTGGTCGAACAAACGGTCGACCAGGTTCGGGAGTGGATCGACAACCTCGGGCTCGGCGATCACGTGGCGGTCTACGAGCTCATGGGCGGGGAGGATCGTGGTCAGTCTGCTTGGCGGTACGAGCCGCACCGCGAGGCGATCTTCGTCGGCACGATCGACATGTTCATCTCCCGCGTGCTGAATCGCGGCTATGGCGAAGGGCGGTTCACCTGGCCGATCGACTTCGGTCTGTTCAACAACGGGTGTCAGTGGGTGTTCGACGAGGTGCAACTGATGGGCCCTGCACTGCCGACATCCCGCCAGCTTGAAGGACTGCGGCGGAAGCTCGGAACGGCGATGCCCTGCCGGTCTATGTGGATGTCTGCAACCATCCCTGAGGATTCGCTGGGGACGGTCGACCTACCCGACGTCGAATCGACGGTTGGGCTCTCGCAGGTCGATCTTGACGGACCACTTCGGACTCGCCTCAACGGCGAGCGGATGATCGAGCAGTTGTCGATCAGTGGGGCGAAGTACGAGGCTGATCTCGCTGCGGCGGTCCTTGCGTCACATCGGCCTGGTACCCGCACGATCGCCGTCGTCAACACCGTTGAGCGAGCGCGAAAGCTCCACGAGATGCTGGGCAAATCGGTTGTTTCGGAAGCTGCCCTTGTATTGGTCCACTCCCGGTTCCGTCCTGGGGAGCGACGGATCGTCGTCGATCGTGCGCTCGCAGAGGTCGATCCCGCGGGGCCGGGTGTCATCGTCGTCTCGACTCAGGTGCTCGAGGCCGGCGTGGACGTCAGCTCGGCCACGATGGTCACGGAGGTAGCGCCCTGGCCCTCGATCGTTCAGCGCTCTGGGAGGTGCAACCGCGACGGAACGATCGCCGGTGCCCGCCTTCTCTGGGTCACCCCTCCGAAGCCGGCGCCCTACGATGCCGGGGATCTCGAGGCCTCGATCGAAGTGCTCCTGGAACTCGAGGGGCAGGTAGCCACCCCCTTGAGCTTGGGGGCTCGCTCGGTCGTGACGAGTGCGCCCATCCATCAGGTGCTTCGTCGCCGGGACATGGCGGACCTCTTCGACACCACCCCCGATCTCGGGGGCGCCGACATCGACGTGTCCAGGTTCATCCGGGATGCCGAGGACACCGACGTCTCGATCGCGTGGCGGGAGATCCCCGAAGGGAAAGCACCAGATGAAGCAGCCGGGCTGCCGGCGAAGGACGAGCGCTGCCCGGTTCCCCTTTCGGAGGCAAGGGGGAAGAAGGGTCGCCTGGTCGGGGCTGATGCAGGGTCGCGTCGTCGCGCTTGGTGGTTCGATCACTTGGCGGGCACGTGGGTCCCGGTCAGCGGTGCTCGGGACATCGTCGCCGGTGGGGTGCTCCTCGTCGATGCCAAGTCGGGCGGGTACCGGCCCGACTTGGGTTGGGCTCCCGAGTCGAAGGAACCGGTCCCGTCTTTGGTCGAGGACACAGCTGGAACTCCAGCCGATACCGATCTCGGCGTCGATGCCGAGCCGCTCTCCGTCAAGCGACCGAACTGGGTCGGATTGCGAGATCACCTCGCCGACGTCGAGGCGCAGGTTCACGAGCTCGTGGGTGAACTGGAACCGCCGGGCCTCTCAAACGGTCAGATCGAGGCCGCCCTCGTAGCCGGTCGGCTCCACGACATCGGAAAGGCGCACGAGACGTTCCAGGACCTCATGAAACGGTGTGCTGGCGACGGTGAATGGACCGGCGCCATGAGTGCCTCCAGACCCTTTGCGAAGGCCGGGGGCACACGCCGACCGCGGTACAAGGGTGATCGCCAGGGCTTCCGGCATGAGTTGGCTTCCGCTTTGGCACTTACGGGACCAGGCGGGTCGTTGGCGCTCGAAGGTTTGATCGAGCAGGACCTGACCGTCTACCTCGTTGCTGCCCATCACGGTCGAGTTCGGATGGGCATTCGATCGCTCCCATCTGACGTGACGTATTCGGACGCTCACGACGGCGAAGCTGCCGCGCTGGGGGTGCATCAGGGCGATGTCCTTCCCGAGGTCCTCGTGCCGGGGGGTGTCATCCCGGAGTCGGTGCTCGACCTCTCCACGATGGGGCTCGGAGCGCCCGACGGAGGCGTGCGTCCCTGGGCTGATCGAGCGATCGAGCTGAGAGATCGCGCCGATCTCGGGCCGTTCCGTCTGGGTTTCCTGGAAGCGGTGGTCCGGCTGGCGGACTGGCGGGCCAGTGCGTCCGCGGAGGAGGTGGTCGAGAATGGCTGACGTCAGACTCCAAGGCTGCCGGCTCGAGCCGCTGGCCTCGTATCTCAAGGCTCTCGGAGTCCTGCGTCTCGTGGGCGAGCAGGTCGACCCCGAGGCCGTGGGCTGGTGGGAAGGAGGGCGATTCGTCCTGCGGTCCTCGCTCGACCGTGACCAACTGGTTGGGTTCTTCCTCGATGACTACTGCCCGACGCCGATCGTGACGCCGTGGAACAAGGGCAGCGGGTTCGGCGCCGAGGACGCGGCCAAGTCGCCCGCTGCGGTAGCCGCCCTCGATCGGATCGAGCAGTCCCGCACTCCTCGATTGGATCAGTTCCGTGAAACGGTCGCAGCGACGAAGCGCCTCGTTGCATCCACACAATGGCAGACCACGCTTGCCGCGAAGGATGCCAAGCCGCTGTTGGTGACCCTGGCGAGGAATGCACTGCCCGATGCTGCCGTCCGGTGGATCGATGGGTCCGTTGTGCTCGCCTCGGGCAAGGAGCAGTACCCGCCCCTGTTCGGGACGGGAGGAAACGTCGGACGTCTCGACTTCTCCAAGGCCTACTTCGACGCGGTCGCAGATGTCGTCGACCCGGGTGCGATGCCTGCCGCCCAGGTCTCGGCGCTCTTGGTCAGTTCCATCCTGGGTGAGGGATCGCCTCGGTTGGGTGGCGGGGTGATCGGCCAGTTCGATCCAGGCGGCGCTGGTGGCGTGAACTCGGGGCCCTTTGGCGATGCCGGGTCTCTGGTGAATCCATGGGACTACGTCCTCAACTTCGAAGGGGGCCTTCTGTTCGCCGGGTCGGCATCGCGGCGGATGGGTTCGGAGGGCGGTCGCGCGGCAGTGCCCTTCATGGTCAGGTCGTCTCCGGTCGGGTATGCCACCAGCGCCGACGCTGAGGATGCGAAGGGTGAGTTGTGGGCTCCGGTTTGGTCCGCGCCCACCTCGGCGGCTGGGCTCGAACGGTTCATCAGTGAGGGCCGGACGACCTGGAACGGCAGGCAGGCGACGAACGGGCTCGAGGCGTCGTTCGCGATCGCCAGCCTTGGGGTCGATCGGGGAGTCGACGAGTTCGTTCGCCATGCGTTCGTGGTGCGTCACGGCCAGAACGCTCTCGCTGTACCGGTTGGCCGGTTCGTCGCCGGGTCTCGCCGGGAGGTGCCGGTTCTCGGCGCTCTCGATCGTTGGCTGCATCGAGTCCGGCGGATCGGTACCAAGCCGGCATCGCTGTCCGTGCCGCTCCGTCGAGCAGAGGAATCGATGATCCAGGTGGCAGCGGGCGGTGGCGCGACCGCTTTGCAGGACGTCCTCATGGCCGCGGCACGGGTCGAACGGGCAGTAGCGCGCTCCAGAGGCCTGCGCGAGGACGTGGGCATCTCGCTGAACGGATTGTCAGCCGAGAAGTGGATCGGCCCCCTGGATGACGGTTCGGTTGAGTTTCGGCTCGCTGTTGCATTCGCGAGCCAACACGATCCGTTCAGTGTTCGACTACGGAGCCAATCGGGGCGCGGGTCCGAATCGCCAGCGCTCTACCTGCGCTCGGTCGATCTCCGGCCAGACCCGCGACGAGATGCCGTTGACGCCGATGCTGGCCTCTCATTCCAGTGGTCCGGACGTGCGCCTCGTGTCGTCGGACTCGATCGGCGCCCGATCCTCGACGTCCTCGCTGAGTTCCTCGTTGTGCGAGGTATCGACGCGCAACGCGCCACCGGGCGTCGGGAGATCGGTCAGGTCGGTGTGCAGTCCGCCTTCGCTGGTGCTCCGGTTCATCCGAGCATCCATGCCCTGACCACGCTGACCAACGGAGAGATCGACTTCGACCGGATGGGCGGGCTCATCGACGCGCTTCTGCTCCTGGACTGGAGCGCCCTGGGAACGGTGGCAGTTGTGGAACAAGAACGTGCCGCCTTCGTGCACCCTGCACTCGCGTTGCTTGCACCCTTCTTCGTCGGGCATCCCGTGGCGGGATGGGTCGACCGCGATGGTTCCAGTCGCAACCTCGAAAGGGTGGCGGTCGACCTTCGGCCTGAGGCCCAGTGGTTCCGACTTCTCGCCAACCGGTCTCGTCGAGGAACCGAACAAGTCGTCGAGTCGGCTCTGCGCCGGCTTCGGATAGCGGGTCTTTCGCCGGCTATTGGTCGAGCGGAGTCTATCTCTGCTGGCATCGACCCGCTCCGGCTCGCAGCAGGGTTGACCATGCCCATCAGCGGCTCCGTCGCAGAGCAGTTCCTCCGTCAGACCCTTGCCATCTCATGACCACGAACCCCTTCCACCCAAGGAGATCCCATGACCACCAAACCCTCCAACCGACGACTGTTCGATGTCGGCCTCACCCCCGTCAGCGGCTCGAGGTTCCAGCCCACCGGGTTTCCCGACATCGGAGCGGCGCTCTTCCAGCGACCCGCACCAAACGGCGAGTGGGTCGACGCGTTGCTGCTCGAATCCGCGCAGTCCATGGCGAACCACCTCGAAGCCACGGCTTGGGACACGGCTCTTCATGCCCCGGTGTCGACCTTTGATGGGTTGCCGTACGTGATCGTCGTCGACGAGGCGGATGGATACGTGACCTCGAGTCGTACGGAGTCGCACCGCCTGGCCTCGGCGTTCATCAAGGACTCGGACCTCGACGGCAAAAACATGAAAGAGGTGATCAAGGAGCGGCTGGGTCTTCGGGATGACACGCCGCTCGCTCCGCGCGAGATCGCCAGAGCCATCTTCGCTCTCGATCCGTTCGCTCTGCTCCACGGAGTGTTCTTCGCGGAGAACTCCAAGGTCTGGCCTGGGCAGCCGAAGGTCGCTCGGGCCGTGTCGGCCTTCGTGGAAGCGATCGATGTCCGCCGGGCCGACAGCGGGGGTGTGAAGCGAGACGAGGTCCGTCATGCCATCGGCGAGGGTGATAGCGGATCGGCCGAGGGCTATGGCTCGATTCCCTTCCATCGCACGGAGTGGACCGCGCGGGAGATCACGGCCTACTTCAACGTCGACCTTGCGCAGATTCGCTCCTACGGGCTTCCTGCACCGGCGACCGAGCTCCTCGAAGCCACCGCGCTGTGGGAGATCCGTTCCCTCATCGACGGGGGCCTGCGTCTCCGTACTGCGTGCGATCTCGCAGCCAACGGCGAGGTGATCGACCGGTCCGGGGTTCCTCTCGAGAGGCTCGATTCCCTGGAAGGGCGTCTTCGTCAGCTCATTCCTGAGGTCGTCGGCGAGCTGGGCCTCGAAGCGCCACTTCGTGCTCAGTGGTCCGGAGGCAAGAAGAAGTCGAAGAGCGCCTGATGTCGACGACGATCGCCATCAGGTTCCCTTGGGGGCGATACCACTCCACACCGTGGGGGAGGAACGCGAACGAGGGCGCGGTCGACTGGCCTCCGTCGACGTGGCGGCTCCTGCGATCGCTCTACTCGGTTTGGAAGACGAGGGCTCCGGAACTCGACGAGGTCCTGGTCCACGAGGTTCTGGCGGGGCTCGCGGGCGCTCCTGGCTACGTCGTTCCACCGTTCAGCGTGGCGCACACCCGCCACTACATGCCCGATCGGTCCGGCGGCACCGACAAGGCCTTCGATACCTGGGTGACCGTCCCCCAGGACGCGGACGTGCTGCTGTGTTGGCCTGTCGACCTCGACTCTTCGCACCGCGAAGTTCTCACGGAACTGCTTGATCTTCTGCCCTACCTCGGCCGTGCCGAATCGGTGTGCGAAGCACGCCTGCTCTCATCTGATGAGGTACCCGACTCAGTCGTCCTTTTGCCTGCGACCGTCGATGACCCCCGCGAACGAGTTCGAGTCCTGCTCCCCGCTCTCCCGCTCGACGTCGAGAAGCTCACGGCTCGGACGACTGCCGTGCGTGCTCAGAAGCGCCTTGACCCTCCTGGTTCGACCTGGGTCGACTACCCCAAACCGGATCCCGTGCAGAGCGACTCCCGTCGGGGGACCCGAAAGGCCGAAGTTTCAGCGCTCCGGTGGCGAATAGCGACCGGAGCCCTCCCCGCTCGCACGGCCGCGCTCTCGATGACCACTGCACTGCGCGGTGGAGTCCTCAAGACGCTCACCGACGCCTTTGGCGATGGGTCGAGCCCTCCCAATGTTCACGGCAAAGGCGACGACGGTCTCCCATTGGTGGGTCACGGTCACGCCCATTTCCTCGCCTACACCTCCGACCCAGACACGACGGGACCGTCGCGGCTGGACACGCTTGTCATGTGGATACCCGGCAAGGTCGACGAGGATGAGCTGGCTCCGCTCCGGAACTTCAGCGAGCTTCGGGCTCGTAGCCATCCCAGAGATTTTCGTGACTGCCGACTTGGGCTCGAGGGGGTGGGTTCGCTCGAAAGCGTCGCTCCTGAACTGGTCGGCTGGGCAGGAGACCTCGGTGGATCAAGGACTTGGGAGACCTATACGCCGTTCGCGCCACCTCGCCATGGGCGCAAGAACCGAGCGTGGTGGGACCATGTCGAGAAGGACGTTCACCGGGAACTGCAGGTCAGAGGATTTCCCGCTCCATCGTCTGTTGTGCCGCTCGCCGAGCACCAGGCCGCGCTGAAACCCCCGGGAGGATGGCTCGACTTTCGGAGGAACCGTCCCGATCGAGAGAGACTTCGGGATGCCCGCCGCGCGACCGGGGTCCGGCTCGTGTTCGATGAACCAGTCTCTGGTCCCATCGCAATCGGCGCGTTGAGCCACTTCGGTCTGGGCCTATTCCTGCCCACGTCGAGGTGACAGTCCATGTCCGAGTTCGGGTTCACGTCGGTGCCGGATCTGGTGCCGGCGCGGATGGTCAACGAGTTCAGCTACTGCCCGCGGCTCTTCTACATCGAGTGGGTTGAGTCTCGCTTCGCCGACAACACCGACACGGTTGACGGCCGGTGGAAGCACCGGGTCGTCGACACCGAAGGAGGTGCAGCCCCGTTGCCTGGGGAGGGTGAGCTCAAGGTGGCTCGCTCGGTGATGCTTTCTTCACCCGAGTTGGGACTCGTGGGAAAGGCCGACCTGATCGAAGGGGTCGGCGATGCGGTGGTCCCTGTCGACTACAAGCGGGGGAGTCCGCCGGACACACCCGACGGCGCCTGGGAACCCGAGCGGGTGCAGCTGTGCGTGCTCGGCCTCCTGCTTCGTGACGCCGGCTATCGGTGCGATGAGGGAGTCCTGTACTTCGTCGAGTCCAAGCAGCGGGTCACGGTTGTCTTTGACGATGAGCTCATCGCTCGGACCCAGGAGCTCATCGGTGACCTGAGACGGGTTGCGGCAAGTTCGACGGCGCCGCCGCCGTTGCTGGACAGCCCGAAATGCCCTCGATGCTCGTTGGTCACCCTGTGCCTGCCGGATGAGACCAACGCGCTGGCGGCGAGATCGAATCGGGAACCGCGGCGTCTCATAGCTCGACACGCTGACCCCCGCCCTCTCTACGTGACCGAGCAGGGAGCGTGGGTCGGCAAGTCGAAGGGTCGGATCGAGATCACGAAGCACAAGGAGCTCCTGCATTCGGTGCGCTTCATCGACGTCTCACAAATCTGTGTGTTCGGCAACGTCCAGGTGAGCACGCAGCTCCTCCGTCAGCTGTTCGCCGAGGAGATCCCGGTGTGCTGGTTCAGCTACGGCGGGTGGTTCTCTGGAATAGCGGAAGGTTTGCCGTCGAAGCACGTTGAGTTGCGACGGCGTCAGGCCATCCGGGCAACCGACGGCAGCATCGAGATTGCCCGCCGCATGATCCAGGGGAAGATCCGCAACTCGAGAACCTTGCTGCGACGCAACGCCAAGGAGAAGACCGAGCGAGCCATCGAGCAACTCAAGGTCATGGCCGAAAGCGCCGCGACTGCGACTTCCATCGACTCGCTGCTCGGAATCGAGGGTGCGGCGGCCCGGGTGTACTTCCAGTCGTTCTCCCTGATGATCAGGGAGGACAAGCGATTGCCCGGTCAACCCTTCAATTTCGAGCTTCGCAACCGGCGCCCGCCCAAGGACGCGGTGAACTGTCTGCTCTCCTATGTGTACGGCCTCCTCGCCAAGGACTGCACGGCCACGCTCTTCACGGTGGGACTCGATCCGTACCTCGGTCTGTTGCACCGCTCCAGGTTCGGGCGACCCGCGTTGGCTCTGGACCTGGCCGAGGAGTTTCGCCCGATCATCGCCGAGTCGGTTGTGATCAACCTGATCAACAATGGGGAGGTCAAGCCCAACGACTTCATCGTGCGGGCCGGCGGTGTTGCGCTGACGGCTGACGGACGAAAGGCCGTGCTCGGCTCGTACGAGCGACGGCTGGAGGCCGAGTTGACCCACCCGCTCTTCGGTTACAAGGCGAGCTACCGGAGGACCTTGGAGATCCAGGCTCGGCTGCTCGGCGCCCATCTGCTCGGCGAGACGCCGGAGTACACCCCGATCGTGACCAGGTGACCGGGGATGGCCCGCCGTCGATATCTCGTCTCCTACGACATCGCCGATCCCAATCGGCTGCGTAAGGTGCATGAGTCGGTGAAGGGATTCGGGTACGCGCTGCAGTATTCGGTGTTCATCTGCGACATGAGCGACGTCGAGAAGCTGTGGCTCAAGGCGCTCCTGCGCGACATCATCAAGTTCAACCTCGATCGTGTTGCGTTCATCGATCTCGGCGATCCGGAGAAGCGAGGCGTTGAGTGCTTCGAGTTCATGGGGGTGACACCAAACCTTCCGTCGTCTGGTGGTCCACAGATCGTGTGAGGCAACTTGCGACCGGTCCGGTGGCCACTCGATCCCCGGTGAGCGCTCGCACCCTGGTCAGGCGCTATCTTCGTCCCTTGACAACTGAAGAGCGAAGTAGCGAGACCGTTCTCTGCCATGACCGCTCGCAACACGTCATGTTCTCGCAGGTCAGAGGCCATGAAATGTGCGAGCCGTCCGCGAGCCCTTCGGGGCTCGCCTCCATTGCGGGGACCTGGACGAGCGGGGTGTTGGCCCTCCCGGACCGCGTCCGCGAGCCCTTCGGGGCTCGCCTCCATTGCGGGCGTTGACAAAGACATTAGAGCACAGGCGATATTCCCGTCCGCGAGCCCTTCGGGGCTCGCCTCCATTGCGGGAACGCGGCGACCTCCGACCCGAACGACGACCACACCTGTCCGCGAGCCCTTCGGGGCTCGCCTCCATTGCGGGAAGCTCCTGCGGCCGGACTGGGTCACGATCGTCATCGGGTCCGCGAGCCCTTCGGGGCTCGCCTCCATTGCGGGAGCCGTCACCGACACCGACCACGGCGCCGCCAGCACCGGGTCCGCGAGCCCTTCGGGGCTCGCCTCCATTGCGGGACCGATTCGGGCTCAGCGTTCGACTTCGCAGTCGGGCTCGTCCGCGAGCCCTTCGGGGCTCGCCTCCATTGCGGGGATGTGGCGACGAGCCCGAGGAGGATCCCGACGAGCGGGTCCGCGAGCCCTTCGGGGCTCGCCTCCATTGCGGGTTCCCTGCCTTCCTCCGAGCGCAGGGCATCCTCAAGCGTCCGCGAGCCCTTCGGGGCTCGCCTCCATTGCGGGCTGGTCACGGATCCGGTCCCTCACCGTGCGACCCTCAGGTCCGCGAGCCCTTCGGGGCTCGCCTCCATTGCGGGTGGGCCGAGGTCGCAGAGCGGGCCGGCAACGACGCCCGGTCCGCGAGCCCTTCGGGGCTCGCCTCCATTGCGGGCCGTCGAGCATCTGGAGGTGCGCGACGAGCGCGGCCGTCCGCGAGCCCTTCGGGGCTCGCCTCCATTGCGGGCACCAGACGAGGCTCCATGGCGTGATGGCCTGGTCACGTCCGCGAGCCCTTCGGGGCTCGCCTCCATTGCGGGCATGGAGGCACCCGTGCTCCCCCTCCCGTTCCTGCTGGTCCGCGAGCCCTTCGGGGCTCGCCTCCATTGCGGGACCCTGTACGCCATTCGGGCATTGACTTTGGCAGTGGCATGTCCGCGAGCCCTTCGGGGCTCGCCTCCATTGCGGGCTCAGTCCTCGCCGCTGCATCGCCTTCGCGATCGACGTCCGCGAGCCCTTCGGGGCTCGCCTCCATTGCGGGTACCTCGGCGGCCCGAACACCTGGACGGCAGGCGACCGTCCGCGAGCCCTTCGGGGCTCGCCTCCATTGCGGGGTTCCGCCGAATGAGCACCGAGTGGATTGATGTCCAGGTCCGCGAGCCCTTCGGGGCTCGCCTCCATTGCGGGAACTTGGCCACCTTGCGCTTCAGCCGGGCGGGGACGTCCGCGAGCCCTTCGGGGCTCGCCTCCATTGCGGGTGACTGGCCAGCGATCGTCAGCGATCGTTTCTCGCATCGTCCGCGAGCCCTTCGGGGCTCGCCTCCATTGCGGGGGTCAGCCAGGGGATCACGGGATGGTCATCCATGGGGTGTCCGCGAGCCCTTCGGGGCTCGCCTCCATTGCGGGAACGAGGCGTCGGTCGAGGTCCGGGTCCATGAGCGCTGTCCGCGAGCCCTTCGGGGCTCGCCTCCATTGCGGGCCGAGGCTGACCCCGACCTCGCCCTGCGCCTGGCGTCCGCGAGCCCTTCGGGGCTCGCCTCCATTGCGGGGCTGGTATGTCGTACCGCTGCGCCTGGCCGTCATGGTCGTCCGCGAGCCCTTCGGGGCTCGCCTCCATTGCGGGACAAACACGCCCAGACCGGCTACACGGGCCACCGACGGTCCGCGAGCCCTTCGGGGCTCGCCTCCATTGCGGGAGGTTGAGCGCCACCGCGCCGGAGGCGGCGGGGCCGAGTCCGCGAGCCCTTCGGGGCTCGCCTCCATTGCGGGCCGTGGGCCAGGGGCAGATCGTCGGCACTGTGGAGGGTCCGCGAGCCCTTCGGGGCTCGCCTCCATTGCGGGCCGCTGCGTCGACGCCGACGGTGTCCTGTTCATCGCGGGGTCCGCGAGCCCTTCGGGGCTCGCCTCCATTGCGGGCGGAACGGGAAGAGCCGTGCGCGGGTGGCTTCGGCTGTCCGCGAGCCCTTCGGGGCTCGCCTCCATTGCGGGCACAGCAGCAAGGGCAGCATCCCGGTCAACGCCGGTGTGGTCCGCGAGCCCTTCGGGGCTCGCCTCCATTGCGGGACCGTGGACCGGGTCCTCGCCAAGGTCGGCCCCGCCGCGTCCGCGAGCCCTTCGGGGCTCGCCTCCATTGCGGGGGGACCTTCTGGGCGTCGACACCGAAGCCGACCAACTGGTCCGCGAGCCCTTCGGGGCTCGCCTCCATTGCGGGGCTGACCGCGACGTCCTCACAACCGGGCGACAGCCCGTGGTCCGCGAGCCCTTCGGGGCTCGCCTCCATTGCGGGGCTGGGCCACGCGTTCGTCTTCGGTAGGTGTAACGTGTCCGCGAGCCCTTCGGGGCTCGCCTCCATTGCGGGCAGAACGTAAGCGCCACACGGGGCCTTCGGCGCGTGTCCGCGAGCCCTTCGGGGCTCGCCTCCATTGCGGGGCGGAGCAGCGGATCATCGCGTCGAGGTTGGATGCGGAGAGTCCGCGAGCCCTTCGGGGCTCGCCTCCATTGCGGGCAGCTGAGTGTCAAGGGTAGAGGGGGAAGGACGGTAGGGTCCGCGAGCCCTTCGGGGCTCGCCTCCATTGCGGGCCGGGATCTGCATCTCGTCGGTCACTGTCCGGCGGGTCATGGGTCCGCGAGCCCTTCGGGGCTCGCCTCCATTGCGGGCTCTCGATCCCCACACGACCAAGATCTTCGAGACGCTGGTCAAGTCCGCGAGCCCTTCGGGGCTCGCCTCCATTGCGGGCACCTCGACCGCGGCGCCAGGGAGCAGGGATCGCCACCGTCCGCGAGCCCTTCGGGGCTCGCCTCCATTGCGGGGTGATCACCGTGCCGTTCTGGAACTGCACCAGAGCATTGGCCCGTCCGCGAGCCCTTCGGGGCTCGCCTCCATTGCGGGCCGCCGGTCAGCGTCGAGCGGTCGCCGCCGGTCAGCGTGTCCGCGAGCCCTTCGGGGCTCGCCTCCATTGCGGGTACCGCGCGACGTTCCCGACCACTGCGCGCCAGGACGTCCGCGAGCCCTTCGGGGCTCGCCTCCATTGCGGGGAGGAACCTGACATCGAGGACAGATCCACAGCCCTCGTCCGCGAGCCCTTCGGGGCTCGCCTCCATTGCGGGCTGTCTGGCGGCAAGGGCTGCGACGGCTAGTTCGGTGGTCCGCGAGCCCTTCGGGGCTCGCCTCCATTGCGGGACGAGGACTACGTGGTCGACCTGGCCACTGACCGCGAGTCCGCGAGCCCTTCGGGGCTCGCCTCCATTGCGGGTGGATGACCGCCTGATCGGTCAACGTCCACACGTCGGTCCGCGAGCCCTTCGGGGCTCGCCTCCATTGCGGGGGCGATGAACGCCTGACTTATCCGCCGGCCGTCATGACGAGGTCCGCGAGCCCTTCGGGGCTCGCCTCCATTGCGGGGGGATCAACTCGCCCGCCCGGGTGATGATCCCGATCGGGTCCGCGAGCCCTTCGGGGCTCGCCTCCATTGCGGGGCGCTGGCCATGTCCTTAGCTGCGACATCGCACTGGTAGGTCCGCGAGCCCTTCGGGGCTCGCCTCCATTGCGGGACCAAGGCCGTCCAGGCGGCCGGCGACTGGTCGATCCGGTCCGCGAGCCCTTCGGGGCTCGCCTCCATTGCGGGACCATTGACGCCATCGGCCTCGACGCCGCAGGGCGAGGCGTCCGCGAGCCCTTCGGGGCTCGCCTCCATTGCGGGGACAACCGAGCCCGCAAGGCCAGCGGCGAGTACAAGTGTCCGCGAGCCCTTCGGGGCTCGCCTCCATTGCGGGAAGCGCGCCACGGTCCCGACCTCCCAGACCTGCGGCAGTCCGCGAGCCCTTCGGGGCTCGCCTCCATTGCGGGAAGGGAGCGCCGATCTGCTACGACACCTACGTCGCAAGTCCGCGAGCCCTTCGGGGCTCGCCTCCATTGCGGGGACCAGGTGCTGTATGAGCCGCTGATGACCTGGCGGTCCGCGAGCCCTTCGGGGCTCGCCTCCATTGCGGGTTCATGTCGTCACCTCGTCCCGTGCCTGGTGAGGCCGTCCGCGAGCCCTTCGGGGCTCGCCTCCATTGCGGGAGCTGAATCTCAGCATCGAAGCATTCGACGTAGGGGGGTCCGCGAGCCCTTCGGGGCTCGCCTCCATTGCGGGGCCATCTCGCAGTGTGTACGGGTTGCCCGTGTAGGGCGCGTCCGCGAGCCCTTCGGGGCTCGCCTCCATTGCGGGAAGATCACCACCGACCTCGCCGACACCTACGTCGAGGGTCCGCGAGCCCTTCGGGGCTCGCCTCCATTGCGGGCTGCTGTCACGCTGAAAGAACCGGGTCAGCGCCTGGTCCGCGAGCCCTTCGGGGCTCGCCTCCATTGCGGGCGCTCGGCGGTCCTCCGACTCGACGACTACCGCTGGTCCGCGAGCCCTTCGGGGCTCGCCTCCATTGCGGGGATGATGTCGAGCGGGTGCGGTTCTCGGCGTCGATTGTCCGCGAGCCCTTCGGGGCTCGCCTCCATTGCGGGCACGGTCGTTTCGGCCGCGGCCTTCACGATGTCGGCCACGTCCGCGAGCCCTTCGGGGCTCGCCTCCATTGCGGGTTCGAGATCGATCTCCCAGCGGGAGCCGATGTGGGACAGTCCGCGAGCCCTTCGGGGCTCGCCTCCATTGCGGGATCCCGAGCGTTGGCGGTGCGCCATTCCTCCTTCCGTCCGCGAGCCCTTCGGGGCTCGCCTCCATTGCGGGTACAGATGGGTCCAGCCTTCCGGGATCGGGGGGATTGTCCGCGAGCCCTTCGGGGCTCGCCTCCATTGCGGGCTTCACTCCTTTTGAAACCACACCTGGGGGCGCACTGGTCCGCGAGCCCTTCGGGGCTCGCCTCCATTGCGGGGTCCGAGGTGTGGCTTCCCTGTCCGGCTGTGGCGGGAGGGTGTCCGCGAGCCCTTCGGGGCTCGCCTCCATTGCGGGCGTGACTCCCGAGCGGGCGGCGATCTTGGAACGGCTCGACGGTCCGCGAGCCCTTCGGGGCTCGCCTCCATTGCGGGACGCAACGGGTGGTCCTCGTCGTCGGGGTCCACGCCGGTCCGCGAGCCCTTCGGGGCTCGCCTCCATTGCGGGGATTTCTTCGAGGGCTTGGACGATGAGGTCGTCATCGGGTCCGCGAGCCCTTCGGGGCTCGCCTCCATTGCGGGGACGCCGATCGCTCGGCGTCCGAGGTCTCGGGCCGCGAGTCCGCGAGCCCTTCGGGGCTCGCCTCCATTGCGGGGCGTGGGCCGGGACCGTCGGTGGGGACGAGACCGTGGTCCGCGAGCCCTTCGGGGCTCGCCTCCATTGCGGGGTTTTTGGGCTTCATCACGGACCCACGGTGATTTCTCGTCCGCGAGCCCTCCGGGGCTCGCCTCCATTGCGGGTGAAGAGCGGTGCCCCCACGGACGATGAGCAGGCCGGTCCGCGAGCCCTTCGGGGCTCGCCTCCATTGCGGGGGAATCGCGGCGGCTTCCATGTCGAGCGTGACGGTGCGGTCCGCGAGCCCTTCGGGGCTCGCCTCCATTGCGGGTGTCGTGACTGGTGGGAAAACGACTTCCCGGACTGGCCGTCCGCGAGCCCTTCGGGGCTCGCCTCCATTGCGGGCGGAACACGCCCAACGATTCCACCAGTTCGGGCAGCACGTCCGCGAGCCCTTCGGGGCTCGCCTCAATTGCGGGCAGACTGGATAAGCGCTGTCTCCATGCCCCTTGTGGCGGTCCACGAGCCCTTCGGGGCTCGCCTCCATTGCGGGGACGATTACGCCGACATGCTTGTTCGGACGCGGTCGGGTCCGCGAGCCCTTCGGGGCTCGCCTCCATTGCGGCCCAACACCCATCTGCTTGTGGGGGCCGGGCACACGTGGTCCGCGAGCCCTTCGGGTCTCGCCTCCATTGCGGCCGGAGGACGCCGTGTCCGTCACGGGTCGGGCAGTCCAGTCCGCGAGCCCTTCGGGGCTCGCCTCCATTGCGGCTAGAGATGGGTCCAGCCTTCGGGGATCGCGGGGATCGTCCGCGAGCCCTTCGGAGCTCGCCTCCAAGGCGGCACAGTTCCCCCCCCCCCTTACCGATACCTCCTCCCGCGCTGTGCGGCACCCGGACAGACTCGTCGTCGTGACGGTGATCGAGGTGCAGCGGGGCGATATCACGACGATCGAGGTCGACACGGTCGTCAACGCGGCGAACAACTCGCTCATGGGCGGCGGCGGGCCCGTGTCGACTCGGCCAGGCGGTGATCACCACGGCGGGTCGGTTGCCTGCCCGTTGGGTGATCCACACCGTCGGCCCGGTCTGGAGCGGGAACGACCTGACGGGCAGGCGGCGGTGCTCGCGTCGTGCTACTCGACATCGCTCGACCTCGCGGTCGAGCACGCTGCCCGGACCGTGGCGTTGCCGAGCATCAGCACCGGCGTGTACCGCTACCCCAAGGAGCGTGCTGCCCTGGCGGCGATCGGCGCGGTGCAGGAGCGGCTCCGGTTCCACGCCGCCGTGATCGATCGGGTCATCTTCGTGTGCTTTCGACGAGGACGACGAACGGCTCTACCGGGCGCGGCTCCTCTTCGAGTTGGAGTCCTGACCCCTCGGTTGCCAGCCCGATCTAGCCAAACCGGGACCAACGTAGTCCGACATACCCGACATGCCGGACGGGCTGGTCTGGATTGACTGGGCCAGCTGCCCTACGGCGGGGCGGTCTGTGTCGCGGGTACGGTCGCGGCGTCCGGTCCGCACGGGGCGGATCGATCAGATCGGGGATTGAGATGACGAGTGCGGTGTCGCGGCGCTGGATGATCGGCTCGACCGGGGCGGTAGGCCTCGCGGCGGCCCTTGCTGCATGCTCCGGCTCGGACGACGGGAGCTGGTCCGGAGGGGGGAACGAGAACCTCACGGCCACGACCCTGGGCCTCCCCGCCGAGGCGGCCCAACTCGGGGCGGGCTCGTTCCAGCTCTTCGCGGCGAACGACATGAACTTCCAGACCCTCATCGCGCTCGGTGCGGCACGGTACGCGGGCCAGGTCGGCGAGGTCGTCACCGTGGTCGACCAGGCCAACGCGGCGGACGGCGGCGCCACCTATCAGAGCCTCTACGACGCCATGGTCGCCATGGGCAACGTGCTCGAGGAGCGGGCGACCGCAGCGGCCAACGCGGGGCACCAGGTCACGGCCCGCAACCAGTTCCTGCGGGCGGCCCAGTACTACAACCAGGCGCTCTACTGGGTGCTCGGCACCGACACGCCCGGTGCCGAGGCCGAGGTCTACCGGACCATGGACGCCGCGTTCATCCAGGCGGCGCAGCGCATGGACCCCGAGTGGGAGAAGGTGTCGATCCCCTACGAGGACGACGCGCTGAACGGGTGGTTCCTCAAGCCCGTCGGGGCCAGCGGCCGGCTGCCCACCATCATCATGAACAACGGGAGCGACGGCCAGAACGTCGACTTCGTCGGCCAGGGCGGCGTCGAAGGCATCGATCGGGGCTACGCCGTGCTCATCTTCGAAGGGCCGGGCCAGGGCAACCAGCTGTTCCTGAACAACGTCGTGTTCCGCCCCGACTGGCAGAACGTCATCACCCCCGTCGTCGACTACCTCCACACCCGCGACGACGTCGACACCGACAAGATCGCGGCGCGTGGCATCAGCTTCGGTGGTCTGCTCATCCCGCAGGCCGCCGCCTTCGAGAAGCGCCTCGCCGCGATCATCGCCGACCCCGGGTTCGTCCAGGCCTGGTCCTCGTATCCGTCGGTCATCACCGACCTCGCCAAGGGCTCGCCCGAAGAGGTGAACGAGGCGTGGGCGGGCATCCAGGGGGTGTTGACGCCGACGGAGTCGTTCACCCTCAAGAAGCGGTTGGAGATCTACACGCCCGAAGGCCACACACAGGCCACCCAGGGGCAGGTGCCCTCCGACTGGTACGCGGTCTCTCGCGCCATCCAGGCCTTCGACGTCACCGAGACCGCCCCCGAGGTCACCGCGCCGACGCTGGTGCTCAGCTACCAGGGCGACGACCTCTTCTTCAACGGTGCGAAGCAGCTCTACGACGTGCTCCGCACCGAGCGGAAGGACCTCGTGGAGATGACCGTCGCCGAGGGGGCTCAATACCACTGCGGACCGATGAACCCGCAACTGGTGTCCGAGACGATCTACGACTGGCTCGACGACGTGTTCGATCGATAGTCGGCAACAGGACTGCGGCTGTCGATCTGGGCTCACGCCCGGTTCTTGGGGCCCTCCTTGGTGAGCGGGTCGAGCCCGGTGATCGCCGAACGCATCGCCGCTCGGCGTTGGGGTGTCTGGACCCCGCAGAAGGTGAACAGGTCGCGCAGGCAGGCCGCCATCGGCTCGGCCTTGATCGGGTCGGCCTGCGGGGCGAGGGCGTCGACGATCGCCTTCTCGTAGCGCCTCGCCAACTCGGTCATCGCAGCCCGGTCATCGCAACTCGGTCATCGCAGCCCGGTCATGTCGCTCGATCCCGTCCTGTGGGTCGGCTGGGGTTCAGCCGCCGTCGCCGGTGAGCCACGCCGGTGCCGCGAGGTCGTCGGGCACGTCGACGTCCCAGCCGAGCCGCGGCTCGCGCTCGATGCGCAAGCCGAGGCCCAACCGCTCCGCTTCGGCGCAGTGCGCCCGGAACGAACCGGGACCGTAGGCGAAGGTGAACCCGACATCGGAGGGCACCGAAGCCACGTTCGTCCCGTCGTCGCGGCGGTCGGGCACCAACGTGACGCCGTCGAACTCGGTGGTCCACGCCAAGTCGAGCGCGTGGGGAAGGTCGCCATGGGCGACCACCACCCGACTGAAGCCGGCTTCGGCCAGCGCGGCGACACCATTGGTGACCGCCCCGTTCAGGCCGAGCCCGGGGCGCCAGACGACCTCGGCGCCGACCTCGAGTGCCCACGCCTCGACGGCGCGGTCGTCGCAGACCACGAACACCGGCAGAGGACGCGCGGCGCGCACCACGACGGTGGCCATGTCTCGGGCGAGCCGCGCCCGATCGGCGGGATCGAGGGCCGGGGAGAGACGGGCCTTGGCGTCGTGGAACGCCTTCACCGGAACCAGCACGGCGGAACCCCGGGGGAGCGGTTCGGCGTCAGGCGGCATCGAGGGAACCCTACTTGTGGCCCGCACGGATGGGACACGGAGGTGCGATGAGCGCATCGTCGGGTCGGCTCCCACCCACCGAGACCGCGACGACGCTCGTCGACGCGTCGAGGCCACCTGGGCGGCCGAAGGTCATCTCGTGGGGCCCAAGTAGGGTCTGCGGCATGCAGATCCGCGCAGCGGTCGTCGGTGCGGGGTCCTGGGGAACCACCGTCGCGAACCTCCTCGCACACAACGTGCCGACAGTCCTGTGGGCGCGCGACGCCGAGGTCGCGACCTCGGTCGAACGGGACCACCGCAACGCCCGGTACCTGCCCGATCACGAGCTCGTACCCGCCCTGCGAGCCACCGCGGAGCTCGCCGAGGCGGTTGAGCAGGCCGACGTCGTGGTCATGGGGGTCCCCTCGCACGGCTTCCGCGCCACCATCGAGCGGGTCCAACCGTCGGTGCGAGCCTGGGTACCGGTCATCAGCCTGGCGAAGGGCCTCGAGCAGGGCAGCCAGAAGCGCATGACCGAGATCGTCAACGAGGTCCTGCCCGGTCACCCCTACGGCGTGCTCACCGGGCCGAACCTCGCCAACGAGATCCTGGCGGGCAGCGGCGCGGCCACCGTGCTCGCCATGAGCGACCGAACCATCGCCGACCAGCTCCAGTCCGCCTTCGTCACGTCGTCGTTCCGCGTCTACACCAACGCCGACGTCATCGGCTGCGAGATCGCCGGCGCGCTCAAGAACGTCATGGCCATCGCGTCGGGCATGGCCGACGGTCTGGGCACCGGGGACAACACCCGCGCCGCGGTCATCACCCGGGGCCTGGCCGAGCTGAGTCGGCTGGGCACCGCCATGGGGGGCGATCCGCTGACGTTCTCCGGCCTGGCCGGCATGGGCGACCTCCTCGCCACCTGCATCAGTCCCCAGAGCCGCAACCGCCATGTCGGCGAACAGCTCGGGCGGGGCCGCACGATCGACGAGATCACCGACGAGATGTCGATGGTCGCCGAAGGGGTGAAGTCGGCTCCGGTGGTGATCGACCTCGCCGAGCGCTATGACGTCGAGATGCCGATCGCCCAACAGGTCCACCGCGTCCTCTACGAGGACATGAGCGCGGCCGATGCCTACCACGGGCTCCTCCGGCGGCCGGCGACCTCCGAGACCCGCGGGTTCCGTCGGTGACCGGGCCGTCGTCTGCTCGCGTGAGGCCAGCGCCATGATCAGGCCGGATTGGCTCGGGCCGTACTGGTTCGAGCGGCAGACCGACCCCGACAGCGCCGACTTCGTGCCCGCCGGAGCGGGTCGCAACCTCACCCACCGGTCGTGGACGTCCATCGGCACGTTGAGCTCGTCGGCACGGGGGACGGTCGACCCCCGTGGCCTGGTCACCCCCGGCGGCGACTGGTCGCTCGACTGGTGGATCGGGGCCGAGGACCGGTGGCACGTCCCGAGTCGCGAGATCGCGGTCCGGCAGCGGCTCGTCGACGGTGCCCCGGTCGTCGAGACGTCCATGCGGGTACCGGGCGGAGACGTCGCCCACCGCGCCTACGCGGCGCGTGCCGGTGGGGCCGACGTCATCGTCGTCGAGGTGGAGAACCGCACGCCGGTGCCCGTGGCCCTGGCCCTCGCGGTCCGACCGGTGCATCCCGCACGAGCCGGCCGGATCGACTCGATCACCCACGACGACACGCGGGTCGAGGTCGACGGAGCGGTCGCCCTGCTGTTCGCCAAGGCTCCGGCGCGCGCCGCGCTGGCCGACGGCGACGCGGGGGACACCGCCCACACGGTGTTCGACGGTCTGGCCGACGCCGCCGTGGCCCAGTCGGTGTCGTGTCGGCGTGGGCTCGCCTCCGCGGGCTTCGTCGTCCCGCTCGCCCATTCGGCGACGGTGCGCGTCGTGGTCCCCATCGGTGCCGGCGCCTCCCCCGACTCGTTCCCCGACGACGTTCCGCCGCTCGAGGCGGTGGCGCGGGGATGGGCGGTGCAGGCCGACCGGGGTGCCCGCTTCTCGGTGCCCGAAGACCACCTGCAGGAGGTCTTCGACGCCAGCCGCCGCTACCTGCTCCAACAGGTCGTGGGCGACGAGGTCGTCGCCGCGGCCGGGGAGGTGCAGCCCTGGGTCGAGACCGCTCGGGTGCTCACCGCCCTCGACCACCTCGGCTACCACGACGAGGCCCGGTCGGTGCTCGCCTCGATCCCGGACATCCAGACGCTGCGCGGGGCCATCGCCGACCCGGTGGGCGACACGTCCGCCACGGCAGCGGTGCTGCACAGCCTGGCCACCCACGTCCGGTTGAGCGGCGACGGGGAGCTCGCGTCGGAGCTGATCGGCCCGGTCGCCAAGGCGTCGCACTGGGTGGCGAAACGCCACGAGAAGGACGATCGCCGAGGTTCGACCACCGGTTCGGAGCTCGTGTGGGCGCTGCGGGGCCAACGCGACACCGCCGCGCTCACCGTGGGGATCGATCAGCCGGGCGTCGCCGAGGACGCCGCGGCGAGGGCGGCAGCGCTCGAGCCGGCCCTCGCGGACCTCCGAGATGTCTCGGACCTCCTCCTCGCCGGCGAGCTCGGCGTGCTCGACCCCACCGCCGAGGCGGTCACCGGTGCGCTCGAGGTGCTCCGCGAGCGGGCGACGCTCGGCGCAGCGGTCATCGACCTGCGCGGCGCCAACGGCCTCAGCCCGGCAGCGACGCTCGCGCTGGCGACCGTCGAGCTCCGGCGCGGCGACCGCGAGGCGCTCGACCGCCTGGGCTGGCTGCTCGAGACGAGCTCACCCACCTGGACGTGGCCCGAGATCGTGCACCCCCGTACCCTGGCCGGCTCGTACGGCAGCGGCCACCACGGCCCCACCCTCGCCGCGTTCTGCACCTTCGTCCGCCGACTCCTGGTCGACGAGACCGCCGACGGCCTCGCGCTCTGCTCGCTCGTCCCCGACTCCTGGTTGGGCCAGCCCATCGAGGTGCGCGACGCACCCACCGCGTTCGGCCGTCTGGGCTTCGCCATCCGCTGGCACGGCGATCGCCCAGCCTTGCTGTGGGAGCTGGATCCCGCCGACGGGGCGACGGTCGATGCCGGTCGTCCTGCGGTCCTCACCGTGGCGGGGCTCGACCCGACGTGGCGCACGACCGAGCTGAGCGGCGAGGCCCTGCTCGCACCGGTCGCCCCCCGGGACACACCGGGCACCCGGCTCGGCGGCCCGGGTGTCGACGGGCGAGACGAGCCCGACATCGTGAGCACCGCAGCAGATGGGACCATCTCCATCGGCGAATCGCCGGTATTCATCGAGACAACCCGTCGAACAGCGCCCGAGGACCCGCACGGTGGGGCATCATCGTCGTTCGGGTGAACGACGACCAGGTGGTAGCGGTGCCAGAACCAGGAGAGGAAGCCGATGTGCCCGGCGAGCGCGCGGTACGAGCGGTGACCGGCGGCCCTGGCGAGCCGGAGCCGGTGGGCGCGGTCCCAGGTCCTCCCGCCGCGGACCTCGTCGACCTGTCGAGCGTGCTCGCCGACCTGGGGGTGGACCAGGAGGAGATCGACCGGGCCGCGTCCGAGAACATGTTGCCGCTGCTGGCCATCCAGCGGATCTCCGAGCTCGACGCGCCGACCCACGACCTCAACGACGTCGCCCGCCGCTCGAACATCGACCCCGATGTCGTGCGGGCCTACTGGCGGGCACTCGGGTTCCCGGACCCGCGACCTGGCGAGAAGGTCTTCCGGGAGTCCGACCTCGAGCTGCTCGACCTCACCTTCTCCACCATCGCCAACGAATCGCTCGAGCGCGATGTCGCGCTGCAGCTGTCCCGGGTGATCGGCTCTGCCATGGACCGCGTCGCCACCGCGCTGATCGATGCGATCACCGCCCAGCTCTCGACGGCAGAGGTGTCGCGCGTGCTGGAGGCCGGAGGGGAGGAGACAGCCGAGCTGCTCTCGATCATCCCCCGCATGATGGACTTCGTGTGGCGCCGCCAGCTGGCGATGGCCGCCCGTCGGCGCATGTCGCGGGCATCGAGCGAGGCGTCACGGCACGGTGTGCTCGTCGGCTTCGCCGACATGGTGGGCTTCACGGCCCGCACCCAGCAGCTCGACGACCACGAGCTGGCCGAGGTCGTCGGCCGCTTCGAGTACACCGCCTTCGAGGTCGTCGCCGAGCACGGCGGGCGCGTCGTGAAGATGATCGGCGACGAGGTCATGTTCATCCACGAGGACCTGTGGGCCGGCGCCGACCTCGCACTGGACCTCGCGGCCCGCTTCCGTGACGACGACAAGCTCTCCGACGTCCGGGTCGGACTGGCCAGCGGCTCGGTCCTCGAACGCGACGGCGATGTCTTCGGCCACGTCGTGAACGTCGCGAGCCGCATCGTCGCGGTCGCCTACCCCGGAGCCGTCGTGGCGTCCCAGGAGGTCCACGACGCGCTGGTCGACAACGAGGAGCTCCGTTTCCGCTCCCTGCGCTCGCACTACCTCAAGGACGTCGGCAAGGTGGCGTTGTGGTCGCTCCGGCGCCCAGCTGACGACGCCGAGTTCTCCTCGACCGGGGCCCGCTCGATCCGCTCGGAGCGGGAGTTCCTCCGCGAGCGCCTCCTCGAGCTCGACCTGCTCGATTCCGGCTTGGCCGACGAGCTGCCGCCCGAGCTGCGTGAGGAGCTCCTCGCCGGTGACAT
The DNA here is from genome assembly GCA_964485515.1 of uncultured Rhabdothermincola sp. Classification (GTDB taxonomy): domain Bacteria; phylum Actinomycetota; class Acidimicrobiia; order Acidimicrobiales; family Acidimicrobilacustridaceae; genus CAZALT01. Next base: position 9,668 of record CAZALT010000010.1, on the reverse strand, counting down.
GGGCGACGAACCGAGCACCGGGCAGTACGAGGCGCTCACCGAGGCCGTCCTGCTGGCCGACATCGAGCCGAACACGCAGATCGAGCTCCTCGCCGAGCTCGAGGTCGACCGTCGACTGCGCTCGCTCGAGGCCGAGGCCCAGGCCAAGGCGTCGGCCGCGGACGTCGAAGCCGAGCGCCGGCTCGACGAGATCGACCGCGCGGTGCGCCATCAGGTGCATCAGATCGAGATGGAAGCGCGCCAGCGCATCGACGAGGTGCTTGCCGGAGCCGAGGCAGCCTCGCGCAAGGCGAACGAGGACGCGTCACAGAAGGTGCGCAAGGTCGCCGAGGAGACCGAGCGCAAGGCGGACAAGGCCACCAAGGAGGCCAAGGCCGAGGCCGAGCGCCGCACGCGCACGAACCGGCGCCGCCGCAACGACGACGGAGACGGTGGGGGCGGTCGGCGCCGGGGCGACTCCACCTGGTGGCACGGCTAGGTTGACGGCACGGCTAGGTTCTCGCCCATGACGACGTTCGTGATGCTCTCGACCCTCGGCCCCGACGGTGCTGAGACCCTCCAGAACAACCCGTCTCGGATCCGTGAGGTCAACGGCGAGGTCGAGGCCATGGGCGCCCGGGTCATCTCGCAGTACGCGCTGCTCGGCCAGTGGGACTTCATCACCATCATCGAGGCACCCGACGAGATGGTCATGGCCCGCATCGCCACGACGCTCGCGGCGCGGGGCACGCTCAAGACCCGCACCATGACCGCCATCCCGGTCGAGGAGCTCATCACCAGCCTCGGCGACGGCGTCGGCTGACCGCCGCTCTCTTCGGGGGGCCCAGCGCCCGTCGTTGCATCATTGCATCTAGACGTGATGCTAAGATGCAGACGTGCGCACGACCATCACGATCGACGATCAGGTGTACCGGGACGCCAAGGCGCTCGCCGCGAAGTCGTCGCGCAGCGTGAGCGAGCTCATCGAGGACGCGGTCCGCACGGCGCTTCGGTCGGGTGCGGCGCCCATCGGTGAGGTCGATCCGCTTCCGACGTTCGGTCGGGGGGGAACCGTGCCGGGTGTGGATCTGACCGATCGTTCGTCGTTGCTCGAGGCGATGGACGCGGGCGGACCGTTCGATGCGCTGCGTTGACGTCAACGTCTTGGTGTACGCGCACCGCGAGGACGTCGACGAGCACGAGGCCTACCGGACGTGGCTCGATCTCGCCCGACGCGGACCCGAGCCTCTGGCCATCGCGTCGATCGTCGCCAGCGGGTTCCTGCGGATCGTCACCCACCCTCGGGTCTTCGCCGTACCCACCCCGGTCGACGCCGCGCTCGAGTTCCTCGATGTGCTCCACCGCTCACCGGCGGTCGAGCCCCTCACCCCTGGCGCTCGTCACTGGTCGATCTTCGTCGAGCTGTGCCGACGCATCGGCGCACGCGGCAACCAGGTGCCCGACGCCTACCTGGCGTCCATCGCCATCGAGCAGGGGGCGACGTGGGTGAGCGCGGATCGAGGATTCGCCGGCTACCCCGGATTGCGCTGGGCCCATCCGATCGATCCCCGCACCTGAGGCCGCCGCCGTCCGGGTCGCGCGCGGCGATGTGGTCAATACCACCAGTTGGACCGGCGGCGTTCCGGACGGACGTCGGCGGTGGCGAACACCATCGGCAGGGTGAAGCCGTCGGAGGTGCGGCGGAGCTGGTAGCCGTCGGCGGAGGACTCGACGACCTCGAAGCCCTTCGCCCAGCGACCGTCCAGGCGGTTGCGGACGTCGACGCGGGTGCCCGATGCCAGCAGCTCGGTGGAGGGAGTCGGCTCGACCGGCGGGCGCGGCTCGACCGGGCTCTTCGGCTCGGCGGGGATCCGCGGTTCGGCTGCCATCTGCCGCTCGGCATCGGAGCGCGGTTCGGGTTGTTCGGTGGGGGGCAAGGTGAGCTCAGCGGTTCGCATGGTCTTCGTCCATCGGGGGAGTGCGGCGGTCGAGCGGTCGAGCGGTCTAGCGGCCTAGAGGCCGGCCTGATCATCGGTGGGCCGGCCCGATCGGTGGTGGGTCGGCCCGATCGGTGGTGGGCCTGGTCGTCGGTCAGGTTCGATCGTCGCGCCGTGGCGCGACGACCGATAGCGCTTCCGGGCGAGTTTCGCTTCCCGCCTCCGAGATGTAACGAGGGTTTTCCCGCTCGCCACATCGTGGAAACCCGAGCGGTTGGTCGGGCCGCATTCTTTCGGCCCCCTGACCGCAGCGTCCAGATCGCTGACGTCATCGTCATCGTCATCGTCGGGTCCGTGGGTGGCGCGGACACCGTCGTCGGCCGCGGCTACCTTGCCGACCATGGCTGCGACGCGTCCCCGATCCGGCACCGCACCCCAGCTCCGCAAGGCGCTCAAGCACGCCTCGCCCTCGCTGCGCAACGAACGCGAGCTGTGGGACGAGGGCCACGAGCACGTGATCGGAGTCGACGAGGTGGGCCGCGGGTCGTGGGCCGGGCCCCTCACGATCGGCGCGGTCGTGCTCCCTCGCGACAGGCGGGTCAACAAGGTGCGGGACTCCAAGCTGCTCACGGAGCGTGAGCGTGAGGCGCTGTTCGACCGCATCAAGGACTGGGCGGTTGCGTGGGGAGTCGGCAGCGCCAGCCACGACGAGTGCGACGAGCTGGGCATGTCCGAGGCCCAGCGCCTCGCGGCTCGCCGGGCGGTCGACGCGCTCGGGGTGGTGCCGGACGCGGCGCTCGTCGACGGCCGGTGGAACTTCCTTGGCGTGCCCAACACCCGCATGATCGTCAAGGGCGATCGCACCTGCCTGTCGATCGCCGCGGCGTCGATCCTGGCGAAGGTCACCCGCGATCGCTTCATGCGGGCCGAGGCCGAGCACTACCCGGGCTTCGACTTCGAGTTCAACAAGGGCTACCCGTGCCCCCGTCACCGCATGGCGCTGGCCGGCATGGGGCCCACGTCGATCCACCGCCGCAGTTGGGTGTTCATGGACACCATCCCGTGGTCGGGGGTGCCCCGGATCGCGCCGACCTGGTCGGCCCCCGAAGCACCTCAGCTCGAGTTGTTCGAGGCGTCGTAGCAGCGGGAGAGGGTTGGTCGTTTCCCGAGATCCACGCCAGAAGCGCAGAAGCGCAGAAGCGCAGGGAACGGTCAGGCGGCGGAGGGCTCGGCCGTGACGTCGGACTTCGGCAACGCGGCGGCCTCGGCGTAGGAGTACCACCGGCCCTGCTCGAAGTCGTAGAGCTTGCACTGTCGGGTGTTGGCCATGAAGTCGCGGAAGCGGAGCTTGTCGTCGTGGACGGTGTCCGGGTAGGCCTCTTTGATGGCGGTGGCGGCTTCCTCGAGCTTGTACATCGGGATGCGCATGTCCACGTGGTGGGGGATGTGCACCATGATCCAGTGGACGAAGAAGTTCATGCCGGGAGGGGCCCGCAGGATGGTGGTGCCCTCCATCTGGCCCTTGAACTTGGTCCACTCGCGGCGGGGCCACCAGCGGATGTCGGGCTGCACGTGGTGGACGTGGACGAACGAGCCGATCACGAAGCTGAAGGCCAGGAACGGGACCACCAGCACCTTGACGATCATCCAGAGGGCACCGACGACGGTGCCGTAGTGGGCGAAGCCGGCCCAGCCGAGCAGCAGCGACGATGCCACGATGAAGCCGAGCACGATGAAGCGGTCGCGGCGGATGGGCTTGACCCAGCGGGCCGGCGGCTTGCCCACCATCATCTTGTGCCACCACACCTCGCGCAGGTAGTAGAGGCCCGAGCCGGCCCACGACCACTCGATGCGATGGCGGAGCTTGGCGAACCCGCTCATCGCCTCGAACTGCTCGGGCGTGTAGGGGTGCCACACGAAGTCGAAGCCCTGGCGCACGGTGTACTTGTGGTGGATGCGGTTGTGCCCCAGCACCCAACCCTCGTAGACGTGCCAGCTCGGGAGCATGGAGAGGTGGCCGATGACCGAGTTGAGGCGCTTGCTCTTGAACAGCGCCTCGTGGGCGGCGTCGTGGCCGATGATGAACAGGCCGGACACGACGAGCGCCGAGAAGAACCACAGCACGACGGTGACGAGCGGGTTGTCGAACAGGATCAGCCCGGCGACGATCGCGACGTACAGCACGGTGTCGCGGGCGAAGTAGGCGAGGCCCTTCCAGGTGGGGTTGTCATACGCGCTCTTGGGGATGACGCGGATGACCGGCAGGAGCGAGCCCGGCTTGTCGTCGGGGTTCCGGTCGCGGCCCGAGGGAGCGTCCGATGAGGTCAGAGCTGGGTTTGGCGTGTCGGTGACCGTCATGTCCGTCAGCCTACCGACCAGTCGGTAGGGGCGTCCAGCAACGAGTTGTCCTCGACGGGCGGTCACGTGTCACGTACGTCGCGCGACCGGCTTGACCTGGGGTTCCTCGATCTGCACCGGACCGAGGTTTCCCCTCGCTTGGGAGGTGTGGCGACCGAGTCGGTACCGTCTGATCATGACGCGCGCCGCCCGCTGGGCCCTCGGGGCCCTCGCAGCCTGGACCACGTACGTGTGGACGACCCGGATCTCCAACGCCCTCGGAGGGACGGAGTCGACCACCGACAAGGTGACCTCGATCGTCTTCGCCGTGATCTTCCTCGTCTTCGCCACGGGATCGGCGGTGCTGCTCGTCCGCCTTTGGCGTGGCGCGGTGTTCGATCGCGCCTGGGCCGGGTTCGTCGCCCTGTTCGCGGCGTGGACCACGGTCGTGTGGGGTGTCCGCTTCGTCACCATCGGCCTGTCCGACAACACGGTGGCGTTCAAGGTCGTGCACGTCGTGCTCGGCCTCGTCTCGATCGGCCTCGCCGCGTTGCCCGCCCGCGAGGCCGTCGCGAGATGGTCCGCGCCCGCGACCGCCCACTAGTCTCGGCACCTCATGGGCCAGCCAGTCACCGTCATCGAGAAGCCGTCGTCCACCCCGGGCATCGTCCGCTATGAGACGAACCGCCCGTTGTCGGGCATGGGGCACGAGATCTATCGCTCCCTCGACGACGTCCAGTCCGACCGACCGGTCGACCAGGTTGCCCGGGCCATCTTCGAGTGGGGACCGGTCGAGACCGTCCACGTCAACAGCAACGTGGTCACCGTGCACCTCGGCACGATGAACCCGGGTGGGCTCAAGAAGACGCTCGAAGACGTCTTCCTCTTCTACCGAGACTGATCCGGGGGCTTCACTTCGCTCCGTTGCGAGGCCGCGTCGTGGCGTGCTGGCCTTCCCGGATCAAGAAGTGCAGCAAGGTGCCCTCGGTGACGGGGCAGGTTGCCAGATCGGGCTCGGTGTTCGTGAACCACGCGACGGCACGCTCGTGGCGCACGTGATCTGCAGCACGACCGACATTGCAAATTCTCGAACAGATGTTCGAGACTGGCGGTCGTGGGGTTCGCCGAGGTCGTCCAACCGGAGATCGAACCGGAGATCGAACCGGAGGTCTCGTCCGAGGATCGATCTGGGCCTGGGCCTGGGCCTGGGCCTGGGCCTGGTCCCGGGCTCGAGGCGCTCGGCATGGAGCTGATCGAACGGGTTCGGCCCCGGGCGCTGGCCCGCGAGCAGGTCCTGCCCGTCGCCCACCTGTTCGTCGACCTGCTGCCCGGGGGTGCCCTGCGTCGAGGCACCGCGCTGTCGGTGCAGGGCGACGCCGCGGTGTCGCTGGCTCTGCGGCTCGTGGCCGAGGCGTCCGAGGCAGGGTCGTGGACCGCGGCGGTCGGCCTGCCGTCGCTCGGCTTGGCCGCCGCGGCCGAGCTGGGGGTCGTGCTCGAACGGTTGGTGCTCGTGCCCGACCTGGAACCGGGCCAGTGGGGTCCGGTCGTCGCCGCGCTGGTCGGGGCGGTCGACTGCCTGCTGGTCGCACCCCCTTACCGGCTCACGCCCACGGCCGCTCGGCGCCTGGGGTCCCGCCTGCGCGAGCGGGGGTCGGTGATCGTCGTGGTCGACCAGGCCCATGATCCCGACGCCCACCGCCCGGGCCACGGGTTGCCGGTCGACCTCTCGCTGACCTCCCGCACCCAGAGGTGGGAGGGGCTGGGCCAGGGTCACGGCCACCTCCGGGCCCGGCAGGTCGCGGTCGAGGCCGAGGGCCGCCGCGCCGCCGCCCGCCGCCGACACGACACGTTCTGGCTGGGAAGACCCGGGTCATACGGCGTCTCTTCCCAGCCAGAACGCCGAAGCGAGGCGTCATGAGCCGCCGACCGGTGCGCACGCTCGTCGTGCGGTGCCCCGACTGGCCGGCCGTGGCGCTCGGTGCGGTGCCCGAGGAGCCGGCCGTCGTCGTGTGGGCCAACCGGGTGGTGGCGGCAACCCCCGCGGCTCGGGCGCAGGGGGTCGGCGTGGGCATGCGCCGGCGCGAGGCCCAGGGCCGTTGCTCGCACGTCGTGGTGCACGATCGCGACCTCGCCCGAGAGAGGCGGGTCTTCGAGCCCGTCGTGCGCGCCGTCGAGGCCTTCACGCCACGCATCGAGCTCTCTGGTTCGGGGCTCTGTGCCTTCCCCACCCGGGGACCAGCCCGCTACTTCGGCGGCGAGCAGGTGCTTGCTGCCGGGATCGTGGACCGCGTCGATGCCGTGCTGTCCGAGCTGGGTTGGCCCAACCAGGTGTGCGTCGGGATCGCCGACGGTCCCTTCGCGGCCTGCCTCGCCTCCCGGTCCTCGGGCGACGGCGCGCTGGGGTCGGGTGAGCCAGGGTCGGGTGAGCCGGGGTCGGGTGAGCCGGGGTCGGGCGACGGCGCGCCGGGGTCGGGTGAGCCGGGGTCGGGGATCCGGGTCGTCGAGCCGGGGGCCACGGCGGCGTTCCTCGCCCCGCTCCCCATCGGTGTGCTGGAGCATCCCGCGCTCACCGACGTGCTCGTGCGGTTGGGCCTGCACACGCTCGGGGCCTTCGCCGAGCTCCCAGCCTCCGATGTCGTCGGACGGTTCGGGCTCGAGGGTCAGGAGCTGCACCGGCTCGCCCGAGGTCTCGACGAGGTCCCACCCGGCACCCGGCCTCCTGCACCCGACCTGCGGGTCGCCGTCGATCTCGATCCCCCGGCCGAGCGGGTCGACACCGCGGCGTTCGCGGCCAAGGCCGCGGCCGACGACTTCCACGAGCGACTGGGGGCACTGGGCCTGGCCTGCACCCGGGTGCTCGTCGCGGTCGAGACCGAACACGGTGAGGTCGTCGAACGGCTGTGGCGTCACGAGGGTGCGCTCGGTGCGGGGGCTGTCGCCGATCGTCTCCGGTGGCAGCTCGACGGGTGGCTGAACGGGCCGGCTCACCTCCGGCCGTCGTCCGGGGTGGCCCGGCTGGTGCTGGCACCCGACGAGGTGACCGCCGCGAAGGGTCGACAGCTCGGGTTCTGGGGCGGCGAGTCGGGCTCGACCGATCGGGCGGTGCGGGCCATCGCCCGGGTGCAGGGCATGCTCGGCCACGATGCCGTCCAGGTGCCCGAGTGGAGGGGCGGTCGTGGCCCGGGTGAACGAGTCGTGGCCGTGCCCGCCTCGTCGATCGAACCCGACGACCGGTCGTGCGTGGTGCCGGGTGCGCTCGGGCCGCCGTGGCCCGGCCAGGTCCCCGATCCGGCGCCGGCGACGGTGCACCGCGAACCGGTGCCCGCCGAGGTGATCGACCGCACCGGCGCCCTGCTCGTCGTCGACGGGCGGGGCCTGCTCAGCTCCGAGCCGGCCGAGCTCCGCCTGGAGACCGGCCGAGATCCAGGTCGCAAGCGGGGTCCCTGGTTGCCCATCGAGTGCTGGGCCGGGCCCTGGCCCGCCGACGAACGGTGGTGGGACCACGCCGGCCACCGTCGCCGGGCCCGCCTCCAGATCGTCGCCGCCGGCCGCGCCCACCTCCTCGTGGTCGAGCGAGGCCGCTGGTCGGTCGAGGCCAGCTACGACTGAAGTGCCCCCTGGAAGAGCGAACAGATGTTCGATACCGTGCGGGTATGGCTTTCGGCAACCCTGCGGTCCCCTGGAAGGAGCTCGAAGGTCGTCTTTCGGGGCGCAATCCGCAACCGGTGTCGCCCCAGCGAACGCCCTCCGAGCGCCCGGCCGGCACGCCTGCCCGGCCGACTGGTCGATCCGGGGGCTCCCGGCACCGCTACGCCGAGCTGCACTGCCACACCAACTTCAGCTTCCTCGACGGGGCGTCCCATCCCGAGGAGTTGGCCGAGGAGGCCACCCGGCTCGAGCTCGAGGCGCTGGCCGTCACCGACCACGACGGGTTCTACGGCGTGGTCCGCGTCGCCCGGGCCGCCCGCGAGCTGGGGCTCCCCACCGTGTTCGGCGCCGAGCTCACCCTCGGCCGCACCGCCGCTCCGGTGGGCGATCCCGACCCGGGGGCCCAGGCCAGTGCCCCAGCGGGTGCGGGGACACCAGAGGGCAAGAGCGGAGCGGGGGAGTCCCACTTGGTGGTGCTGGCCCGCGATCCCCGCGGCTACGCCCTGTTGGCCCGGGCCATCAGCGAGGCGCAGCTGCGCGGCGGCAAGGGTGCGCCCCGGCTGTCCGTCGCCGAGCTGTCGGCCATCGGGGGAGCCGGTTCGCCGGCTCAGGATCGTGACCACTGGGTGGTCCTCACCGGATGCCGAAAGGGTTCGGTCCCCAAGGCGCTCGTCGACCACGGTCCCGCCGCGGCTCGCAAGGAGCTGCTCCGGCTCAGCGAGGCCTTCGGCCGGTCCAACGTCGCCGTCGAGCTGTGGGACCACGGTGATCCGCTCGACAGCGTGCGCAACGACGCCCTCGCCGTGGTCGCCGGCGAGGCCGGCATCGATGCCGTGGCCACCAACAACGTGCACTACGCCACCCCGGCCCGGCGTCCCTTGGCCACGGCGCTCGCCGCGGTGCGCTCGCGTCGTTCGCTCGACGAGCTCGAAGGATGGCTGCCCGCCTCGGCCGGGGCCCACCTGCGGTCCGGGTTCGAGCAGGCCCGGCGCTTCGCCCGCTATCCGGGGGTGGTCGAACGGGCCGCAGACCTGGGTCGGGCGTGCGCCTTCGACCTCGACCTCGTCGCCCCGGCGCTGCCGCCCTACCCGTGCCCCGACGGACTCGACGAGATGGGCTACCTCCGGCGCCTGGTCGAGGAGGGTGCCGAGCGCCGCTACGGCCGGAGGTCCCGGGAGCGGGTGGCGGGGGCGTGGGCCCAGATCGACCACGAGCTCGACGTCATCGACCAGCTGGGGTTCCCCGGCTACTTCCTCATCGTGTGGGACATCGTCGAGTTCTGCCGACGCAACGACATCTTCTGCCAGGGCCGGGGCTCCGCGGCCAACTCGGCGGTGTGCTTCGCCCTCGGGGTCACCAAGGCCGACGCCGTCGAGCTCGGTCTGCTGTTCGAGCGGTTCCTGTCGTCCGAGCGCGACGGCCCGCCCGACATCGACCTCGACATCGAGAGCGACCGGCGCGAGGAGGTCATCCAGTACGTCTACGACACGCACGGCCGGCACGACGCGGCCCAGGTCGCCAACGTCGTCACCTATCGGGGTCGGTCCGCGCTGCGCGACATGGCCAAGGCGCTCGGGTATGCCACCGGACAGCAGGACGCGTGGGCCAAGCAGGTCGATCGCTGGTCCGCCGCCCCCACGGGCGATCACGACATCCCCGAGGCGGTGCTCACCCTCGCCGCCGAGGTGGCCGACTTCCCCCGTCACCTCGGGATCCACTCGGGCGGCATGGTGCTGTGCGACCGGCCGATCATCGAGGTGTGCCCGG
>CAZALT010000009.1:0-39880 GCA_964485515.1 uncultured Rhabdothermincola sp. | reverse complement strand
TCCAGATCTGGATGCGCAACGGCGACTACCACGAGATCAACCTCAAGGAGTGCCACGCCTGGACACGGGAGGGCTGCACCCACTGCCCCGACTTCGCCGCGGAGCACGCCGACATCTCCTGCGGCGGCATCGGCGAGAACGCCGACTGGACCCTCACCATCGTCCGCACCGAGCTCGGCCGCGAGATCATCAGCCGCATGATCGCCGACGGGTCCATCATCGCCCGCCCCGGTGACAGCGATCCCGGGGCGATCGCGCTCATGCGCAAGCTGGCTGAGAAGAGCAGGTCGCGGTGGCCCCAGTGGGCCAACCCCGGCGTGCGGGTCGGGTTGCCCGAACCCAAGGTGAAGGCCAAGGCCTAGCGTTCCGAGCTCGCGGAGCTCCCACGCCACTCCACCCAAATTGCGTTCATGTTCGTCGGAAACCGACCAACGCGAACGCCAGAAGCTCGGGATCGCCGCGTGCGGGCCGCTGAGGCCGCCAGGCACTCGCCAGCGTCAGGCCGGAACCTGGCACGCCGGCACGAGCGCGGCGATGTCATCGGGCAGCACGATCGGCTCACCCGCGTCGCGAGCCGCCGTGAGCTGGTCGCTGACCTCCTCGAACCGTTCGTAGGCGATCTTCTCGGTGATCGCCGTGTAGAGGCATTCGCAGGCCGGAGCGACGTCGTCACCTCCATCGGCCGTGCAGGCCGCAATGAAGCGCTCACGACTGACCTCGTCGTAGGTGGACGTGGTCGACCGGGAGACGCCGAAGCCGACCCCGGCGACGACGACCACCAGGACCACGACGGTGGCCACGACACCCCAACGACGCCACGCCGTCCGTGACGACATCGGTGACGACGTCGTGCGCTCGCCACCCTCGCCCTCGTCTGATGCGGAACCGGGACCGGACTCGGGACTCGAGGTCACGGTTCGCTGATCAGCCCGGGACAGAGCTGGTGGTCGCGTCGTCGGGGTCGGCCTCGGCGCCGGACGCGGCCGGCGTCGTCGACCCGGGTGTCCCCGGATCCTCCGATGTGCCGCACGCCTCGGCCAGCGCGGTCTTGATCTCCTCGGGCATCGCCTCGGGATCGTCAGCGAGATCGGCGTTGATCGTCTTGAAGTCGAACGCGGCGAACGCCGGGTTGGCCGGCGCCTGACCCTCGCTGGCCGTGGAGTCGCTGTAAGGCACGTTGTTGACGAACCAGTTGTAGGCGCACTCGCAGTACTGATCGGAGGCGCCGTCGCCCAGCGACTCACCGGTCTCGCCCGTCTTGGCGGGAGGTGCCGTGGCGGTGCAGCCATTCATGAAGTTGGTCTTCACCGTGTCGTCGTAGGCCTCTGGCGTGTTGCTTGGTGTGCTGCAACCCGCGAGCGCGACGACGAGCGACGCAGACAAGGCCACGCCGAACGCGGCGCGCCTCGAGCGACTTGAGCGACCAGAGGACTTCGACACGGGGAACACCTCAGCGGAAGGGAGGACGGGACCTGCGATCCGACGCAGGATGCACCCAGGGCAGGGAACCGATCCGCGCCGGCCGGAAGCGGGCGGTACGAACGCGGCGGGGTCACCGTAGTCGGGGGCTCGTCTCGGCCACCATCTGGCCGGGCCCCGACCTCCTCGACACCCCGGTTCGGCGCCGGTCAGGCGATGAGCGCTCGCCGCGAGCGGTGGTCGGCAAGATCGACCACCGTCGCGTCGCCGCCGACAACGCGGCCCAGTTCATCGCTCGCGTGAGTCACCACGGCGAAACCGAGGCGTTCCAGGTAGCCAAGGTGGGCCTGGGCATGCGCGGCGAGATCGATCACGACCCCGGTCCCACGCTCTTGGATCTCACACGGCTCGGCGAAGCTCGATCGCACGGCGTCCGCGTCGACCAGCGCCTGCCAGAGCCCCCGTGGCTCCCGCCCCAACTGCGGGCCTTGCCCGTCCTGGATCTGCCGGTCGGTCGAGCCGAGACTCGATCCTTGTCGTATGCCGGTCATGTGGGCACTTTCCCTGTGATCGCGGGGTGTGTCGTGAGTCCAGCGGCCCATTCCCCGGGGGAAAGGTCCCAACGACCCACGGTCCTAGGTCGAACGACCGCCCGACCGGGCGCGTGGGGTGATGGTGCGACTCGCTCCACCGACACCCCACCACCCCGTCGGTGTGGACCGGAACCGACCGGTGGTTGGTAGGTTGAGCCGCCCATGGCCACCGCCCGCACCTCCGGTACAGGACCCAACGCCCGCAAGAAGGCGCCCCGCTCACCGAGGTCAGGCCCCGCCCCCACCACGGTGCTGCTCGTCCGCCACGGGCTCACCCCCACCACCGGAACGTCGCTTCCCGGCCGTGCCCCTGGGCTGCACCTCTCGGAGGCGGGCGTGGCACAGGCACGAGCGGCGGCCGATCGGATCGGCGCCCTGGGCAAGGTCACCGCGGTGTACGCCTCACCGCTCGAGCGCACACGGGAGACGGCGGCACCGATCGCCGCCGCCCTCGGACTGCGGACGCAACGCCACCGGGGACTGCTCGAGTGCGACTTCGGCGACTGGACCGGACAGAAGCTCACCGCCCTGATGAAGCTGCCCGAGTGGCGGACGGTCCAGCGCAACCCCAGCGCCTTCACCTTCCCCGGGGGCGAGTCGTTCAGCGCCATGCAGACGCGGATCACCAAGACCGTCGCCGAGCTCGTGGCCGCCCATCCTGGTGAGACGATCGTCGCCGTCTCACACGCCGACCCGATCAAGGCTGCCGTCGCCCAGAGCGTCGGCACCCACCTCGACCTCTTCCAGCGCATCGTCATCTCGCCTTGTTCGGTCAGCGCCGTCACGCACACCCCCGACGGCCCCATCGTCCTCGCCGTGAATTCGACCGGTGAGGACCTCACACGACTGGTCCCTTCATGAGCTCTTCGTTCGACCTGCACCCCGATCGGTTCCTCACCGGAACCGTCGGCGAGCCGGGCAGCCGGACCTTCTTCCTCCAGGCCACCGCGGGCGGCCACACGCTGAGCTTCCGCTTGGAGAAGCAGCAGGTCGCCGCGCTCGCCGAGTACCTCGCCGGCATCCTCGCCGATCTCCCCCCTGACGACGAACCGCCGCTCACCGAGCTCGTTCTCACCGAGCCCGTCGTGCCGGAATGGAGCGTCGGGTCGTTGGCGGTCGCCTACGACGCGGAGAGCGATCGGATCATCGTCGTGGCCGAAGAGCTCATCGCCGAGCTCGACGAGGGTGACGACCTCAACTCCGACCCCGGCTCGGCGCGCTTCCACCTCCGCCGAGGCCAGGTCACCGCCTTCATCCGCGTCGCCGTGGAGCTGGTGATGAGCGGACGACCTCCTTGCCCGCTGTGCGGCCAACCGCTCGACCCCACCGGTCACGTCTGCCCGCGCAGCAACGGACACGGCACACACTGAACGATGCCGTGGCCGTCGGTCGTCGATCGAATCGAGACGGCCGCGTCGTGGTGACCGAACCCACCGCATCGATCCTCCGGGACGGCGAGATCGAGATCCTGGGCCGCATGCCGTGGAGCTCGAACGCGACCTTCCTCGTCGAGGTGAGGCGACCCCTTCCGAACCGATCCTCGCCCGAGGCTGGTTCCGGGCCCGAGGCTGGTTCCGGGCCCGAGGACAGCGGCGTGCCCGACTCCGACGATGGGGTCCGAGCGGTCTACAAGCCCGGTCGCGGCGAGCGCCCCCTGTGGGACTTCCCCGGCGGGCTCTTCCGCCGCGAGGTGGCAGCCTACGAGCTGTGCACCGCGATCGGCTGGGATCTCGTACCGCTCACGATCGCCCGCGCCGATGGGCCCCTGGGGGCCGGCTCGCTCCAGCTGTTCGTCGATGCCGACTTCGAGCAGCACTACTTCACGCTGTCCGAGGACGACGACCTCCGCCCCCAGTTCCAGCGGATGGCCGTGTTCGACGTGGTCGCCAACAACACCGACCGCAAGAGCGGACACTGCCTCATCGATGCCGACCGCCACGTGTGGGGCATCGACAACGGCCTGTGCTTCAACGCCGAACCGAAGCTCCGCACGGTGATCTGGGAGTACGCCGGCGAACCGATACCCGACGATCTCGTCGCAGACCTCGGGACCTTTGCCAGCACACCACTCGTCGAGAACCCCGCCGCGGCGACCCTGTGCGACCTGCTCGACCCGTTCGAGCGCGCCGCGCTCGAAGCGCGCGTCCGTGCCGTTCTCGCCGCAGGCCGCTACCCCACCGACACCACCGGCCACGCCTACCCCTGGCCCCTGGTCTGATTGCGTCCCACCACGAGCGCTTCTGGCGTGCAGGTGCACCGGAATCCGACCAAACCACACGCCAGAAGGCCAGACGGCCCACCAGCGACGGCTTCTGGCGTGCAGGCGCGTCGGTTTCCGAGCAAACCACACGCAATTGGGTGAGAACGCGGCGGAGGCCCGGGCCGGAGCCCGGGCCTCCATCAGTTCAGACTGCTTGCGGCTGGATCAGCCTCGGGCCTGGAGGGCCTCGATGAGCTGCGGCAGCACCTTGTGCACATCGCCCACGATGCCGAGGTCGGCGACCGAGAAGATCGGGGCCTCCTCGTCCTTGTTGATGGCGATGATGTTCTTGGAGCCCTTCATGCCCACCATGTGCTGGGTGGCACCGGAGATGCCCGCCGCGATGTAGACGGTGGGCTTGACGACCTTGCCGGTCTGGCCGACCTGGTACGAGTAGGGCACCCAGCCGGCGTCGACGATGGCTCGGGACGCACCCGGGGCACCCTTGAGCAGCTTGGCCAGCGACTCGATCATCTCGAACTTCTCGGCCTCGCCGAGGCCACGACCACCCGAGACCACCACGGCGGCCTCGTCGAGCGACGGACCCTGCCGCTCCTCGACGAACCGGTTGGTGATGGTGGCCGTGCCCGGCGCCGGAACGGCGATGGTCTCGACCTCGGCCGCGCCGCCGCCCGCCGACTCAGCGGCGAACGACTTCGGCCGGACGAGGACGATGTGCGGCCCACCAGCGGTGAACTTGGTCTTGACGTTCGTGGCCCCACCGAACACCGGCTCGGTGGTGACGAGCGAGCCGCCGTCCTCTTCGAGGTCGACGTTGTTGGTGAGCACGGTGCGGTCGAGCTTGACCGACAGGCGACCGGCCACGTCGCGACCGTCGTAGCTGGTGGCGGCGAGGATGGCGTCGGGGGCGTTGCCGCCCTCGACCAGCGCAGCGATGGCCGACGCGACCGGCACGCCCAGAAGCGAGTTGCCGAGGTCGCCGGTGGCGTACACCTTGGTGGCGCCGTACTCGCCGAGCTCCGCCGCGATGGCCGACGCGTCGCCGCCGTAGACGGCTTCGACGGTGTCGCCCAGCGAGCGGGCCTTGGTGAGCAGTTCGAGCGTGGTGTTGGAGACCTTGCCATCAGCGGCTTCGGCGAGGACCCAGATCTTGGTGAGTGTCATGTTCTGGCTCCTAGATGACCTTGAGGTTGTCGAGGAAGGCGACGATCTGCTGGAAGGCTTCGCCCTCGTCAACGATCTTCTCGCCGGCCTCGCGGGCAGGGGCGGTCTCGATGGCCACGATCTCCTGGCCGGCACCGGCCCAGCCGACCTGGCCGGCATCGATTCCGAGGTCGGAAACGGTGACCTCGTCGACCGGCTTGCTCTTGGCCGCCATGATGCCCTTGAAGGACGGGTAGCGGGGCTCGACCACGCCGGCGGTCACCGAGACCACAGCGGGGAGCGACGTCTCGACGTCGTCATAGCCGGCGTCGGTCTGACGCTGGACCTTCACGGTGCCATCCGCGATCTCGATGCTCTTGGCGAACGTGATCGAGGGCAGGTCGAGGAGGCCGGCGATCTGCTCGGGCACGGTGCCCGTGTAGCCGTCGGACGACTCGGTGGCCGTGATGATGAGATCGGCGCCTTCGACCTTCTTGATGGCCGCGGCCAGCACCTTGGCGGTGCCGAGGGCATCGGAGCCGGCGAGGGCGGGATCGCTCACGAGGATGGCCTTGGCGGCGCCCATGGCGAGGGCCGTGCGGAGACCGCCGACCTCGCTGTTGGGGGCCATGGAGACGAGGGTGACCTCGCCGCCACCGGCGGCCTCGGCGAGCTGCAGAGCCATCTCGACGCCGTACGAATCGGACTCGTCGAGGATGAGCTTCACATCGCGCTTGAGCGTTTTGGTTGAGGGATCCAACTGCCCCGGGTCCGCGGGGTCAGGGATCTGCTTGACGCAGACGACGACGTTCATGGGCGACAGTTTGTCCACCTCGCGGCGCACGACCAAATTCACGTTCGTCACGTCATCAGGTAGGTGCGGGACGACAGGAGAACGGACCGAAGCCATCAACTACCGTCCGGTGATCGCCACGCGCCGCAAGCTCTTCCTCGTCGTCAACTCGTCCGCGTCGTCGGTCACGGCGCGCACCCGGGTCGTCATCCAGAAGGCGCTCGCCGCCGATCACGACGTGACGGTGGCCGAGACGAGCCGGCCCGGCCACGCCACCCGCCTCGCCCAGGGCGCCGCGGCCGACGGCTGCGATGTCGTCGTGGTGCTCGGCGGCGACGGCACGCTCAACGAAGCAGCGAACGGGCTGGCGGGCACCACCACGGCCCTCGCTCCCCTCCCGGGCGGGTCCACCAACGTGTTCGCCCGCACGCTCGGACTCCCCGACGACCCCATCGAGGCGACGGGCGCGCTGCTCGATGCGCTCGCCACCGATGCCATCCGACCGGTCGGTCTCGGCTCGGTGAACGGGCGGTACTTCCTCTTCCACGTGGGGGTGGGGTTCGACGCGGCCATCGTCCACCGCGTCGAGCAGCGTTCGATCCTGAAGAAGTGGTTGAGCCACGCCTGGTTCGCGTGGTGCGCCTTCGAGGTCTGGCTGCGCCACTACGACCGGTCGCGACCCCGCTTCGCCGTCCACGCCGGCAGCCGGGTGGTCGACGACGGGTACTTCGCCATCTGCCTCAACACCAACCCGTACACCTACCTGGGACGCCGCCCCTTCGACGCAGCACCCGATGCGGGCCTCGACCGCGGCCTCGCCGTCCTCACGTTCCGTACGCTCTCGGCGTTCCCGTTGCTCTCGTTGGCGGCTTCGGCTCTCGGGTCGGGCGAGCGGATGCGCCGGAGCCGTCAGACCTCGTACGACCACGACCTCGCTTCGGTGCGCATCGCCGGGTACGGGCCGGTGCCCTACCAGATGGACGGCGAGTACCTAGGCGAGACCACCGAGCTCGTCTTCGAGCACCACCCCGACGTGCTGCGTCTGGTGATGCCGGGCTGATGGCGGGTCGGCCGTCAGACCAACGAGCGCAGGACGTCGGGCACGTTGGTGATGATGGATGCGACACCGAGGTCGATCAGCGCCCGCATCTCATCGGGCTCGTCGACGGTCCACGCGTTGACGGCGAGGCCGAGGTCGGTCGCCTTGGCTACGAGATCCCGGTCGATGTAGGGCGACCAGGGGTTCACGGCGGCGTGCCCGATCGCGGCAGCCGACTCGAGAGCGTCCGCGATCGTCGAGGGATCCCACAGCAAGAGTCCCGTCGGGAAGGGAGCACCCAACGTCGCCACCTTCGCCACCGAGCCGGGATCGAACGACGAGATGAGCACGTCAGCGGCACTCCAGCCGTCGAGGGCGACCAGCACGTCGTCGGCGACCGTTCGGTCCTCGTCGAAGTCGGCTTCGAGGGGGCTGTTCTTGATCTCGACGTTGACGGTGAG
Source organism: uncultured Rhabdothermincola sp. (assembly GCA_964485515.1). Taxonomy (GTDB): domain Bacteria; phylum Actinomycetota; class Acidimicrobiia; order Acidimicrobiales; family Acidimicrobilacustridaceae; genus CAZALT01. Next base: position 32,211 of record CAZALT010000009.1, on the reverse strand, counting down.
CCCGGACTCGGCACATACGGCGAGGGACGCGTCGAGCGTGGGAACCCACTCGGGGAGCGCCTCCCTCGAGAGCGTGTTGATCAGCCGACCGTCCGGTAGCTCCCCGTCGTGGTGGACCACGAGCGATCCGTCGGCTGCCCGACGCACGTCGAGCTCGACGCCGTCGGCGCCGAGCTCGGCCGCAGCCCGAAACGCCAAGAGGGTGTTGCCCGGCGGATGTGCGGCGGAGGCTCCCCGGTGGGCGACGACGACGGGGGTCTGGCGGCGGTCTGACATGCGGGAATCCTGGCGCGACCCACCCAGTGATGCGCGGACTCCGATCGGGGAGGTCGACCGAGGCCACCGCTCACCGCTCACCGCTCACCGCTCACCGCTCACCGCTCACCGCCGGAAGGCAGGCTTCTAGTGTCCTCATCGCCCTGTCGCCAAATCCTCACCGCCCCGAACCGCACCTCGCCGCACCCATCTGGCGGACATCACGTTCGCGGATGGCCCGATCCGCTGGCGCGATCCGCGCCGTGGTGCGGAAGTGCACGGCACCGCGTCGCCACTCGCCCACGAACCGTGACATTGGACACAAGGACAAGAAATCCGCTAGGGACCCCTTGTATCGGCCCTGCGGAGTCAGTAGGTTCTCTCCGTCCCAGCCGCACGAGTGCCCCAACTGGCACCGGCGACATGTGAACAGCTTCACGATTTGGACTGCGTCCCACCGCGATGGGCCCATGTCCCGAATCGATGAGCCCCGATCCTGTGGAGAACCCATGGCGCTCACTGCCACGCCCCTCACGCTCAGCGCGGCCAACGACGAATGGCGCGACACCGCGTCCTGTCGCGACACCGACCCCGACCTGTTCTTCCCGGTCGGAACCACTGGCCCCGCCATCGAGCAGATCGCGGCCGCCAAGTCCGTCTGCGAGACCTGCGAGTCCCGTCAGCCGTGCCTCGAGTTCGCGCTGACCACCAACCAGGACTCCGGCATCTGGGGTGGCACCTCCGAGGAGGAGCGCCGCAAGATCCGCCGCCAGTGGCTCGCCGCCAAGCGCCGCGCGTCCTGATCCTGACCGTTGTTCCCGCTCCCCCGGAGCGGAACCTGAACTGACCAACGGCCTCCCCCGGCGGGAGGCCGTTGCGCGTCCTGGCTCAGGTCTCGTCCACCCGGACGATCGGGACGGGCTGGGTGCGGTGGACCTGCACGATCGGGACCTGACCGGTGTCGACCGACACCGCGATCGGCACTCGGATGTCCATGACGGTTCCCTCACGCCCTGGTGGGCCGCCCGCGCCGTACAGGCCGATGGTCCCGTTGAGCTCCGACGTCACGAGCGTGCGGATGATCGACAGCCCCAGGCCCTCTGCCCGATCGATGCTGAAGTCGGGCGGCAGACCCACGCCGTCGTCGGTGACCTTGACCCGCAGCTCGGTACCGTCGTTGGTCAACTCGACCAACACGTGACCGGCGCGGTTGGGTCGTGGGTCGTCCTCGTTCGGCCTCGGATAGCCGTGATCGACGACGTTCTGCATGGCTTCGGTGACGACGACCGCCATCGGGGTGGCGATCGACGCGGGAAGTCGCTCGTGGTCGCCGACCACCTTGAACTCCACGGGCTGGTCCGGCGAGCCGAGTCCTTCGTCGACCATGCGCACGAGCGGAGCGACGATGTCGATGAACGGCACGTCTTCCCCTGCAGCGTGGGCAAGGGTCTCGTGCACCAGCGCGATCGAGCGGATACGGCGAACCGATTCGTCGACGGCTGCCTTGGCTTCGGGTGAGGTGAGACGCCGGCCCTGGAGTCGCAGGAGCGCCGAGATGGTCCCCAGGTTGTTCTTCACCCGATGGTGGATCTCGCGGATGGTGGCGTCCTTGGAGAGCAGCAACCGATCGCGTCGGCGGAGCTCGGAGATGTCGCGCACGAGGATCAGCGCTCCCGGCACCTGGTCGTGGTCGAGCAGCGGGATGCAGCGCAGCATCACCGTGATCTCGGGACCCCGCTCGATCTCCTCGGTGGCGGGCCGCCGCTTGGCGAACGCCGTGTACACCGCGGCCTGACGCAGGCCGATCTCGGTGAGCGTCATCCCTTCGGCGTTGGCATGGACCCCGATGCGATGCAACGCGGAGACGGCGTTCGGCGACGCGTACTCGACCCGCATCGACGAATCGAGCAGGATCACGCCGTCACCGACGCGAGGCGCTTCCTCGCTCCAGGTCTCCTCGCCGGCGAAGGGGAAGTCGCCGGCCGCGATCATGCGAGCGAACCGGTTGAACACCTCGACGTAGATCCGCTCGAGCTCGCCGGGCTGCCGACCGATGGTCGGCGCTGATTCGCGGGTGACCACGCCGAGCGTCTCGCCGTCGAGGCGCACCGGGATGCACAGCTCACGCACCGGTTCGCGATGCAATCCGCTCGCAACCTCCCCGTCGATGATCTCGCCACGGTCCAACGCCCGGGCAACCAACGGGCGGTCGCTTGCGTCGATCACGTTGCCGACCCAGTCGCTGCGATACAGCGTCTGACCGGTCGTGGGCCGGACCTGACCCAGCACGACGAGCTGGCTGGCACCCTCAGCGCTCGTGACATCTGGGGCAAACAGCATCAGATCGGCGAAGCAGAGGTCGGCGAGGAGCCCCCAAGCGGCGACGAGGCGTTGCAGCTGGTCGATCTGGGGACGGGTGAGGTCGGTTCGTTCTCTCGCGAGCTCGGCGAGCGTGGTCATGCGAGAAGATCAACCGCCGTGAGGACGTGCCGTCAAGCGCGGGTCGACCGGTCCTTCGTGCGACCGTGATCGGCGGCAGGTCAGGATGCGTCGACTTCGACGGCCGCCGTGTCCTCCACCTCGACCGCGGCGTTGGCCGCGTCGATCTGCTGCTCGGTGATGACCCATCGGCTGTGGCAGGTCGGGCAGTGCAGCTTCATGACCCGGTCGACGAGGTCGAGGCGGTCGATGTAGCCGTAGTCCTCGCAGTCGGGGCATCGGGTGGGCATGCCGAAGACCAAGGGACCCGGCGGCAGCGGGTCTCGCAGGTCGAGGAGGATCTCCTCGGTGGTGGGGCTGGGGGCCTCCACCGGTTTTCCGCTCCGACCGATTCGCCAAGCCATGACGACATGATAGAGCGAGAAGGTGGTTCCGGCCACCAATCCGGTGAATTTCGTCACGATTCCGGTGATCGCTCCGTCAGGACATCGACCGCCGCTGCTCAACCCTTGAGCAGATCACCTCGATCTGAGGGGAATGGCCTAGCGCGGCGGGCGATCGAGAGACGCCAGCTCAGCGCCAGATCGTCTCGCCCAGGCGAAGCAGTCCGGCGAGTTCGAAGATGTCGCGATCGAAGAACGGGGCCACCGCCGTCACTTCGGGCGCTTGACTGAGGTGCTTGCGCTGCTCGGACTCCCGGGCGGCGATCACCCGGTAGTTCGAGAAGTTCGACCCGATCTCGGTGAGCACGCGCTCCACCTGAGCGACCTGCACCGGTTCTGGCGCCGCGGCGGAGCCCGTGGCGTCGAGCCGCGGCGCGATCTCCTCGGCGATCTGGGTCGCCTTGCGGCACAACATCTCGGCCGCTTCGGTCGCGCCGTCGTCGAGGAGGTAGCCGGGCAGCACCTTGTTGAGCACCAACGCTCCGAGCGGGAACCCTCGGGCGTCGAGCTCGGTGATGAAGTACTCGGCTTCTCGCGCCGGCGCCTGTTCGAGGGTGCTCACGACCACGAAGGTCGTCCGCCGGTCCGAAAGCGTCCGGGTGACCGCTTCGGCTCGCTCGACGAAGCCGTCGTACATCGTCTGGAACAAGATGAAGAAGTCGGCGATGTCCTGGAGGAACTGCGAGCCGAGGATCCGATCGGCCACGTTGTAGAACGGCCGGGACGCCGCGTTGACCAAGCGTGAGCGGTACGGCGTGATGAGCCAGCGAAGCAACCGACTGCTGAAGAACTCGGCCATGCGCTCGGGCGCTTCGAGGAAGTCGATGGCGTTCCGAGTAGGTGGCGTGTCGACGATGATCAGGTCGTAGCGTCCCGACGAGTGGATCTCGTAGAGACGCTCCATCGCGATGTAGTCGTGGCTCTGGACGAACTTCGAGGTGATGTTCTGGTACAGCGGGTTGACCAGGATCGCATCGCGCGTCTCGGCATCCGGCGCATGTGCGCGCACCAAGGAGTCCCAGGACTCCTTCGTGTCGAGCATGGCCGCCCACAGCTCGCCGCGGGGGCGTACCCCCGCCGCGGTGAACAGCTCCTCGGGGACCTGCCGTTCCACGTTGCCGAACTGCTCGAGTCCGAGGGCGTTGGCCAGCCGCTTGGCGGGATCGACCGTGAGGACCAGGACCTTGCCCCCGATGGTGCTGGCCGCCATGGCGCCCATGGCCGCCGCCGTCGTGGTTTTGCCCACGCCGCCGGATCCGCAGGTGATGATGATCTCCTTCGACGCGATCAGCTGCTCGAGCGAACCGACCGGTTGGTCGACGGGCACCGCGACCCGCGTCGAGCGCGCCATCAGAACCCGAGCTCCGCGCCGAGCGCCTCGGCCACGTTGCGCGTCGCCCGCACTCCGTGGGTGCGGGTGAAGATGAACGGGACGTACAGCAGTGGAACGGTGCCGGCGAGGTCGGCACGGAGTCGCCCGATGTGCTCGGCGCTGGTGCGCCGCAGGGTGCTCGCCAACTCGGCCGCGTCGAGGACCGTGGACACCGCGGGACCGGCCGACCGCTCGAGGACCGCGACCTGCTCGGGAGCGCGGAGCTGCTCGAAGATCTCCTGCTCTCCTCGGCCGAAGAGCTCGGGGAGCACCTTGTTGACCACGATCGCCGCCAGGTCGACGGTGGTCTCCTCCCGGATCCGATCAGCGAGCTCGATCGTCTCGCTCACGGGCATCTCCTCAGGCGTGGTCACGAGGACCGCTCCCGTCGTCGAGGGGTCCGACAAGATGTCGACCATCCAGGCGGTCTGGTCGCGGATTCGCCCGACCTTCACGAGGTCGTTGATCGCCTGCGGCGCGGCGAGCTGAGCCACCACGTGGCCGGTCGCGGGAGCGTCGACCACGACCAGGTCGTAGTGCTCTTCGCGGACCTCCCACGCGAGCTTGCCGACGGTGAGGATCTCCTTGACCCCGGGCGCGGCGTTGGCCACGAAGTCGAGGCTGCGGGCGAACGGTCCGATGCGCCCGAGGAGGGGGATCTTCAGCTGGAGACGCAGGTACTCCTTGAGCGACTCCTCGGTGTTCATCGCCATGCCGAACAGCCCCGGGCTCAGCTCCCGGGGGTCGAACCGGTTGGCGTCGGCCTCGAAGAAGTCTGCGAGGTTGCCCTTGGCATCGACCTCGCACACGAGGGTGCGCTTGCCGTGGGTGGACGCGAGCAGAGCGAGCGCGGCCGCGACGCTGGTCTTGCCGACGCCGCCCTTGCCCGAGACGAAGAGGAGCCGCCGGTCCAGGAGCTCGGGGAGCCCTGCGGCCATCATCGTCTGATCACGATCGTCTCGTCATGGCGCGGCGACCGGCCAGGGAGCCGATCAGCCCGCGCCGAACCCGATGCGGCTCTTGGGTTGGGCCGTGCCGACCTCGACGTAGGCGATGCGGTTCGCCGGCACCCCGAACTGCACACCGTCCCGGTCGGTGATCCACAGGATGGGCGAGTCGCCGCCGAGGACCTCGTCGACCCTGGCCGTGATGTCAGCCGGATCAGTATCGGCGGCCACCTCGATCTCGATCTCCTTGGCCGTATGCACAACACCGATACGAATGTCCACGACGCCGAGTCCTCCTGGAAGCGGGAAGCGCTGCACCGGGCCACCACATGGCCGTACCCGGATACCAGCTGATGATGCCGACATCGTACGGGTCATCCGCCACCCCCACCTACACGACCACCTCAGCCGTCGCTTGCGTACCTCGCGCGCCCACACCCACCCGGATACGCAAACGACCCAGGGGGACGGTCGTCTCAGAGCGGGGGGAGGTCCTGCTGCTCGTCCATCATCTGGGCCATCACCATGCGGATGAAGTCGTCGGCCTCGTCAGTCATGCCACCCGCGATGCCGCCGTAGATGGCCCCGCTGTCCGGTCCTTCCCCCGTGGCCTCCTTGGCCTTCGCGTAGGCGACAGCCTCGTCGAGGTCGGCTGCGAAGGCCTCCACCACGCCCGGTTGGGTCTGCGGGCGGGTGACCGCCATGTGGATGGCGTTGGGGTACTGCTGGCCGTTGAAGCGCCACCCTCGCAGCCGCATGAAGTCGTTGACGTGGTAGATGTCGAAGGCGTCCGAGCGGAAGCTGAAGCAGAACGTGGGCGAGCCCATGATCGACAGCTCGGGGTGCGAGCGCACCACGTCCTGCAACGCGAACGCCGTCTCGAAGATCGCCTTGGCGTAGCGGACATAGCCGTCTCGACCCATGCTCACCATCGATGCCCACGTGGCGGCGAGCAGCCCACCGGAGCGCGAGCCCTCCATGCCCGGTGAGCAGTACTTGCCGCCGGTCCAACCGGTGAGGAAGAAGTACTGCGAGTTGCGCAGCGCCTTGTCGCGGAACGACAGCACTGAGGTGCCCTTCAGGGCGTAGCCGTACTTGTGGGTGTCGGCCGAGATGCTGGTGACGCCGGGGAGCCGGAAGTCGAAGACGGGGATGTCGTAGCCCAGCTCCTGGCCCCACGGCAGGATGAATCCGCCGAGGCACCCGTCGACGTGGAGCCCGACGCCCCGATCGAGCGCGAGGTCGGACAGCTCCGAGATCGGGTCGATGGTCCCGTAGCCGTAGTTGCAGGCCGAACCGACCAGAGCGATCGTGTCGCCGTCGATGAGCTCCGCGACCGCGTCGACCTGCACCTGGGTCGTGTCAGGGTCGGTCGGGGCGATGCGCAGGTCGACGCCGAACAGATGGCACGCCTTGTTGAACGCCGGGTGCGCGGTCTCGGGCATGACGAGGTTGGGTCGGCTGATGCCCCGCGTCTGCGACGCGTGGTCGCGGTAGGCGAGCACGGCGTGGGCGATGCTGCCGGACCCACCGGTGGTGACCAGACCTGCTGGCTCAGTGCCTTCGATCGCTTCGCCGTGCAACATGTCGCGGGTCATGGCGATGATCTCGCCCTCGAAGCGGGTCTGGCTCGGGCAGATGTCGCGCTGCAGGGCGTTGACGTGGGCGAAGAGCTCGAACGCGTCCCCGAGGAACTCGTAGTGCTCGTGGTCGCCGCAGTACATCGTGCCCGAGACCCGGCCCGACTCCCACGACGCGTCCTCCTCGGCCGCCAGCCCTCGGAGCTCATCGAGGATCTCGGCACGGGGCCGACCCTGCTCGGGCAGGACCCGGTTGACGGGGAAGCGCTCGGCGTACGGATAGGTGGTGCTCATGGCGATGCCCCCTGGGCGGCTGGGAGGGTGGAGCTGACGGGCAGCTCGGCGGTACCCGCTCGCGGACCGGCGGATGGCTGGATGGACGGCTGGACGGCTGGACGGCTGGACGGCTGGACGGACGGCTGAACGGATCGACAGACGGGCGAAGCTCAGCTGTTGAGGACTTCGCTGATGGGCTGGACGGCGACGTAGGCCGCTTCGAACTGGGCCTGGAGCACGTCGTGGAGGACCCGGTTGGCGGGCACGGGATCGTGAGGGTCGCCGGTGCCGGCCAAGTCGGCGAGGTCGGCGGCGGACAGCTCACCCGCGTGGTGCAGCGCGACCATCGCCGTCGCCCGCGCCGCCGCGACCTCCGGGTCGAGGAGCGGATGCACCGGCGTGTCGAGGATGTCGGCGAGCGCTCGGCACCACTCAGCTGAGCGCGCCGCCCCACCACCGAGCACGTAGCGCTCCGGGGTCGACCCCGTGAAGGCGGAGACGAACGGCTGCAGCCAGCGAAGGTTGCGGCACACGCCCTCGACCGTGGCCCGCACGAGCGTCGTGCGGTCGGTGTCGAGCGACATGTTGAGGAATCCTCCCCGCATGCCCCGATCGACCTTGGGCGCCATCGAACCTGCGAGCCACGGGAGGAACAGCACGTTGCCTGCTCCAGGCGGCACCGAGGCCAGAGCCGTATCGAGGCGAGCGAACTGGTCGTCGGTGACGTGGTCGCCCAGCTCGTCGACGGCGTAGACGACCTTCTCCAAGATGTGCTCGACCACCTTGCCGGCCATGCCGTTCTCGGCCATCGCCAGGTAGGTTCCGGGGATGGGGCTGGGCATCGACACCAGCTCGTGGTCGACGTCGAGGTCCTTGTGGTCGAGGGTGTCGAGCATCACCGCGGTGGTGCCGATGACGATGCCCCCCTGTCCGGGCAGGTACGCGCCCGTGGCGAACGCGCCGGCGTGGCTGTCGTTCATCGCGGCCTGCACGATGACGCCGGCTGGCAGGCCCAGCTCGGCGGCGACGTCGGCTCGGAGCGTGCCGACCGCCTCGGTGACACCGAGGAGCGGCGGGAGCGTGACGGGGTCGATGCCCGATCGCCGCAACAGCTCCTCGTCGTAGGTCGTGACGCCGAGGGTGCGATTGTCGGTCAGCTGGCTGGTGAACACCGTGCACTGGTTCGCCGCGACGCGGCCGGTGAGGCGAAGGTTCACGAAGTCCATCGGCTCGAGGTAGGCAGCGACCCGCCCGTGGCTCGCTGCGTCGGCCTGGAGGCCGAGCAGGTGGCCGAGCGACAGGCCCGAGCCGATGGGCGGGATGCCGTGCCGTTCGATCCACACGTCGAAGGCATCTTCGTGCTCGACCATGATCGCCCACGACGGATCGGTCCCCCGCTGGTCGAGGTACAGCACGAGGGGCGTGACCGGTTCGCCGGACTCGTCGACGCCCACGATCGACGAGTACTGGCTGCACACGCCGACGTGGGCGACGTCGGACGCGGCGTGGGGCGCGGCCCCGGTCACGAAGCGGACCGCGACGCACACGGCAGCCCACAGCGCTGCCGCGTCCTGCTCCGCAGTCGCACCGTCGCGCCGCGTGAAGAGCGGTTCTGAGGACGACGCGACGACCGTGCCGTCGTCCCGGACCAGGGCGACCTTGACGTTGGTCGTCCCCACGTCGATGCCGAGGGCATGGCTCATGACGTCACCCTATGACGCGCCACCCGAGCACGCGGCACGGCAACACCGAGCCGTTCCGGCTGGGAAGACCCGGGCTATTCGGCGTATCTGTCCAGCCAGAACGGCATCGCGTTGGGCCCCGGCTACAGGATCTTGAGCTCGGGGTGGAAGCGGCGGGTGGGGGCCAGCTCCTTGACGATGCGTTCGGCGATGGCGTGGAACGCCTGGGCGGCTTCGCTGTCGGGGTCGACCGCGGTGATGGGGTTGCCGTCGTCGCCGCCCTCGCGCAGGGCGGGGACCAGTGGGATCTGGCCGAGCAGCGGGAGCTCGAGCCGGTCGGCCAGCTCCTGGCCGCCGCCCGCGCCGAAGAGCTCGTAGCGCTTGCCGTCGTCACCGGTGAACCAGCTCATGTTCTCGATGACGCCCTTGACCTCGAGGTTCACCTTCTCGCCCATGAACGCGGCACGCTGGGCCACCCGCTGCGCCGCCGGTTGCGGCGTGGTGACGACGTAGAGCTCGGCACGGGGCATGAACTGGGCGATGGAGATGGAGATGTCGCCGGTGCCGGGCGGGAGGTCGACGAGGAGGTAGTCGGGCTCGTCCCAGTAGACGTCGGTGAGGAACTGCTCGAGCGCCTTGTGCAGCATCGGACCGCGCCAGATGACCGGCTGGTCCTCCTCGACGAAGAACCCCATGGAGATGCAGCGCACGCCGTTGGCTTCCGGCGGCACCAGCATCTGGTCGATGACGGTGGGGCGGTGGTCGACGCCGAGCATCTTGGGGATGGAGAAGCCCCACACGTCGGCGTCGACGATGGCAACCTTGTGTCCCTGCTGGGCGAGGGCGATGCCGAGGTTGGTGGTGACCGAGGACTTGCCCACGCCACCCTTTCCCGAGGCGATGAGCAGCACGCGGGTGCGCGACGCCGGATCGGCGAACGGGATGGTGCGTCCCTCGGCATGACCGTGAGCCGGCTGGCTGCCGGCGGTGGACGCCGGGTCGCCGTGGAGCATCTCGCGGATGGCGGCGCGCTCCTCGTCGGTCATGACGGTGAACTCGAGGCCGACGTCGTCGACGCCGGCGAGGTCGGCGACGGCGCCGGTCACCCGGTTGGTGATCTCGGCCCGCAACGGGCAGCCGGCGATGGTGAGGGCGACGATCAGATCAACCCGTCCGCCGTCGATGGTGACCTCCTTGACCATGCCGAGGTCGACGATGCTGCGGTGCAGCTCAGGGTCTTCGACCGGGCGCAACGCCTCGATCACATCGGATTCGGTGACGGACATGAAGAGCAGCTCCGGGTAGCGGGGGGCGAGAACGGTGTGGTCGTTCAAGCCGACGGGAGGGCGTCGATGGGTGCGCCGAACGGTCGACGGTCCAACCGGTGCGCACCCAGGCGGTATTTCTCCTACGGCCGTAGGTAGAATACCGGCGTGTCCGGCTCGGGCCTCAACCCCACCGAGTTCTCCTCGGCCGTCACCGCCATCTCGGCGGCCTTCGGCGATCCCACTCGCCGAAGCATCTACCTCTACGTCCGCGAGCACGACGAGGGGGTCACCGCGTCCGCCGTCGCCGAGCAGTTCGCGCTCCACGCCAACGTCGCGCGCCACCACCTCGACAAGCTCGCCGCCGGTGGCTACCTCGAGGTCCAGATCGGCGGCCAGGCCCGCACGGGCGCAGGACGACCCTCGAAGCGCTACCTCGTCTCGGAGGGCCACGACGACCTCGGCATCCCGGTTCGCCAGGACGACCTGATGATCATGCTCCTCGGCCGGGCGCTCTCGCTGCTCCCACCCGACGACGCCGAGGCCATGGCCGAGCAGGTCGGGGTCGAGTTCGGCCAGCTCCTCGCCGCATCGCTCGGTCCGAACGAGGACCACCACCGTTCGCTCCAGGCGTCGATCCATGCGGTCGTCGACGCGCTCACCGCCCACGGCTTCGCCGCCCATTCGGAGCGATCCAACGACGAGCTGCGCATCGTGTCGGACCACTGCCCGTTCGGCGACGCCCCCCGCGACAACCCGGTCATCTGCTCGGTCGATCGGGGGCTCGTCCGCGGCATGCTCAGCGCGCTGTACGGCGACACCAGCACCGAACTGGTGGCCTCGCGCGTCCTGGGCGACGCCATGTGCGCCACCGCTGTCGACGCGTGACCCGCCACTACCTCGACCACGCGTCCACCTCACCGTTGCGTCCCGCCGCGTTCGACGCGATGACGCAGTGGCTCCGCCAGCCCCACGGCGACCCCAGCCGAATCCACCACGAGGGCCTCACCGCGCGTGTTGCGATCGAAGATGCCCGGGCGGAAGTCGCCGCCTTCCTCGGCGCCCGCAGCCGAGAGGTCGTCTTCACCAGCGGTGCATCAGAGTCCATCGCGTCCGCCACCTGGGGCGCCGCACCCCGCGGGTCGCACATGGTCGCGTCGGTCATCGAGCACTCCGCTGTCCGCCAGAGCACCTTGGCCTTCGAGGCCGCCACCTCCGGAGCGGTCACCTTCACCGGCTGCGATCGGTTCGGCCGCATCGACCCGGACGAGATCGTGAGGGCGATCACCGCCGACACCGCGCTCGTCCACATCCAGTGGGCGAACCACGAGGTGGGCACCGTGCAGCCCGTCGCCGAGGTGGTCGCCGCGTGCCGCGAACGCGAGGTGCTCGTGCACGTCGACGCGGCGACCGCGGCTGGCCACCTGCCCATCTCGTTCCGCGACCTCGGCGCCGACCTGCTGTCGGTGAGCGCCCACAAGCTGGGAGGACCACCCGGGGTCGGCGCGCTGCTGATCCGGCGGGGCCTGCGCATCCACCCCCTGCTCGTGGGTGGCGATCAGGAGCGCGCTCGGCGTGCCGGGTTCGAGAACGTGCCGGGCATCGTCGGCTTCGGCGCCACGTGCGCGGCACTGTTCGGCCAACCGCTCATCGACGAGATGCACCACCAGACGGAGCTGACCCGCCGGGTCCTCGCCGGCGTCGAGGCGATCGACGGGGTCTCGGTGTACGGCGACCCGGTGGACCGCGTCCCGCATCTCGTTTGCCTGGGGATCGACGGCATCGAGCCGCAGGGCGTGCTGCTCGGGCTCGACCAGGCCGGGATCGCAGCCCACTCCGGTTCTGCGTGCTCCTCGGAGGCGCTCGAGCCGTCACCGGTCCTCGAGGCGATGGGGGTCGACGCCCACCGGTCGTTGCGTGTGAGCGTCGGGTGGAACAGCACCGACGCCGACGTCGATCACCTGCTCGTGGTGCTGCCCCGGGTCGTCGCGCAGCTCCGGTCGCTCGGATCCTGACCCGACGAGGTCCCGCTCAACGCGGTGGCAGACCGTGGATGGCCGCGAAGGTGTCCCAGTCGTGCCACAAGAAGGTGGGCGACCACCACCGCGATCGCGCCGCGGGGGCTTCGGTGCGGGCCACACCGACCATCCGCAGGTCGATGGGGCCCGTGGAGTTGCCGAGGGCCGTCGCGACGCGTTCGGCGACGACGTCGCCGAGCAGCATCGTGTAGCCGAGGTGCGACGGCCAGAGAGCCAGGAACGATTCGAGGCCGAACGAGTCGAGCCGGGCCGGGATCGGAGTGCCGACGGTCGTTCCGCCCTCGCTCTCGACTCCGCTGGGATGGACCGCGTCGCGCGCCACGTAGGCCGACCAGGCGACGTCGCGGATCTTGGCGTCGATCACGGTGCTCGCCGCTCGGAGGCGACCGATGATCTGGGCGACATGGCGTTGGTCGACGGGCGGGTCGAAGCGCGTCTCGGCGTCGCCCGGAAGGACGCGGTGCAACGCGGGGCAACCGGTCACCAACCACACGACATCGGGCGAGCTCGGAACCTGGTGGGCCACCACCGTGAGGTCGTCGAAGGTGCCGGCCAGCACCGGCAGCTGCGCGCTGCGCAACGCCACCACATGGTGATCGACCACCACCTGGGACTGCCGGGCGGCTTGACCGGCAAGGCGCCGCCTGGACTGGTCGCGGAACCGTCGGGCGATGCTGGCGAGGACCGCAGCGTTGTTGACACCCGCGGCGAGCACGACGAAGCGGGGGGCGATGGAGATCACGCCGTGCCCGGTGTCGACGTCGACGTGGTCGATCACCGAATCGGCGTCGAGACCGAACTTGACCACGGTGCCGTCGATGTACGACACCGTGGACGAGGTGACCGAGCGAACCAGCGCGCCCGGATCGACGACGACGTCGTCCGCCACGCGGAAGGTCGTGAACGCGCCGACCAGGCGCCCCTCGTCGAACACACCCGGCAGGTGATCGCGGCGATGCTCCAGCCCCGCCTCGTCCCACAGGTGCGTGGCCGACGCTGCCTCGACGTTGGGCACCGCGACGTAGGTCGGCGTCGACGCGCCGGGGGCACCCGCGACCTCCGCCAGGTGACGCCAATAGCCCGCTGTGCGGCGCGCCGCCTGCATGCGCACCGCGTCGTTTCCGGTGTAGCCGGCGGACACCAGCCCGGGCGTGTCGAGTGCCGACGAACCCACCGCCGGGTCGGCGAGGACGCACACCGAGTACCGGGGGGCGAGGGCGTTGGCGACGTAGCGACCCTGTGCGCCCGCCCCGATGACGAGCACATCGACAGAGCAGTCGTCACTGGTGTCGAACATCGATGCGTTCCCTCGTTCGGGTTGGCAGAGGACCGGGCCGCGGGTCGGCCCGGAGTCGGGTGGAGCACCGAGCGACCCCCAGCGCTCGGTGCAGCCATCGTAATCCCCGGCCATGCAGCGGTCTGGCCACGAGCGGCCGTCGTGGTCCGATCGACGGCGCAGATCGACGGTGAGATCCGCAGCCGCGATCTGGCCGGGTGCGGCCGCGGGTTACTGTCTCGGCCGTGCCGGTCTTCCTCATACGTCACGCACACGCCGGTTCGCGGTCGCGTTGGCAGGGCGACGATTCGGCCAGGCCCCTCAGCGACAAGGGCTACCAACAGGCCATCGCGATCGGGGCGCTGCTGGCCGACGCGTCGGTCAGCTACCTCGGGTCGAGTCCGGCGGTGCGGTGCCTCGAGACGCTGGCACCGCTCGTCCCCCACCTCGAGATCGATGTACACGTCCTTCCCGAGCTCGCCGAAGGTGCCGATGTCGACACGGCGGTCGCCCTGGTCATCTCCCTCGCCAAGAGCAACGCGGCGCTCTGCGCCCACGGCGACCTCATCCCGCCGGTCATCGACGCGCTGGTGGCTCGGGGCATGTCGGTCGACCATGCCACCGTGCGACACGGCGCGGTCAGCCAGAAGGGCTCGATGTGGACCATCGAGTTCGACGGCAAGACCCCCGCTGCCGGGACCTACCACCCGCCGGCCTGATCGCGGCCCGGGAGCGAAGCACAGCTGGGTCTGACCGCGAGCTCGGCCTACATCCGGTTGAGCAGCTCGGCCTTCTTGGTGTCGAACTCTGCCTGGGTGATGTGACCCTGGGCGAGGAGGTCGCCGAGCTGGGCGATCTGCTCGGCCACCGTGGGCGCCGCGGCTGCCGCCGCGTTGTTGGCGTTGATGCCCTGCGCCACGCGATCGAACTTGCGGTTCTCGTTGCTCTCCATCTGGATGTAGATCTCGTTCTGGACCTTGTCCGGATGGCGGATGTTCTCGAACTCCGAGGTGCCCGCCACGCTGGCCGAGTCGACCTTGAGATCGCCGAGGCCGAGCATGCGCTCCCAGATCTTCTGGTCGAAGTGGATGGCGTTGACGCTGTCGAGCGGGATCTCGACACCGCGCTTGGCGATGAGCCCGCTGCGGTAGATGACGCGGTCGGACGTGAGTACGAAGAACGTCGTGATGAGCTGGACGTAACGCCAGCCGAACCACACGAGGCACACCAAGATGGCGATACCCGCGACGAACTGGAGCGTGGAGTTGTCCATGCTGATCGCCCAACCGCCGAAGGCGATCGAGAGCACCAGCACGGCGATGGACGGCACGATGGTCCACCAGTGCGGGTGCAAGCTGAGGACCAACGTCTCGTTGGGATGCATCGCGTCTTCGGGGTATGGCACGTCCGAACCGTAGTCCTGGGTCCCGCCGGGTGGGCGGTTCCTTCGCTCGTGCTCACGGGCGGCCGAACACCGTGAAGTCCTCCAGCGCGGCGCGACCGGTCAAGGAGCGGATCACCGCGACGGTCGCGTGCGGGTCGTTGCGCACGCACTCGATGAGCAGGGCCAGCACGAGCGACGACGCCGATGCCGGCGGTGGGACCTCGACGTCGAGTGCCGCGGCGAGGTCGAGGCCGTGCACGACGATCTCCACGGTGCGCGTGACGAGGTACTGGTCGAAGCGAAGGTCGCCGAACGGCGAGTGCACCGTGGCGGTGGGGAGCGTGGCACCGACGGTCTGCAAGGCGGTGTCGGCTCGCTCGAGCGCGGCAGCGATCACGTCGTCCAGGCCCGCGAGCTCCTGGCGGGCCCGCTCGGCCACGACCTGGTCGACTCCCTCGGTCGAGAGGCCCCTGCGCCAGTAGGCCGACGCGCTGATCAGATCAGGACCCTCAGCGGGAGTGGGATCGATGTAGTCGATCGTCGTGGTGAACGCCCGGCTCGTGTGGGCGATCAGCTCCCCGACGCTCCACTCCCCCAGCCCGGGCGCGTCCAGGTCGGTGCCGACGGCGTTGGGGAGCACGTCTTCCACCCACCAGTGCGTGGCGTCGACGTAGGCCTCGAGCGCTTCGCGGGGTTGGAACTGGCGGTCGGCCACAGTGCCTCCTGAGACGAGCGACGGAACCCGAACACTCTGGCTCACCGGACCGTCACCGCCCGCCGGGGAAGCGGTGGGGCCCGTTCACGATTCGCGTCAGGCCCAGCCCAGCTCGTCGAGTCGGTCGTCCTCGATGCCGAAGTGGTGGGCCACCTCGTGGATGACCGTGATGCGCACCTGCTCGACGACCTCGTCCTCGGTGGCGCACATCTCGACGATCGGCAACCGGTAGATCGAGATGCGGTCCGGGATGACCATGCCGCCTCCGTAGTCGTCGCGCTCGGTCAGCGGGATGCCGTCGTACAAGCCGAGAAGATCGGGCTCGGATCCCCGGTCCGAGATGGTGACGGCGACGTTGTCCATGCGCCGCGCCAGCCCCTCGGGGATCTCGTCGAGCGCCTCGACGACCAGCTCCTCGAACCGCTCCTCGGTGATGTCCAGCATCCAGCGACGCTACCGGGAGGTCGGGCGAGACCGAGAACACAGTCGTTGCTCGCGCGGGGATCGACCCTCTCGACACCTGGCTGTCAGACCTGCTCGGTAGTGTCGGGCTCGATGTCGACGGACCGGCCAGCCACCTCCACGAGCACCACCGCGGCAAGCGACTCTTCGGCGCTGCTCGACGGCCTCAACGAGGGGCAGCGGGCCGCGGTCACCAGCACGGCTGCGCCGCTGTGCATCCTGGCCGGGGCGGGGTCGGGCAAGACCCGCGTGCTCACTCGCCGCATCGCGCACCGGTCGGCCGCCGGCGCCATCGATCCCCGCAAGGTCCTGGCTCTCACCTTCACCCGCAAGGCGGCCGGCGAGCTCACCCAACGCCTCCGGGCCCTCGGCCTGCGCGACTCGGTCGCAGCCGGCACGTTCCACTCCGTGGCCTACGCCCAGCTTCGGTCCTTCTGGGCCGACCGCGGCATCCTTCCGCCGACCTTGCTCGATCGCAAGGTCGGCTTCGTCGCCCGCCTGCTCACCTCGGCCGAACGCAATGGCGAGCGCGGCACCGAGGCGCTCGACATCGTGGGCGAGATCGAGTGGGCCAAGGCCCGCATGATCACCCCCGACGGCTACGCCGCCGCGGTGACCGCGGCTCGACGCGAACCGACCATCGACGCACGTACGGTGGCTCGGGTCTACGAGCGCTACGAGGAGGCCAAGCGCCAGAAGCGCATGGTCGACTTCGACGATCTGCTCGCCGTGTGCCACCGCCACCTGGTCAACGACGAGCGGTTCGCGCTCGCCCAGCGGTGGCGCTTCCAACACTTGTTCGTCGACGAGTTCCAAGACGTCAACCCCCGCCAGCAGGCGCTGCTCGACGCGTGGCTCGGCGACCGCCTCGACCTGTGCGTCGTGGGCGACCCCAACCAGGCCATCTACGCGTGGAACGGCGCCGAACCCCGCCTCCTCGAGAGCTTCGCCGACCGCTACCCCTCGGCCGAGGTCGTTCGGCTCACCGAGAACTACCGGTCGACCCCGCAGATCCTCACCGTGGCCAACACCGTGCTGGGCCGCGCCGCCCGGGGGGCCGGGGCGCTCACGCCCAATCGATCCGACGGGCCGGTGCCGACCGTGCTCGCCCACCCCAACGCGGCAGCCGAGGCGAAGGCCATCGCACGCTCGGTGCGCGACCACCATCGCCCCGGAGGACGCTGGGCCGAGCAGGCCATCCTCGTGCGCACCAACGCCCAGACCGGCCTCATCGAAGAGGCGCTGCACGATGCCGGCATCCCGTTCCGGGTCAAAGGGGGAGGCGGCCTGCTCGAGCAGCCCGACATCAAGAAGGTCATCCGCGACCTCACCTCGGGTGCGGCCACTTCCGGTTCGTCGGGGTTCGGCACCGTGCTCGCCGACCTCGACCTCGCCGCGGCCGGCCTTGACGACGAACGCAAGGCCAACCTGCTCGAACTGGTGCGCCTGGGCCACGACTACTCGGCCATCGACCCGATGCCAACCCCGCTCGGGTTCGTCAACTGGCTCAACGACACCGCCCGCTCCGATCAGCCAGATCGACGGGGCGACGCCGTCGAGGTCGCCACGTTCCACGCGTCGAAGGGACTCGAGTGGCCCGTCGTGCACCTCGCCGGTCTCGAGGACGGCTACGCACCGATCGGCCATGCCAAGACCTCCGCGGCCATCGCCGAGGAGAAGCGCCTCTTCTACGTGGCGGTCACCCGGGCCGAGCGCGAGCTGCGCTGCACCTGGGCCGAGAAGCGCACCTTCGGCACGCGCGAGATGTTCCGCGAGCCGTCCCCCTACCTCGACCTCGTGCTCGACGCCTGTGAACGGCTCGACGGGCGCGGCAGCCGCGACACCACGCTGTTCGCCGCCGCACCCCGCCGCGCCGAGCCGCGCCGAAGGGCAGCGGGGACCAAAGGTGACACCGCTCCGGGGCGACCCGCCGCGACCAGCGGCGTCACCGAACAACGCCCGGCGCGTCGGGTCCGGCCACGCCGCACCGATGTAACCACCGCCAAGACCATGTCGGGTCGACCGCTCGACGAGGCCGGCCAGCAGGTCCTCATCGCCCTCAAGAGGTGGCGCCGAGACAAGGCGAAGGCCGCGGCGGTGGCCCCGTTCGTGATCTTCCAGGACCGCACGCTCGAAGCCATCGCCGCGGCCCGCCCCACGAACCGGATCGAGCTGCTCACGATCGACGGCCTCGGCGAGGTCAAGGTCTGCCGGTACGGCGACGACCTCCTCGAGCTCGTGGCGTCGGCCACCTGACGCCGGACCTTCGCGTGCCACTGCTCCGAGCCGGTCGACTGCTCCGAGCCGGTCGACTGCTCCGAGCCATCCTGATCGGCTCGTCGACTGCTCCGAGCCATCCTGATCGGCTCGTCGACTGCTCGTGAGCAGCCCGTGACACAGCTGCCGGCTCGTTTCGGCAAGGCTGAGGCCGTGCGCTTCTCGATCGAGCAACGATTCACCAGCCCGCTCCACAAGGTGCTCGGCGCCTACACGGACCAGGCGCTCTACCCCGCCCTCACGGGCTTCTCCAAGGTCGGCACCCCCGAGGTCGTCAGCCGAACAGCGTCCGGCGACCGAGTCGAGCTCCGCCTGCGACTGCGGTTCATCGGCGATCTCTCGCCCGCCGTGACTGCCGTGGTCGATCCGGGCAAGCTCTCGTGGGTGCAGCACGAGGTGTACGACCTCGACGAGGGCACGGCGACGGTGACCTTCGAGCCGGACAACTACGCGGACCGCTTCACCTGTACCGGCGGCTACACCTTCGAGGACGACGGCGCGGGCGGAACGATCCGCAGGGCGTCGGGCGACCTCAAGATCCGTGTGCTCCTCGTGGGCGGCCAGGCCGAGAAGGCGATGGTCATGGGCCTCACCGAGCACTTCGCCGAGGAGCAGCCCAAGGTCGATGCTTGGATCACCGCCCAGAGCTAACGCGCACCGACCCGATGCTTCATGCCTGGCGTTACCCCCGATGCGGTGGCGGCCAAACGCACGATGGTGGGGACGAACCCCGCATCCGATTCCGACGTGTTCTGACCACCAGCGCCGGAGTCCTCGCCCGCATCTTGGCCTCTCAGTGACCGAGGCGGTTCTTCTCGGCCGCGTTGCGCAGGCCGATCAGCTCCGTGATCTTGCTGAGGTCGATCGAGATGAAGAGGCCTTCGGCCTCGGCGCACAGTCGTTCGCCGGCGAAGAGCTTCCCTTCGGTGATGATCTTGCGACCCTCGACGCTCTTGAGCGCACCCACGAAGTGGAGCTCCTCGTGCAGGGGTGTGGGGCTGCGGTAGGTCACGGTGAGCTTGCCCGTCATGCCCGGCGCACCGGACAGGGTCTGGGTGGCGCCGAGGAGCTCGTCGAACGCGCCGGCGACGTGGCCTCCGTGCACGCACCCCGGCGGGCCTTCGTAGGCCGAACCGAACGTGACCCGACCGTGGATCGTCCCGTCGATCTCCTGCAGTCGGATCGGCGGCGAGATCGGGTTGGCCAGACCGATGTAGGGGCTCTGCTCGAACGACGCGTGCTCGTCACTGCCGGCGAGTCCCGCCTCGGAGAAGCCGTCGTACTCCGTGCCGTCCGGGAGGTTGTCGAACGACAGAGCGACGAGGGCGATCTGGTTGGCCGCCTCGATGATCGTCTCGGTGGGTGCCGTCGTGCCGATGAGTCGCTCGATGATGATCCGCATCGAGTCGGCGACACGGCGCAGCTCGACTGACCGGGTGGAGAGGTGCGTGACGGGACGCTCCTGCCACCGGTTGTTCAACCGGGCCCGAGCGAATTCGAGCATCTGCTCGGCTTCGTCGTCGGGAGCGTCAGGAGCAGCAGCGGTGTCGGCCATGCGCTCATCGTGACACGGCCACCCCACCGACGCTTCTGGCGTCGATCTTTCCCGGAAATCGCGCAAGACGAACGCAATTTGGGTCCCCCGACAGACCACCTCGGAACCTCACGCTTCTGGCGTCGATCTTGCCCGGAAATCACGCAAGACGAACGCAATTTGGGTGGTTTCGCGGTCAGGCGGGGTCGATCTCGATGACCACGGGGGCGTGGTCGGAAGGGCCCTTGCCTTTGCGGGCATTGCGGTCGACCCGAGCCCCCGTCGTGCGGCTGGCGAGCGACGGGGTGGCGAGCACGAGGTCGATGCGCATGCCGAGGCCCTTGTGGAAGTTGCCGCCGCGGTAGTCCCACCACGAGAACCGCACGTCGCCCTCCACCCAGTGCCGCAGGAAGACGTCGGCCAGACCCCACTCCTCGAGCCGGGCCAGCGCGGCGCGCTCAGGAGGGCTGGTGTGCGTGGCGTCGACGAACACCGATGGGTCCCACACGTCGTCGTCACCCGGAGCGATGTTGAAGTCGCCCAGCAACGCGAAGTCGGCGGCGGGGTCCTCCTGGGTGTCGAGCACCTTGCGCAGCCGTTCGAGCCAGCCGAGCTTGTAGGTGTAGTGGTCGTTGTCGAGCGCTCGACCGTTCGGCACGTACACGCAGGCCACGCGAACGCCGCCGCAGGTGGCGCGGATGAGGCGGGCGTCGGGGTCTTCGTCACCGCCGTCGGCGAAGCCCACCACCACATCATCGAGGCCGACCTTGCTGATCACCGCCACGCCGTTCCACTGACCCTGGCCGTAGTGGGCGGTGTCGTAACCCAGCGCCTGGAAGGCCATGGCCGGGAACGCAGCTTCGGTCATCTTGGTCTCTTGGATGCAGAGGACATCCGGCTCGTTCTCGGTGATCCACTCCTCGACGCGTTCGAGGCGGGCCTTCAGCGAGTTGATGTTCCAGGTGACGAGGCGCACGGCGGCGACCCTAGCGCCGGCTGACCAGCCGCCGTCTCCCGTCCACCGGCGCTACTGGAACGCCGTTTCGTCGCAGGGGTCCACGCGGCACGTCCGCCCAGATTCCTTCTGGCGTGCATCTTCGTCGAGGATCGACGAACGCAGACGCCAGAAGCGCTGGCATCAGCTACGCAGTCGGCGGAGGCGGTGCGGAGGGTGCGGGATAGGCCACGGCGGGGGGTCCGGCGTACCTGACGACGACGGCGTCGCCGCGCGCGTGTGCCGGCGATCCGGACCTCACGACCCGCACGTGCTCGGGTTCGCGAGCGGCGCCATCAGCTCGATCTTCCGACTCGATCGCGATCTCATAGGCGGTGTCGCTCCCCCGGAACTCGACCAGCTCGACGGTCGCCCGCACGGCGTCACCAACGTCCTCGAATCCGGCATCGGCAGCATCGAGCACAAGCCACTCGGGGCGCACCAGGATCTCCCGGTCACCAGACGCCATGTCGGCCGAAGGGGCGGGACTGACCACGGGGATCGCTCCGACCGCCGTCACCGCCGAACCGGCCACGACCCGACCGGGCAGGAGGTTCGCCGCTCCGACGAAGCGGGCGATCCACGGGTCGGCCGGACGGAGGTAGACGTCAGCGGGTGCCCCGATCTGCACCAGACGGCCGCCGTGCAGGACCGCCACCCGATCGCCGAGGACGAAGGCCTCCTCCTGATCGTGGGTCACGAAGACCGTCGTGATGCCCAGTCGGAGGAGCAGGCCGTGCAGTTCAGTGCGCAGCTGGGTGCGCAGGGAAGCGTCGAGGTTCGAGAACGGCTCGTCGAGGAGCAGTACCTGAGGTCGGGGCGCGAGCGCTCGGGCGAGCGCGACACGCTGCTGCTGGCCGCCTGACAACGTCGACGGCGATCTGCGCTCGAGTCCGGCGAGTCCGACCAGGTCGAGGGCCTCGGCGACGCGAGAGCGACGTTCGGGCTTGGGGAGCTTGTGCAGGCCGTAGGCGACGTTCGCCGCCACATCGAGGTGGGGGAACAGCGCACCGTCCTGGAACACGAGCCCGACCCCCCGCTTGTCGGGCGTCACGAACGAAGCCTCGTCTACGAGAACCCGATCGCCGGTGGCGACGCGACCGACGTCGGGTCGTTCGAGTCCGGCGATCACGCGGAGCAGCGTCGTCTTCCCGCATCCGCTCGGCCCCAGCAGCGTGAGCAGCTCACCACCCGCGACGTCGAACGACACTCCGGCGAGCACGGGCTCGACACCGAAGCTCTTGTGGATGTCCGAGATCGACAACGAGACAGGGTCGGTGCCGTCGACGGCGGGAGCGGTGGACATCACAGAGGTGACGGTAGTTCCGCAGGCTCACCATCCCGCTGCGATCAAACCGCCGCCGATCCGACGATCCGACGATCCGATGATCAGACGATCAGACGATCAGACGACGGCCCACTGATCGTGAGCCAGGAACCCAGAGATCGACCGCCCGCGTGCGGGCGGTCGAGAGCCGGCCAACGATCTGCACCGAACATCGATCATCGCTGCTCGGACAAGACTACGGTCCGACCAGATCTGACCAGATCTGACCAGATCCGACCAGACCTGACCAGACCTGACCGAGACGTCGATCCGACCAACGCAAGGTCGACGGCAACCAGTGGGGGAAACACGTGGGACGAGCCTGGACTGCCATCGCTGACGCCATCACGAAGCGACCCGGCATCGTGCTGGCCATCGCCATCTTGATCAGCGTCGTGCTCGCGGCAGGAACCACCAAGCTCGACTTCGCCACCGGTCAGGACAGCTACCTCAACAGCGACAGCCAGATCGCCATCGACAACACGCAGTACCAGGAGCTGTTCGGCGGGCAGGCCATCGTCGTCGTGCTGACCGCACCCGAAGGTCAGAAGGCCGCCGACATCATCAACGCCGACAACCGCGTCTGGCTCGACGAGATGACGAAGAGGATCGAAGCCGTGCCCGGCGTCATGACGGCATCCACCCCGCTCACCACGATGCAGTGGAACCAGAACCTGGTCATGCCAGCCGAGGGGAGCAACGACAACGCCGCCACCAGCGTCGCCGCAGGGATCCTCCTCGCGACCACCGAGCGCGAGACCGATCCCGAGGCCAAGGACGCCCGCAACGCCGACAACATCAAGACCCTCGACCGGTTCAACCAGGCGGCGGCCGAGCCCGGCGGGATGACGTTCGACAACCCCGCATGGGTCAGCTTCCTGCTCACCGACAACCAGGACGAGATCCGCAAGCCTCTCCGAGCCTTCTACCCGACCCCCTCGGGCATCGCACCCATCCAGGAGAACGCGGTCGCGGGACAGCTCATCATCCGCCTCGACGGCAACCAGTCCATCGAAGAAGAGAGCGCCGCGTCCGAGCAGGTCCTCGACATCGTCAACGGGACCGACACCTTGGGTTGGACGCCGCTCGTCACCGGCGCCAGCTTCCTCCTCAAGGACATCAACGACTACCTCCAGAAGGGCATGCTCACCCTGGGTGCCATAGCCGTCGTCGTGATGATCCTCGCCCTCGCCCTCGCCTTCCGGGTGCGCTGGCGGCTCGTGCCGCTGCTCGTCATGGTCCTCGGGGTCGTGTGGACGTTCGGACTGCTCGGCTTCGCCGGGTTCAAGCTCTCACTCGTGACGATCGCCGGCCTGCCGATCCTCATCGGTCTCGGTGTGGAGTTCGCGATCCAGGTGCACAACCGCATCGAGGAGGAGATCGGCGCCAACCACGACCCCAAGCCGTTCGCGACCACGGTTCGCAACATCGGACCCGCGCTCCTCGTCGCCACCGTCGCGGCCGCGCTGGCGTGCCTCGCGCTCCAGGTCTCCAAAGTCCCGATGATCCGCGACTTCGGCGTGCTCCTCGCGCTCGGCATCGTCCTGCTGTTCGTCTCCGCCATCGTCGTGCCCGTAGCCGTGCTGTCGCTGCGCGAGAAGCGCAACCCCACGACGACCTACCGCCACCAGCCCGTCGTCGAGGGTGCGATGACCAAGCTCGGCCACCTCCCCCGCTGGACGGCCATCCCACTGGTCATCGTCGCCATCGGCCTCTTCGCCGGCGGTCTGATCGCCGAGGAGAAGACGCCGATCCAGACCGACCCCGAGAAGTGGGTCAACCAGAACAGCGAGGTCATCCACAACCTCGACCGGCTGCGCGAGGAGACGGGCTCGTCCAGCGAGCTCGGCGTGTTCGCCCAGGTCGAGGAGGGCACGGTGTTCACCGAGCCGCTGGGCGACGACATCAGCGCGTTCCTCACCGAGACCAGTGTCCGCGAGCTCGCCACCTTCCCGGACACGCTGCAGAGCGCCACGAGCCTCCCGATGGTGATCTTCGCCCTGACCGAGGTGCCGGGCGCGTCGCCGCTGCCCGCCACCGCCGAAGGGATGAAAGCGGCCTACGACGTCGCCCCCGATGACATCAAGGTGTCGCTCGTCGGCGACGACGCCCGCGCCCTCAACACCGTGTTCCGCACCGGGCCGTCGTCGCTCGAGGCCCGCAAGGAGATCGTCGACGACATCGACGCCAACGTCACCCCGCCCCCGGGCATCACCGCGGTCCCGTCGGGCCTGGCGGTGGTCGGCGTCGGTCTCCTCGAGAGCCTGACCGCCAACCGCCTCGCGCTCACCTACCTCGCCGTCGGCGCCGTGGCGCTCTGGCTGCTGATCCGATTCCTCAGCCTCGTCAAGGCGCTGATCACGTTGGTGCCGGTGCTGTTGGCGACCGGGCTCGCCGCCGTCGTCGTGAAGGTCACCGGTATCACGGTGTCCCCGCTGACCACAGTGAGCGGGCCGCTCGTCATCGCCATCTGCACGGAGTTCTGCGCGCTCATCTTGTTCCGACACCTGGAGGAGCGCCGGGCGGGCCATCCACCTGAGGAGGCGATCGACCTCGCCGCGGCACGCACGGGCCGAGCGTTCTTCGCCTCGTCGCTCACCACCGTCGGTGGCTTCCTGGTGCTCGTGTTCGCCGAACTGCCCCTGCTCAAGGACTTCGGCGCCATCGTCGCCATCACCGTGGCCATCGCGCTGCTCAGCGCCGTCATCGTGCTGCCCCCCGTCCTGGTCTTCGCCGACAACCAGGGCTGGTTGAAGGTGGGGATGAGGCCGGACGACACCGAGGCCGACGCGAAGGCCGCCCCCTCACCAGCCTGAGCGCGCGCCGTGCGCCGGGTGTCACGCAAGGAACACGTGTACTCGTCTTCCGGCCCCGAAACCCTCGGTACAGTGGACGCTCGTGGCTGAAGACCAGAACCCTGGGACGATCGGGCCGAACGCCTGGCTCGTCGATGAGATGTACGAGCAATTCCAAGCCGATCCAACGGCGGTGAGCCAGAGCTGGCAGGAGTTCTTCGCGGATTACCGCCCCTCCTCTGCCCCTCTCGCCAACCACGCCGGCATCGCACCGGCGGTTCCAGCGCCGACCGCGCCCACATCGACACCCGCGCCGACCGCTCCCGCCCCTACGGCCCAAGCCAAGGACACGGCCGAAGTTCCGGGCCAGCTCATCAAGGGCGTCGGGGCGCGCATCGTCACCAACATGGAGGCAAGCCTCGGGGTCCCGACGGCCACCAGCTTCCGTGAGGTTCCCGCCAAGCTGCTCGAGGTCAACCGCAACATCGTCAACAACCACCTCGCCCGCTCGCAGGGCGGCAAGATCAGCTTCACGCACTTCATCGGCTGGGCCATCGTCCGAGCCATCGCCGACACGATGCCGGTGATGAACAACTCGTACCTCGAAGGTCCTGACGGCAAGCCCCGTCTGGTGCACCACGAGCACGTCGGCCTCGGCCTCGCCGTCGACGTCGAGAAGTCCGATGGCTCCCGCTCCCTGCTCGTGCCGGCCATCCGCAACGCCGACACCCTCGACTTCCGGGGCTTCTGGGGCGCGTACGAGGAGATCATCCGCAAGGTCCGCAACAACAAGCTGACCCCCGACGACTTCGCCGGCGCCACGGTCACGCTCACCAACCCAGGCACCATCGGCACCGTCCAGTCTGTGCCGCGCCTCATGCCCGGCCAGGGCCTCATCGTGGGCGCCGGAGCGCTCGGCTACCCGGCCGAGTACCAGGCCGCCGATCCCACCACCATCGCCAACCTCGGCCTGTCGAAGGTCCTCACGCTCACCTCCACCTACGACCACCGCATCATCCAGGGCGCCGAGTCCGGCATGTTCCTCAAGGCCGTCCACGAGCTCCTCGTGGGCGAGCGGGACTTCTACGCCGACTGCTTCCGCTCGATGGGCGTGCCCTACGAAGCGGTCCAGTGGCGTCGCGACGTGAACCCGGCGCACAGCGAGCAAGCCCTCGTCGAGAAGCAGCTCAAGGTGCAGACCCTCATCAACATGCACCGAGTCCGTGGCCACCTCATCGCCGAGCTCGATCCGCTCCAGGCCGAAGAGCCCCACATGCACCCCGAGCTCGACCCAGCCACCTACGGGCTCACCATCTGGGACCTCGACCGCGAGTTCCTCACCACCGGCATCGCCGGCCAGGACCGCATGAAGCTCGGCGACATCCTCCACGTGCTGCGCGACTCGTACTGCCGACGCATCGGCATCGAGTACATGCACATCTCCGAACCCGCCGAGAAGCGATGGATGCAGGACCACGTCGAAGGCACCGACATCGACATCAGCGTCGACGAGAAGCGCCACATCCTCGAGCGCCTCAACGCCGCCGAGGCGCTCGAGAAGTTCCTGGGCACCAAGTACCTCGGCCAGAAGCGCTTCGGCATCGACGGGGCGGAGAGCACCGTCCCACTGCTCGACGCCATCCTCTCCGAGGCCGCCGACGCCCGCATGGACTCGGTCACCATGGGCATGGCGCACCGTGGCCGTCTCAACGTGCTCGTCAACATCGTGGGGAAGCAGTACCACCAGCTGTTCAACGAGTTCGAGGGCAACGTCGACCCCGACTCCATCCAGGGCTCAGGCGACGTCAAGTACCACCTCGGACAACACGGCAAGTTCGTGAGCCGGCGCGGCAACGAGATCCCCGTCACGCTGGCCGCCAACCCCTCCCACCTCGAAGCGGTCGACCCGGTCGTCGTCGGCATGGCCCGTGCACGCATGGACCAGATCGATCCCCCGGGCAACTACCCGGTGTTGCCCGTCCTCATCCACGGCGACGCCGCGTTCGCCGGCCAGGGCGTCGTGGCCGAGACCCTCAACCTGAGCCAGATCAAGGGCTTCCGGGTGGGCGGCACGGTGCACCTCATCATCAACAACCAACTGGGCTTCACCACGCCGCCCACCGCGGCCCGGTCCTCCGAGTACGCCACCGACGTGGCCAAGATGGTCCAGGCGCCGATCTTCCACGTCAACGGCGACGACCCCGAGGCCTGTGTGCGCGTGGCCCGCCTCGCGTTCGCCTACCGCCAGGCGTTCCACAAGGACGTCGTCATCGACATGCTGTGCTACCGCCGCCACGGCCACAACGAGGCCGACGATCCCAGCTACACCCAGCCCCTCATGTATCGACGCATCGACGCCCGCCGTTCGGTGCGCAAGCTGTACACCGAGGCCCTCGTCAAGAAGGGCGACATCTCGCTCGAGGAGGCCGAGGCCGCCCTCGACGACTTCCAGCACCGCCTGCAGTCAGCCCTCGACGAGACTCGCTCCAACGCACCCGAAAAGGTCGTCATCGCGACCGAGCCCCCGAAGCCGCTCGGTGTGCTCCCCCACATCGGGACCGGCGCCCCGCTCGAAGCCATCGAGAAGGTCTTCGACGCGATGGACTCGGTCCCCGAGGGGTTCACCATCCATCCGAAGCTGGCGAAGCAGTTCGACGCCCGCCGCAAGATGTTCCGTGACGAGCGGGTCGTCGACTGGGCGCTTGGCGAGCAGTTCGCGTTCGGAACGCTGCTCAACGAGGGTCAGTCGGTTCGGCTCACCGGAGAGGACTCCCGCCGCGGGACGTTCTCCCACCGCCACGGCGCACTGGTCGACTACAACACCGGCGACGAGTTCATCCCCCTGATCGATGTCGCCACCGAGGGCGCCCAGTACTGGATCTACGACTCGCTGCTCTCCGAGTTCGCGGCGCTCGGCTTCGAGTACGGCTACTCGATCGTCAACCAGGACGCCCTCATCATCTGGGAGGGGCAGTTCGGCGACTTCATGAACGGCGCCCAGGTGATCATCGACCAATTCATCACCGCGGCAGAGGACAAGTGGGGCCAGTCCTCCGGGCTCGTCATGCTCCTCCCCCACGGCTACGAGGGCCAGGGTCCCGAGCACTCGTCGGGTCGCATCGAGCGCTTCCTCACGCTCGCCGCCGAGGACAACATCCAGGTGTGCAACGCCACCACGGCGGCGCAGTACTTCCACCTGCTGCGCCGACAGGCCAAGCGCAACTTCCGCAAGCCGCTCATCGTCTTCACGCCGAAGTCTGGCCTGCGCGCCAAGCAGACCCGCTCCAGCGTCGACGACCTCACCCACGGTTCGTTCGAGGAGGTCCTCGACGACACCGGCGTCACCGATCCCGCGGCGGTCAAGCGCGTGGTCTTCGCGTCTGGCAAGGTCGGCTACGAGGCGCAGGCGGCCCGCGACGCCGCTGGCGCGCCGGTGGCGATCGCCCGCGTCGAACAGCTCTACCCCTGGCCGTTCGACGGCGTGGCCGAGGTCCTGGCCCGCTATCCCAACGCCAAGCAGATCTACTGGCTGCAGGAAGAGCCCGAGAACATGGGTCCCTGGAACGCGATCAAGGGTCGGCTCTACGAGGCGCACGACGACACCCACACCATCACGCGGGTCAGTCGGGTCGAATCGGCCAGCCCCGCAACCGGCGTCCTGGCGATCCACCTGCAAGAGCAGGAGCAGATCCTCCAGAAGATCCTCGCCGACCTCCCGTAGCGGCCCGTCATCAGCCGTTCCGGCTGGACACAGGTGCCAGATCCGGCGCGTGTTCCCAGCCCGTTCGGCAGTGCGACGTTCGGCCGGTTTCGTGCCGCTCGGGGGCGGCCGTTTAGGCTCGTCGCCAAATGATCAACAACCACGTGATCGTCGACGGCTCCAACATCGCCACGGAAGGTCGATCGATCCCAAGTCTCTCGCAGCTGGACGAGGCCGTCCGAGCTCTGATGTCCGAGTTCCCCGAGTCGCAGGTCACCGTCGTGGTGGATGCCACGTTCGGGCACCGCATCGACCCCAAGGAACGGGACGAGTTCGACGCCGCAGTCTCCGCCAGCGAGCTCATCACCTCACCCGCGGGTGCGATCGGACGCGGCGATGCGTTCATCCTCCAGATCGCGGACAAGGCCGACGCCACCATCCTCTCCAACGACTCCTTCCAGGAGTTCCACGGGCAGTACGAATGGCTCTTCGACGAAGGACGACTGCTCGGCGGCAAGCCCGTGCCCGTCGTCGGCTGGGTCTTCCTCCTGCGTACACCCGTGCGCGGGCCGAAGTCCCGCCAGTCCGTCCGCGACGCCAAGGACGCCAAGCGCGGCAAGGCCAGCGGTGCCGGAGCGAAGGCGTCCCGCCAGCCGAAAGCCAAGGCCGAAGGCCGTGACGGACGCCGAGGAAAGGGCGACACGTCCGGCGACAAGTCCCGTGAGAGGTCCGGCGACAAGGGTTCGGGTCGCACCGCAGACAAGGCCGCTGCCGACGGCCGGGAGCGCAAAGCCAAGAAGCCCGCCGAGGCCATCAACGACGCGCTGCCCTTCATCGAGTTCGTCAGCAACCATCCGGTCGGCAGCACGATCGAGGCCATCGTCGAGCAGTTCTCATCGCACGGCGCCTACGTCACGGCGTCAGGCATCCGCTGCTACGTCCCGCTCCGTCTCATGGGCTCTCCCACGCCAAGATCGGCCCGAGAGGTGCTCAACATCGGCGAGACGCGACGCTTCGCCGTACACGGCATCGACGCCCCGCACCGTGGCATCGACCTCGTACTCGTTGGCGGCCCGAGCCCGAAGCCGGCCCCTTCCGGCGACGGCCAGAACCTGGAGTCAGCTAACGAACTGCCCACTGAGGACAGCAAGCCGACCGGACGATCTCGACGGTCCACCCGAACGACGTCGAACGAAAGACCCACTTCACCTCTCGCGTTGGACGACGATGGTGTAGCAATAACCAACACAACACCTCCAGCAGTTGCTACAACGTCAGTTGCATACGAACACGCCGAGGAGGCGATGGTGACACCAGCAAAGAAGGCCCCGGCCAAGAAGGCGGCTAAGAGAGCTCCAGCTAAGAAGGCAGCTAAGAAGGCTCCGGCCAAGAAGGCGCCCGCCAAGAAGGCTCCGGCCAAGAAGGCGGCGAAGAAGGCACCGGCCAAGAAGGCACCAGCCAAGAAGGCGACGAAGAAGGCACCAGCTAAGAAGGCTCCGGCCAAGAAGGCTCCGGCCAAGAAGGCACCAGCGAAGAAGGCCCCCGCCAAGAAGGCTCCGGCCAAGAAGGCACCAGCGAAGAAGGCACCAGCCAAGAAGGCACCAGCGAAGAAGGCACCAGCCAAGAAGGCCGCCGGTCGTCGCTGATCGACCAAACCGATAGCGAGAGGACCCCGCCCACGTGGCGGGGTCCTCTCGCGTTCTGACCCGACTGCCTTTCGCCGCCGACTCAGGGCGTCGATAACCTCCCAGCCATGAGTGCCCAATTCATCTACACGATGTACAAGGTCAGCCGGTTCTATCCGCCCGATCGTGAGGTGCTCAAGGACATCAGCCTGTCCTTCTACCCGGGCGCAAAGATCGGGGTCATCGGCTCCAACGGCTCGGGCAAGTCGTCCTTGCTGCGCATCATGGCCGGCCTCGACGACGGCTACTCCGGCGAGGCCCGCCTGTCGCCGAGCTTCACCGTCGGGCTGCTCGAGCAGGAGCCACAGCTCGACGAGAGCAAGGACGTCCTCGGCAACGTGATGGACGGCCTCGGCGAGACCGCCACCCTTCTCGAGCGCTACGAGGAGGTGCTCGCCGGCTGGTCTGAGCCCGACGCCGACTACGAGAAGCTGGGCGAGCAGCAAGCCGAGCTCGAGAGCAAGATCGAAGCCGCCGGAGCGTGGGACCTCAAGCGCACCATCGACATCGCCATGGACGCGCTGCGCGTCCCCCCGGGCGACGCCGATGTGACCACGCTCTCGGGCGGCGAGCGTCGTCGCGTGGCCCTGTGCCGCCTCCTGCTCTCGCGACCAGACCTCCTCCTACTCGATGAGCCGACCAACCACCTCGATGCCGAATCGGTCGCCTGGTTGGAGCGCTTCCTGCGCGACTACTCCGGCACCATCGTCGCCATCACCCATGATCGCTACTTCCTCGACAACGTCGCCGGCTGGATCCTCGAGCTCGATCGCGGGAAGGGGTTCCCCTTCGAGGGCAACTACTCCTCCTGGTTGGAGCAGAAGCAGGAGCGCATGCGCTTGGAGGACAACAAGGACGCCAAGCGGGCACAGACGCTCGAGCGCGAGCTCGAATGGGTGCGCATGTCGCCAAAGGCCCGCCAGGCCAAGGGCCAGGCCCGGCTCACGCAGTACGAGAAGCTCCTCGCCGAGTCCAAGGAAGCCGAGCGCGGCAACGACCGCCTGGAGATCTTCATCCCATCCGGCGATCGCCTGGGCGACGTGGTCATCGAGGCCGATGGCCTGTCCAAGGGCTTCGGCGACCACCTGCTCATCGACGACCTGTCCTTCAAGCTCCCGCGTGCCGGCATCGTCGGGGTGATCGGACCGAACGGCGCTGGCAAGACCACGCTGTTCCGGATGTTCACCGGCGGCGAACAGGCTGACGACGGCACGCTCACCATTGGTTCGACGGTCTCGTTGGCCTACGTCGACCAATCTCGCGACATCCTCGATGACACGAACACGGTCTTCGAGGAGATCACCGAGGGACAGGACATCATCAAGCTCGGTACCCGCGAGGTCAACGGCCGGGCATATGTGGCCTCGTTCAACTTCAAAGGCTCCGATCAGCAGAAGCCCGTCGGGGTGCTCTCCGGCGGCGAGCGCAACCGCGTGCACCTCGCCAAGGTCCTCAAGGCCGGCGGCAACGTCCTGCTTCTCGATGAGCCGACCAATGACCTTGATGTCGACACGCTGCGTGCTCTCGAGGAGGGCCTCGAGTCCTATCCGGGCTGCGCCGTGGTCATCAGCCACGATCGCTGGTTCCTCGACCGGGTCGCCACCCACATCCTCGCCTTCGAAGGCGAGTCACAGGTGCGCTGGTTCGAGGGCAACTTCTCCGAGTACGAGGCGCACCGACGCAAGGAGCTCGGAGCCGACGCCGACCAGCCCCACCGCATCAAGTACAAGCCGCTGGTTCGAGGCTGATCGACGGACCTCCCCG
>CAZALT010000008.1:0-40578 GCA_964485515.1 uncultured Rhabdothermincola sp. | reverse complement strand
TCACCAGGAGGTAGTCGTCGGGGAAGTAGTCGAGCAGGGTGGACGGCGCCTCGCCGAGGGACCGTCCGTCGATGGGACCGGAGTAGTTCTCGATGCCGTTGCAGTAGCCGAGCTCGGCCATCATCTCGAGGTCGTACTGCGTGCGCATGCGCAGGCGCTGGGCCTCGAGGAGCTTGCCTTCCTTCTCGAAGTGCGCCAGGCGCTCCTGGAGCTCGGCCTCGATGCGGACGATGGCCTTCTGGAGGCGCTCCTGGCCGGCGACGTAGTGCGTGGCCGGGAGGACGATGAGCTCATCGAGGTCGTTGACCTTCTCGCCCGTGACCGGGTCGACGACGGTGATGCGCTCGATCTCGTCGCCGAACATCTCGATGCGCACCGCGGTCTCGTCGTACGCCGGGTGCACCTCGATGGTGTCGCCCCGCACGCGGAACTTGCCCCGCACCAGGTTCATGTCGTTGCGGTCGTACTGCATGTCGACCAACCGACGGAGGATGGATCGCTGGTCGTGGGACTCGCCTGTGCGCACCGCCAGGAGGTTGTCGCGGTACTCGTCGGGGCTGCCGAGGCCGTAGATGCACGACACCGACGCCACCACGATGACGTCCTTGCGGGTGAGCAGCGCGGCGGTGGCCGAGTGGCGCAGGCGTTCGATCTCGTCGTTGATGGACGAGTCCTTCTCGATGTAGGTGTCGCTCGAGACCATGTAGGCCTCGGGCTGGTAGTAGTCGTAGTACGACACGAAGTACTCCACCCGGTTGTCGGGGAAGAACTCGCGGAACTCGTTGGCCAACTGGGCAGCAAGTGCCTTGTTGGGGGCGAGCACGAGCGTGGGCCGCTGCACCTGCTCGATGGTCCAGGCGATGGTGGCGCTCTTGCCCGACCCGGTGATGCCCAACAGCGTCTGGAAACGCTCACCGTCGGCGACGCCCTGGGCGAGTTGCTCGATGGCCCTGGGCTGATCGCCCGCGGGCTCGAACTCGGAGACGACCTTGAACGGAGGCACGCCAGCGAGCCTACCGATCGACTACGACAGGTGGTCCCGCGTCGGAGCTACCAGACCATCGCCAGCTACCCGTTCACCCGCTGGTGGCCGCTAGTCTCGCCCGACCACTTCAATCGTCCAGCAGATGGAAAGCACACGCATGCGTGACGCACTCGGCGGGGTCCAGTCGGTCCTTGTCCTGGGCGGGGCCTCCGAGATCGCCCTCGCCACGACCCGCCGCCTGATCGGCAACCGATGCCGCAAGGTCGTCCTCGCCGTGCGCGAGCCCAGCCGGTCCGAGCGCGACGCCCAGGACCTGCGCGACCTCGGCGCCGACGAGGTCGAGGTCGTCGCCTTCGACGCGGCTGACACCGGCTCGCACAGCAAGACCATCGACGAGATCTTCGAGCGGTTTGGCGACATCGACCTGGTGCTGTCCGCCTTCGGTGTGCTCGGCGACCAGGCCGACTTCGACGCCCACCCCGAAGCTGCTGCCCGGGCGGTGCAGGTCAACTTCGGCGGCGCCGTGTCCTCGTCGCTCGCGGTCGCGAGCCGGTTCCGAGCCCAGGGCCACGGCACGCTCGTCATCATCTCCTCGGTCGCCGCGGAGCGGGCCCGCAAGTCGAACTTCGTCTACGGCTCGACCAAAGCCGGCCTCGACGCGTTCGCCCAAGGCCTCGGCGATGCCCTGGTCGGCACCGGCGCGTCGGTCATGGTGGTGCGCCCCGGGTTCGTCAAGGGTCGCATGACCGCAGGCATGCCGGCGCAGCCGTTCGCGACCACCCCCGAGGCCGTCGCCGAAGCGATCGAGCGCGGTCTCGAGAACCGCCGTGAGATCGTGTGGGTGCCCGGCCTCCTGCGTTGGCTGTTCGCGATCATGCGCCACCTCCCCCGTCCGATCTGGCGCATCGTCTCCGCCCGCTGATGGCGGCCCCCATCCGATGATCGTGGGAGCCGTCGTCCGGGCCATGCGCCCGAAGCAGTGGATGAAGAACGCGCTCGTGTTCGCCGCGCCGCTCGCCGCGGGCGTCATCGACGACCGCGACATGCTCGTCAAGACCGTGCTCGCCTTCGTCGCGTTCTGCCTCGCGGCAAGCGGCACCTATCTCATCAACGACGCGCTCGACGTCGAGTCCGATCGCTTGCACCCCACCAAGTGCAAGCGGCCGATCGCGGCGGGCGAGCTCTCCGTCCCGGCCGCCTACGTGCTCGCCGTCGTGTTCGTCGTCGTCGGTGTCGCCATCGCCTTCGCCACCTCCCGCAACCTCGGCATCACGATCCTGGCCTATCTCGCGCTCACCACGACCTACAGCTACTGGCTCAAGCACCAGGCGATCCTCGACATCGTCGCCGTCGCCGGTGGGTTCGTGCTGCGAGCCATCGCCGGCGCCGCCGCCACGGGCGTGCCGATCTCGGAGTGGTTCTTCATCGTCACGTCGTTCGGTGCCCTGCTCATGGTCACCGGCAAGCGCGAGGGCGAGCGGGCGCAACTGGGTGACGACGCCGCGACGCTTCGCCCCACGCTCGGCCTGTACTCCCCCGCGTTCTTGATGTACCTGCGGGCCGTGTTCACCGGCGTCGTCCTCGTGGGGTACTGCCTCTGGGCGTTCACCTCGGCCGACACCTGGCCCGAGGCCGGCCAGTGGTTCCAGCTGTCGATCGTGCCGTTCGGCGTCGCCATCCTGCGCTACGCGCTCCTCATCGACCAGGGCGAGGGCGCCGAACCGGAGCAGCTCGTCCTCACCGACCGCCCGCTCCTGATCTCCGGGGCCGCCTGGGCCATCATCTACGCCTATGCCGTCTATGTCAGCTGACGACGCGCCCCCGACCGACCGACCACTGGCCGACCGACCGCTGACCGACCGACCGCCGGTCGCGCACCGTGAGCTCACCGGATGGGGGCGCACCGCACCCACCGCATCCGCTGTGGCGACACCCGCCTGGCTGCGCGAGGTCACCGGTGCAGTGCACACCGGATCCGACCGTGGCGTCATCGCCCGCGGGCTCGGCCGGGGCTACGGCGACGCGGCGCAGAACGCCGGCGGTCTGGTCATCGACACCACCGGCGCCGCACGCTTCGAGCTCGATGCCGAAACGGGCACCGTCCGGGCCGACGCGGGTGTCAGCCTCGACGCCCTCATGCGGGTCCTCATGCCCCGCGGCTTCTTCGTGCCGGTCACACCCGGCACCCGCCACGTCACCGTCGGCGGAGCGATCGCGGCGGACATCCACGGCAAGAACCACCACTCGGCCGGCTCGTGGTGCAGCCACGTCTCGAGCCTCCGCCTTGCGCTGCCGAGCGGCGAGGTCCTCGACATCACGCCCGAGTCCCATCCCGATCTCTTCTGGGCCACGGCGGGCGGCATGGGCCTCACCGGCGTGGTCCTCGACGCCACCTTCCGGTGCACAGCGATCGAGACAAGTCGCCTGTCGGTCGACACCGAGCGGTTGGACGACCTCGATGCCGTCATGGTCCGCATGGAAGAGACCGACGACCAGTTCCCGTACTCGGCCGCGTGGATCGATCTCGTCGCCCGAGGCCGTCAGATGGGTAGGTCGGTGCTGTCGCTCGGACGCTTCGCCCGCGTCGATGAGCTGCCCGCACCCCTGCAGGCCGACCCGTTGGCGTTCGCCCCCATCGAGATCGCGCCCGCGCCCCCCTGGGTGCCGTCGGGCGTGTTGAACAAGGTCTCGATCCGGGCGTTCAACGAGCTGTGGTTCCGCAAGGCGCCCGTGCGCAAGCAGGGCGAGATCCAGGGCACGACCATGTTCTTCCACCCCCTCGATCTCGTCGGCGGCTGGAACCGCATCTACGGGCGTCGCGGGTTCATCCAATGGCAGTTCGTCATCCCGTTCGGTGCCGAGGAGACGCTGCGCTCCATCGTCAACCAGCTGAGCGCCAACGGGTGCACGTCGTTTCTCGCCGTGCTCAAGCGCTTCGGTCCCGGCAACTCCGGGATGCTGTCGTTCCCCGAGGCGGGCTGGACCCTCGCCCTCGACATCCCCGTCGGCGGTTCCGGACTCGGATCGCTGCTCGACCGCCTCGACGGCCAGGTCGTCGCGGCCGGCGGCCGGGTCTACCTCGCCAAGGACAGCCGGATGAAACCGGAGCTCCTCCCCGCCATGTACCCCCGCCTGGCGGAGTGGCGGGCGGTGCGCGCCGAGGTGGATCCCGACAGGTCGCTGCGCAGCGACCTCGGCCGCCGCCTCGGGCTCTGCTGACAGATCTCCCGCGCTCCGCCGCTCAGCGAAGCGTCTGGATCCACGCCCACAGCGCATCGAGCACCGGTTGGAGCTCCTCGCGGCTTGCGGAGTTGTCGACCACGAAGTCGGCCTTCGCCACCCGCTCGTCGCGAGATGCCTGACGAGCGATCCGAGCCCGGGCGTCAGCCTCGGAGAAGCCGCGGAA
Organism: uncultured Rhabdothermincola sp.; assembly: GCA_964485515.1. Lineage (GTDB taxonomy): Bacteria > Actinomycetota > Acidimicrobiia > Acidimicrobiales > Acidimicrobilacustridaceae > CAZALT01. The sequence continues at coordinate 36,187 of CAZALT010000008.1, read as the reverse complement.
CGCCACCAGTCGCTCGACCGCCAGGGCTGGATCGATGTCCACGACGATCAAGGCAGCCATGTCGTCACGCCCGGACTCGACCAGCAACGGCACGTCGAGCACCACGATGTTGTCGAGCAGCGCCTGCTCGGCGAGCTGATCGGTGATCTCCTGGCCGACCACGGGGTGCACGATCGCCCCCAGGTCCCTCAGCGCATCCGCGTCGTTGAACACGATGTCGGCCACCGCCTGGCGATCCAAGGCGCCGTCGGGAGCGACGATGCCGGGGCCGAACCGCTCGACCATCGCGACGAAGACCGGTGTGCCCGGCCGTTGCACCTCGTGGACGATGGCATCGGCGTCGATGACCACCGCACCCCGGGCGGCCAGGTCGGACGAGACGGTGGTCTTGCCGGAGCCGATTCCACCCGTGAGGCCCAAGAGGAGCATCGCCAGAAGGTACTCTCTCGCCCGAAGGCGTCCATCCAAGGCCCTCCAGGGACCGGCCGGCGAGACCACATCCCTTGCCACAGGATCGGCGATCTCCTTCAACCGCCCCGAGATCCGCCGATTGGGCACCTGTGGAAGAGGTCGATACCACGTCGAACCTGACCGAAGCCCCCGACCCGGGGACCAGTGGCGCGGCCGACGACCACGAGACGCCAGAGCTCGGCAACGAGGCGGCCCGCTCCATCCGCGAACGCCTGCTGCGCTTCGGCGAGTCGTCCGACGGCTCCACCCACGACGACGGCATCGGCCTGGCCGACAGCGTCGACCGGGTGGCCACCTTCGCCCCCGCCATCCTCGCCCTGCGCTGGGGAACGACCATCGCTTCGATCGCGCTGGCCACCCAGGACAACGCCGATCCGCTCTGGCCGATCGTGTTCTGGTGCATCGTCATCACCAGCTACTCGGCGATCCGCACCCTGTCGCCGATCCGCTACAGCGGCAACGTCCGCAGCCTCGTCGAGGTCATCGGCGAGGTCGCCCTCCACGTCACCGCCCTGTGCACGACCGGCTTCTGGGACTCCCCCTTCATCTTCACCCTCCTCACCGCCATCGCCGTCGCCGGCTTCGCCCGCGGCTTCGGCTTCGCCATCCGCATCGGGACGGCCTCGGCCCTTGCGGTCACCATCCCGTACCTGGCCGAGAGCAACACCGAAGAACGCATCATCCTCTCGGCGCAGTGGTCGTTGGTCCTCATCCTCGTCGCCCTCATCGCCGGCTACGCCCGGCGGATCTCCGGCGAAGCCGACCGCCAGCACACCCTCGCCCTCGACCGCCTCGGGAGGCTCGCCGACGCCAACTCGCTGCTGTTCTCGCTCCACCGGGTCACCCAGACGCTGCCCGCATCGCTCGACCTCGACGACGTGCTCGACACCACGATCACCCGCCTCCGCGGCCTCTTCGACTTCGACGCCGCGGCGGTGCTCGGCTTCGACGAGACGACCGGCGACTGGAACGTCCTGCGCAAGGAAGGAACCGGCAAGATCCCCGCCCGCATCGCCGACGCTGACCTGCCGACACCCCTGCGGCGCAGCATGACGACGCATTCGGTCGTGCGCATCAACGAGCTCGTGAGCTCGAACCTCGCCGGCCTCACCGACCGTGCCCGCTCGGGCATGTACGCGGCACTCACCGCTCGGGGCTCCATCATCGGGCTGATCGCGGTGGAGAGCTCGAGCGACAGCCAGTTCTCGACCCGCGACGGCGAGCTGCTCGAGGGTCTCGTCGAACCGCTGGCCCTGGCCATCGACAACGCCCGGTGGTTCGCCCGGCTGCGCACCGTCGGAGCAGACGAGGAGCGAACCCGCATCGCGCGGGATCTCCACGACCGCATCGGCCAATCGCTCGCCTACCTCGCCTTCGAGCTCGACCGCATCGTGTCGAGCAACGAACGAGGCGAGGCGGTCGGGCCGTCGCTCGACCAGCTCCGCAACGACGTCCGCGGGGTCATCGGCGAGGTGCGCGACACCCTCTACGACCTGCGCACCGACGTGTCGGACAGCCAGGACATGGGAGCGATCCTCGAGACCTACGTGAAGCGGGTCGAGGATCGATCCGACATCAAGATCGACCTGCACTGCGACCGGGGCGCTCGCCTGCCGATCCTCCAGGAGCGCGAGATGTGGCGGGTCGCGCAGGAGGCCCTGACCAACGTCGAGCGCCACGCCGACGCCACCCGCGTGCGCATCTTGTGGCGATGCAACGGCGAATCGGCCGCCCTCGAGGTGGCCGACAACGGGCGAGGCTTCCCGGTCGGCAACGCGGGGCGCCTCGACTCCTACGGCATCCTCGGCATGCGGGAACGAGCCGCGTCGATCGGCGCCACGCTCGACGTGGCCAGCCAGCCCGGCAAGGGGACCCGGGTGCGCTGCAGCCTCATCCGCACCGCAGAACCAGCCCAGACCTGATCACCAGCCTCAGACGGCCCGGAACCGCTTGCGGTGCTTCTGGCCGAGCCGTGGCTCATTTCCCGCCGGACCCGGCCGACCTGAGTAGTCTGCTCGCGCCAGGCAACCACCCCTTTGGAGTTCGACCGTGACGATCCGTCTCATGCTGGCTGACGACCACCGGATGCTCCGAGAAGGTCTTCGCCGATCCATGACCGACCAGGGCTTCGACGTCGTGGGCGAAGCCTGCGACGGCGACGACGCCGTCCGCCTGGCCGAAGACCTCCGTCCCGACGTGATCCTCATGGACGTCACGATGCCCGAGATGGACGGCGTCGAGGCGACGCGCCAGATCAAGCAGTCCGACAACGCCGTGCGCATCGTCATGCTCACCATGCACGCCGACCAAGAGGTGCTCGCCTCGGCCATCCGGGCGGGAGCCAGCGGGTACCTCGTCAAGGACTGCTCCACCGAGGAGATCGCCTCCGCGGTGCGCATGGCGTACAGCGGCGAGACCGCCCTGTCACCGCAGCTGGCCGCGTCGATGCTCGAAGAGGTCCGGCGGATGGACCAGCCCGCGGCCGAGGAGGACCGCGTGGTCACCCGCCGCGAGGAAGAGGTCCTCCAGCTCATCGCCGATGGCTGCTCCACCCCCGAGGTGGCCGAGCGGCTCTACATCAGCCAAAAGACGGTCAAGAACCACCTGGCGTCGATCTACCAGAAGCTCGACGCCCGTGACCGCACCCAGGCGGTGCTCCAGGCGGTGCGCATGGGCATCGTCCACCTGGACTGACGGCGGCTCCGGACCAGCACACCTTTCCGAAATGGTCCGTTTGACCTATACGGCCCGTCCAGTGGTTTGTCGATACTTCTCACGACAGGAAATCCGAGGCGGCAGCCGTCGAATCGGACCACATGAACCAGTTCAGGGAGATTGAACCATGCTTACCTCATACGAATTCGCCACCGCTTGGATGCAGGCCCGCTGCAAGACCGACCGTGGCGCCTCGCTCGTCGAGTACGCCCTCCTCGTGGCCCTCATCGCCGTGGTGTGCATCCTCGCCGTGACCTTCCTCGGCGAGAGCGCCTCGAGCAAGTTCGAGTCGGTCGGCACCGCCATCGACGGCGCCGGCGCCTGATCGGCGAGGAAGCGGGGGCGGATCGCCGCCCCCGCTTCCTGCTGGTGAAAGGCGTGTGCCATGGAACCAGGACGGTGTTCTGAACCCTGCGCACGCCGGTTCGAGGGGGACGACGGCGCATCGCTCGTCGAGTACGCGCTCCTCGTCTCCCTCATCACGCTGGTGTGCGCCGCCGCAGTCGGTTTCTTCCAGGATGCCACGAACCGAACCCTCGCCCGATCCGCCGAAGAGATCGAGCAGGCCGGGGAGTAGCCAGAAGGAAGCTCGCCGCTGAGGCAAGCAAGCTGAAGCACGAAGAAGAAGGGTGGGAGCCGATGATCGGCTCCCACCCTTCTTCTTCTTCGTCGTTGTCCTTGTCTCCTGCCACGGTCCGAATCGCACGGTCCGAATCGGGGGTGTCCCTTCCTCGCTCGGGCTCTCCGCCGGGTGCCCCTCGCCCCGTGGATCAGCAACCCGCGCTGCCGCGTCGGCACACGACGGCCCACCCGGCGTCCTGGTAGGCCATGTGCCACGCCGGGTCCCGCCCGAGCAGCTCGACGAGCGGCGACCGCCTGTCCCACAGGACGCTGTCGATCTGCCAACGGTCCAACACCTCGGCCCACCCAGGCTGCGCCGAGCGGAGCACCAGGTGGTCGTCGACGACCGGACGGGGATACATGTCGAAGCGGTCATCGAGGAACACCGACGCGTCTCGCCCGTCGACGAGCTCGAGGTAGTTGCCCACCACCTCGTCGGTCGCGACCCGTCCGCCGCTCGCACGCAGGCCCTGGGCATCCATCCACGCCACTGCCTCCACGGGATAGGTCGACAGGTCGAGATCAGGCCCGGACAACGATCGCCACCCCAAGACGCAAGCCACGGCCACGACCGCTGCCACACCGATCCGAGGAACGACCCCGTCCTCCGACCCGTCGAGCGATCCGATGGCGGGCATGGCGCGGGCGAAGCCAGGCACCATCACGATGGCAGCCAGCGGGATGTTCCGCTGCGCCACCAGCGCCAAGCCGAGGAACACGACGAGCGGAAGCGCCCCCCGGTACGACGGTCGCCGGACGAGCAGCAGGACGCCGATCGCCACCTGGAGGAGGAACACGCGCGCCGAGGTCGAACCGAAGTCGGGTGACTGCCACTCGACCACCCGCCGCAGCACCTCGGACCTCCCCAGCAGGTCGCCGGGGAACAGCAAGACCTGAACGCCGAGCGGGCCGATCACTCCGGCGACAGCGCCGCCGGCCGCCCAGGCGAGCGTGCGCACCTCGTGACGTGCGCTGTCGCCGTCGAGCTTCGCCCCGACGGCGACGCACCCGATCGCCACCAGCCCCAGCGGGAACGACCCGTGCGCGTTCGCCCACAGCCAGAAGACCGGAAGCAGCAACGGAGCAGGCACCCGACGCTCGACCGCCAGCATCGCGACGCCGAGGAACACCAAGCCGAACATCAACGGCCGAGGCGACCACATCGCCACGCCGATCACGACCGGGAAGAGGACACAGACCACACGAGACAGAAGGGTCTTGGCCGGCCGAGCCAGCTGCCAGATGGCCAGGCCGACCAGACCGGCCAACACGCCGCCGAGGAGGCGGATGGCCGCGACGCCGTACCAGCGGTCGAGCAGCCCGTAGATGAGCGACGGCAACCAGCTCTGGATCGTCCACGGCGCGTTCAGCGCGGTGAACGAGTAGATGTCGCCACGGGGGAACTCGCCCTCGACGAGAACACGGCCCGTCGCCAGGTGGGTGAAGAAGCTGTTGTCGGCGATTCCCCGCAGGCCCAGCATCGAGCACCAGGCCACGATGAGCGCACCCACGACGGTGCTGACCGTCGGCCACCGCCTCCCCCTCCGGGTCGCGTCAGCCGGCTGCTGGAGCGCCCCCCGGCCGGGGCGAGGGTCCCGCTCCACGCCGCCGCGCACCGCCCGGTCAGACATGGGCGTCCGTCAAGGCTGGGTGCGACACGACCGGAGCGGTGACCGAACGAGCTTCAGAAGTTCTCGCGGATGTTGATGACCGCCGGACCGAGCACGATGACGAAGAGCGCAGGGAAGATGCAGAAGACCATGGGGATGAGCATCTTCACCGGGGCCTTCCCCGCCTTCTCCTCGGCGAGCTGGCGACGCTTGATGCGCATCTCTTCGGCCTGGGCTCGCAGCACCCGTCCGATGGACACGCCGAAGGTGTCGGCCTGGAGGATGGCCAGCACGAACGACCGGATCTCCGGCACGTTCGTGCGTTGCTCGAGGGCCCGCATCGCGTCGGCGCGCGACGACCCGGCCCGAGTCTCGCCCAGCATGCGGGCGAACTCGTCAGAGAGCGCTCCCGGCACCGCGTGGATCGTGCGGTCCAGCGCCTGCTCGAAGCCGAGACCTGCTTCGACGCTGATCGTGAGGAGGTCGAGGATGTCTGGCAGCTTGCGACGCAGATCGTACTGCCGCTCCTCGACCCGTCGGTTGAGCATCGCGTCCGGACCGAGGAGCAGCGCGAGGGCGAGGAGCAAGAAGACGATGATCTGGAGCAGCCCGTCGACGCCGAGCGGGTTCCACATGAACGTGAACCAGAACGCGCCCGGGATGAGCAGGACGGTGATGACTCGGACGGCGAGGAAGCGGTCGACGGCGTCGGCCGAACCCTCACCCGCGGCGATGAACTTCTGACGGACCTTGTCGACGTAGCCCACCGGCGTGAACCGCCGACCTACGTTGGTCAGTCCGCTGAGGACCGGGACGAGCGCCCGCTCGGAGATCGGGGCGAGCAGCTCCTGGTCGCGAACGTTCTCGACCTCGTACCCGTCGAGCTGGCGCAGCGAGTCGCGGACGACCTTCTTCTCGTCGGCCTGGGCGAAGACCGTGTAGATGATCAGCCCCAGAGCACCTGCGATGAGCAGCAGTCCGAGCAGAAGTTGAATCTCCATGTGCGATGTGCCCTTCAGATCTCGATGTCGATGATCTTCTTCATCCAGAAGAAGCCGATGCCCATGGCGATGAAGGCCACGCCCAACAAGATGTTGCCGATCGTCGTGTCGATCAGCTGACCCATGTACCCCGGGTTGATCGTCCACATGATGAGACCCAAGCCGATGGGCAGGCACCCGAGCACGATGGCCGACACGCGTCCCTCTGCCGTAAGCGTCGCGACGTCGCGCCGCAGCCGCTCGCGAGCAGTCATCGTCTCCGCCACGGTGAGCAGGAGCTCCGACAGGTTGCCACCGACCTCGCGCTGGATGCGGATCGCCATGACCGCCCACGCGAAGTCTGGGCTGTCCATCCGATCGGCCACGCCCTCGAGCGACTCTTCCAGCGGCCTGCCCAAGCGGGCCTCGGTGACCACCCGACGCAGCTCCTGGCCCATCGGCTCCTGGACCTCCTGGGACACCGCCTCGACGCCCTGCATGAGCGAGTAGCCCGCCCGAAGCGTGCCCGACAACAGGCTCAACGTGTCGGGCAGCAACGCGAGGAACTGCTTCTTGCGCCGACGAGCGATGTAGTTGACCACGCTGATCGGGATCATGGCGGCGAGGACGGCGATGATGAGGGTCGGCACGATGCTGCGGGTCAGGACCAGGACGAGCAGGGTGAACACGACGACGCCGGCGAAGTAGAAGAAGAGGAACTCCGCCGCCCGCAACGGGAGGTTGGCCCGCTCGAGCGAATTCTCCGCTCGTGACAAGAACCCACGCTCGGTCGCGACCTGTTCGGTGAGGTCGACGGCGCGCCGCATCAGCGCGGACGTGGCCATGCTCTCCTGCTCTGCGTCGTCGTCAGTCGACGACACGCCGTACTCCGAGTACGGCTGGAGCTGGCGGGCGAGCGAGTCGTCCTTCGAGACGACCAGGAAGAGGGCGTACGCCGCGCCCGAGACCGCGATCAGGATGAGCAGGATCCCGAGGTAGAGGAACAGGCTGCTCTGCAATGCGCTGACACCCGACCCGCCAGCCGAACCCTGCTGGTGCAAGGCGGGCACGCCCACGGTGACCCCGCCGACAACCGCCGTAGCGGTATCTGAGAGCTCGCCGACCTGGATCGCCATCGTGCTGACGGCACCGACATCGACCGTCGACTCGAAGGTGAGGCGGAACTGGCCCGAAAGGATCGTGGACCCTACCGCTTCGACGTCGGAACCCACCTCGTTGCCGTCGTCGGTGGTCAGCAGCTGACCGCCGTTGTCGCCGACCAGCGCCTGCAACGCTCCCGGGTCCATGCCGGTTCCCGTGTACGCGACGGCGAAGACCGACGCGGCAGCCGACGCCACGGCTCCGCGCGCTGCGCCTGCGTCACCACCGCTCGCGTTGTCGTTCTGCGCCGTCATCACCACGATGTTGGCTTGCCCTCGTTGATCGTCGAGGGTGTCGCCAGCCTGGCGGATGGCCGACCACAGCGCGGTCTTGTCGCGAGCATCTTCGTCGCTGGGAGGACCGACGCGATCGATCGCCGCGATCAGCCGAGATTCGCTGTTGGTGTAGCTCTGGATCAGCTCGCCGGAGGCCGACGCGAGGAACACCGCGAACCGCATCGAGACCTCTTGCTCGGCGGTCCGACCCGCGATGAGGTCCTTCGCCGCCGCCTTCGCGTTCACGAGCGTGCCGGACGTCTCGGCGGCCTCGGACGTGTCGAACACCAACGCGACGTTGACCGGTTCGGTTCCGGGCAGCGGCGTCAACGAGCTCGCCTCGACCTCGACGCCATCTTCGGTGAACAGCGCGCGCTCGGCATCGGCCGCCGAACCGGAGTACACGAAGTCGACCTTGGTCGCCTCCGAGTCCGACGCGTCGACCCCGCGGATGTACAGCGACGGTTGGTCGCCCTCCTGCGCACCGACGTGTTCGACACCCACCAACGCCGTGCCGAGGCACAGCAGCGCGGCCGCAGCAGCCGCGACGCGGCCTGCTCGTCCCCGAAGGCGCATCAGCGGTTCACCGCCTTGGCGAAGCCCTCGGGTTGGAAGACCTCTTGACCGAGGCGGATGCCCAGGTCGGCCAACTTCTCGGCGAACTTCGGCCGGACGCCGGTGGCCTTGAGGTGCCCCTTGAACCGGCCGTGCTCGTCGACGCCCATGCCGTAGTCGAACAAGAAGATGTCCTGGAGGGTGATGACGTCGCCCTCCATGCCCTGCACCTCGGTGATGTGGGTGATGCGGCGGGTGCCGTCACGCAGACGGCTGAGGTGGACGATGACGTCGAGCGCCGAGGCCATCTGCTCGCGGATGGCCCGGATGGGGAGATCGAAGCCGGCCATGAGCACGAGAGTCTCGAGGCGGGCCAGCGTGTCGCGGGGGCTGTTGGAGTGCACCGTGGTGAGCGAGCCGTCGTGGCCGGTGTTCATGGCCTGCAACATGTCGAGTGCCTCACCTGAGCGACACTCACCCACGACGATGCGGTCCGGCCGCATGCGCAGGCAGTTCTTGACCAGGTCGCGGATGGTGACCTCGCCTCGTCCCTCGATGTTGGCCGGCCGAGCCTCGAGGCTGAGAACGTGATCCTGGTGCATCTGGAGCTCTTTGGCGTCCTCCACCGTGACGATGCGCTCGTCGGAGGGGATGAACGACGACAGCACGTTGAGCGTGGTGGTCTTGCCGGTACCGGTACCGCCCGACACGATGGCGTTGAGACGACCCACGACGCAGGCCTGGAGGAACCGGGCGGAGTGGGCGTTGAGCGTGCCGAACTTGATGAGGTCGTCGACCTGGAGCTTCTCCTTCGAGAACTTCCGGATGGTGAGGAAAGGTCCGCCCACCGCGAGGGGGTGCACCACGGCGTTGACCCGGGAGCCGTCGGGGAGGCGGGCGTCGCACAGGGGGTTCGACTCGTCGATGCGACGACCGACCTCGCCCACGATCTTGTCGATGATGCGACGCAGGTGGGTCTCGTCGACGAAGGTGGCCGATGACTTGACCAGCTTGCCCCCCCGTTCGACGTAGACGTCGAACGGCCCGTTGCACATGACCTCGCTGACCTCCTCCTCCTTCAGGAGCCGGTCGATCGGGCCGTACCCCAAGATGTCGTCGCTGACGTCCTGGATGAGCTGCGCCTTGTCGGCCGCCGACAGCGGTGCCCGCTCCTGGGCGAGCGCCTGGTGCAGCTGGTCGTTGACCTTGCGGCGGAGGTCGTCCTCGGAGAGGCGCTTGTCGTAGAGGATCGGACCCAGCTCGTCGATGAGCTGGTGGTGGATCCGCTGGCGCAGCTCGTCGAGCACCGGATCGCGGCGACCCGCTCCTGCAGCAGCCGGCGCTGCCTGGACGTCATGCAGTCGCTTGTAGAGGGACATCGCTCTCCTTCCGAACACTCACAGGCAAGGTGCCTCCGCCCCGCACACGCGGGACGGTCAACGCTTCTTCTTCCGCGCCGCAACCGGTGCGAACAGGTCGGCGAGCTGCTCGAGCGCCTTGGCCACCCCGGACTTCGGAGCGCTGAGCACGACGGGCTCGCCACGGTTGACCGCTTGTGGCACGACGACATCGCTGGGGATCAGCGCCTCGGCCTGGATGGCGAGGGTGCGCTCCACCTCCGAGACGTCGAGCTTCACCTTCGAATCCGAGCGGTTCAGGATCAGCTTGAGCTTCTCCATCGGCGTGTTGAGCAGCCGCAGGGTCTGGAGGCCGATCTTCACGTTCTTGATGTTCGGGATGTCCATGCCGGCGACCAGCAGAACGTCGTCGCTGACCTCGATGAGACCGAGGACGACGTCGTTGAAGTAGGCCGGCGTGTCGATGACGACGAAGCTGCAGAACTGGCGCAGGAGCTCGACGATCTGCACCATCTCGGCCGCGCCGATCTGATCGGCGAAGGCGGGCTCGAGCGGTGCGGGCAGCACGAACAGGCCCGAGGCAGGATGCTGGACGAGCAGGTTCTGCAGGAACCCGGCATCGAGCTTGTCGAGCGCGCTCACCGCATCGACGATCGTGTGCTGCGGCGACAGCTTGAGCATCACGGCGATGTCGCCGAACTGGAGGTCGGCGTCGACGAGGACCACCGGCTTCGCGCTGCGCTGCGCGAGCAGCACCGCGAGGTTGCTGGCGATGACCGACTTGCCGGACCCGCCCTTGGTGGAGAACACCGTGACGACCCGGCCGAGCTCGCCGTCGATCTGGGGACCGACCGGCGCCACCGGGGCAGGGGCCGCCACGACCAGTGTGGATGCGGCCCGACCGACGGCGTCGCCCAGCTCCGCCGAGTCGACAGGGGCCTGGAGGACGTCCTTGACGCCGGACCGGAGCGCACGCTGGAGGAGATCGGTGGTGAGCTCGTCGGTCACCATGACCGCCGAGACCTCGCGTCGGGCGACCAGCAGCTGCTCGGCGACACTGAGCTCGGCGCCGTGGGCGAACGAGGGCCCGAGCACCATGACGACCGGTTGGCCGGTCAAGCGGGCTGCGAGGTCGTTGATCGACGGGAACGGTGTGGCTCCCTGGCCGAGCTGCATGGCCAGACGCGACCGCGCCGCCTGATCGGCATCGATGACCGCGACGGCCACCTGGGGGAGCCCACCTCCGCTGGACCCACCGGGTCCGGGATGGGGCATGCCCTCACCGGGCTGGCCAGCAAATGGGCTGCTCAATCTTGGTTCCCTTCCGGCCCGTACGGGGTCAGCTGGCCGCCGTCTTCACCGGGCAGCGTGCCAACCGGGTTCGGCAGCGGGGCGAGCGCACGCGGCACGTAGTCGTCGGCGACGAGCGACAGGTACAGCCCACCGCTGTCGGCGGCCGAAGCGATCCACTGCGCAGCATCCGGCGGGACGTTGAACGTGATCAGGTTCGTGTCGGTGGACACCGACTCGGAGTCGACCGACTCTCCCGGAGCGAGCAGCACGTTCGACCCGACGGCCAGGATCTCGACCTCTTGGTAGAGGTAGCGCATCGAGCTGTTCATGAACGACCCGGTCTGTCCTTCGCCCTCGGGAGCGGCGTTCTCCTGCTTGACCATGAGGTTCACCGAATCGCCCGGCACCAAGAAGCCGGCGACGGCGTGGACGGGATCGGCCTGGATGGTGATCGCCACGTGATCTGGGTTCTTCAGGCGGGCCCGGAAGCTGATCTGCTGCTGTGCCGGGTCGACGAACATGCCCTGGACGATGACCGTGTTCTGGGCGATGTCGAAGATGGCCACCTTCCGCTGGATCTCGTCGATCGTCGTGATGGCGGTAGCCGGTCGAAATTCTTGTGGGATCTCGCTCGACCCGATGGATCCGTCAGCGGTGGCCTGCTGGCCCGTCGTGCCGCGGAGGACGTCGCCCTTGGCCTGGTACACCTGCACGAGCACGGCCTTTTCGTCCGCGTCGTTCTGGATGCCCTGGATGTAGTTGTACAGGAGGCCTGCGGCGACGATCCCTACGATGATCGCACCAATCAGAATCAACGTTCTCCGTGAACTCACTCGTGCCTCGTTCTCTGCTCGGTGGGGACCCACGTCGTGCCGACGATCCGACCGCTGTTGGTCGGACCGACCAGCCGCGGCGACCTACGACGCCGTTCCCCCACTCAAATTTGGACCTCGTGACCTCGCCTATGGGCCATGAGACCCACTGACGACCCTTGTTTGTTCGGCCGCTACCCCCCGCAGACTTAGTGGAACTCCGAAAAAGACCTGACGGAGCCGCCGGATCGCGGTGCGACGAGCACCGTGGGAGCTTGGCCGAAACCGCAGGTTAGCGCCCTGACGCGGCCGAGGACGTGACGCTCGCCATCCGGACGCGACAGCGCCGCCCCGTCATCGACGGGGCGGCGCGGTGTGCTTCGATGAGCGATCAGGCTTCGGGTGCAGCCTCACCGGTGCCGTCGTCGCCGGCGACCGGCTCGACCGCGGCATCGTCGGCGGGTGCGACGTCCTCAGCGGCGACGCTCCCCTCCGCGGGCTCGCCCTCGGGGGCGACACCCTCGGTGGCGGCGTAGTACTCCTCCCACGCCTCCTGGCCTTCGCTGTTGCCGATGTAGTTGCCCTCGTCGTCGTAGGCGTGCTCGCCGAAGTGCTCCTGGTACTCGGCGGCGACGACGCCGCCCTCGGCGGCCTGCTTGATCGACAGGCTGATGCGACGGCGCTGGAGGTCGAGGTCGATGATCTTGACCCACAGCTCCTCGCCCGGGGTGACGACCTGCTCGGGGAGATCGACGTGGTGCGCCGACATCTCCGAGATGTGCACCAGACCCTCGATGCCCTCGCCGACCTGCACGAACGCACCGAACGGCACGAGCTTGGTGACCCGGCCGTAGACGAGCTCGCCCACCCGGTGGTTGGAGGCGAACTCCTGCCACGGATCTTGCTGGGTGGCCTTCAGCGAGAGGCTGATGCGCTCGCGGTCGAGGTCGACGTCGAGGACCTGCACCTCGACCTCGTCGCCCACGGCGACGACCGAGCCCGGGTGGTCGACGTGCTTCCAGGACAGCTCGGACACGTGGATGAGCCCGTCCATGCCGCCGAGGTCGACGAAGGCGCCGAAGTTGACCACCGACGACACGACGCCCTTGCGGACCTCGCCCGACTTGAGGTTGTGCAGGAACTCGTCGCGCTGCTCCTTCTGGGTCTCTTCGAGCCAGGCCCGGCGGGACAGCACGACGTTGTTGCGGTTCTTGTCGAGCTCGATGATCTTGGCCTCGAGGGAACGACCGACGTAGGGCTGGAGGTCGCGGACCCGGCGGAGCTCCACCAGCGAGGCGGGCAGGAAGCCGCGCAGACCGATGTCGATGATGAGACCGCCCTTGACGACCTCGATGACCGGGCCGCTGACGACGCCCTCCTCTTCTTTGATCTTCTCGATGGTGCCCCAGGCCCGCTCGTACTGGGCGCGCTTCTTGGAGAGGACGAGTCGCCCTTCCTTGTCTTCCTTCTGGAGGACCAGCGCCTCGATGGTCTCGCCGATCGAGACGATCTCACCCGGGTCGACGTCGTTGCGGATCGACAGCTCGCGGGCGGGGATGACGCCCTCGGACTTGTAGCCGATGTCGAGCAGTACCTCGTCTCGATCGACCTTGACCACGGTGCCTTCGACGATCTGGCCGTCCTCGACGCTGACCATCGTGGCGGTGTACGCCTCGTCGATGGACTGGCCGCCGAGGTCGTCTTCGGTGACCTGGCGGGGGATGTAGGTGCCGTCTTCGGCAAAGGTGCCGAAGGTGGAGATCTCGGCTTCGAGGGTGGCTTGATCGGACAACGTGGTCTCTTCTCTGGGTGGATGGGCATCGGGTCCGGTGCGGGACTGCCAGCAGCCAGCTCGGACGTTCGGATGGGAATCGTGGATCGCGTGGCGGGCGAGCAACCCGACCCCGGAGGGGTTCGGGCAGGCGGGCACGCAGAGCGAGGCGCACGGATGTGCACCGCTGGCGATGCTACCGGTCGGTCACCCGATTGCCAAAGAGGCCGCGGTCAGCGGACGGCAGCCACCACGAGGAGCTCGGGATGGTCGAGATCGGGTGCGCGGCGGGCGTAGCTGCCGGGGGTGACCGACCAGATCTCGCGGACATCGAGGCGGGCACGGTCGGCGAGCAGGCGAAGCTCGCGGGGCGTGAAGCAGCTCGTCCAGAGGTCGTGCTCGTTCGGTGTGCCGTGCTCGTCCATCACCGTGGTTCGTTCGTGGTTCACACCGCGGGCGGCGTCGAAGGTGTCGAAGTCCTCGAGGTAGCGCACCGCGAAGTAGGAGGAGAAGGCCGAGACGGCGATCTGCCCACCGGGACGAACCGCTCGAGCCATGCCGTCGAGCACCACGCCGTCGGGGTCGACCGCAGCGGTGATGGCCGCCTCGGTCCCGGGACCCGCACCGACCAGCCCGAACGCGCCCTGGCACAGCGAGATCGCAACATCGAACTCGTCGTCGAACGGAAGGTCACGGGCATCGAGTCGACGGAAGCTGACCGGGAGCCCCTGGGGTGCGGTGTCGGTGGCCAGGTCGACGAAGTGCTGGGAGATGTCGACGCCGACGACCTCGACGCCCGCGGCGGCGAACGCGTGCGCATGCCGACCCGGGCCACATCCGACGTCGAGCAGTCGCTGACCCGGTCGGATCCCCAGCTCCTCCATGAGGAACGCGACCTCGTTCGCCGTGCCCTTGGTGAAGGAGTACCGCAGGTACGCCGACCCGAGATCCTCGGCAACCTGCTCGAACCAGTGGCCAGCAACCATGCGACCAACGTAGATGCTGGCCCGACGACCACACCCACCCGGGAGCTCACCCCGACGACGGGCGCAGGTCAGGTTCGGCACTCCCAGTGCGGCGGCACCCACTCCCAGGTCTTCGCGTAGCCCTTGGCGCACACCGTCTCACCGCGGACGTACTGCGCCCCGGTGTAGACGAGCGCGACGAGGACGACGACACCGATCCAGAACCAGAACCCGTCGCGCTTCATGGGAGGTGCCTTTCTTCCGCGCTCGAAGGTCAGGACGAGTGGAAGTCTACGAAGCGACCGCCGCTCGTTGGGGGACCGCCGGACCAGGTCGTCCGGTCAGCCCTTCGCCGCGGCCCAGCTCGAGCCGTGCGACAGGTTGACCTCGAGGGGAACCCGGAGGGCGAACGCGCCGGACATGGCGTCGAGCACGACGGCGGTGATGGCGTCGAGCTCGCCGGCGGCGGTCTCGACGAGCACCTCGTCGTGGACCTGGAGGATGAGACGGCTGGCGAACGGGCCGGTGGCCAGCGCGGCATCGAGTCGCACGAGGGCCACCTTGAAGATGTCGGCGGCGAGCCCCTGGATGCCGGCGTTCATCGCCTGACGCTCGCCCGCCTGGCGGATCCGGAAGTTCGACGAGCTCAGCTCGGGGATCTGGCGACGGCGACCGAAGAGGGTCTCGGTGTAGCCCCGTTCGCGCGCTTCGGCCACGGTCTCCTCCATGTACTGGTGCACCGAGGGGAACGCCACGAAGTACGCGTCGAGGATCTGCTGCGCCTCGAAAACCGGGATCGACAGCCGCTGGGCCAGGCCGTAGGCCTCCATGCCGTAGGCGAGCCCGTACGACACCATCTTCGCCTTCGAGCGCTGCTCGATCGACACGTCGGCATCGGCCACACCGAAGATGCGCGCCGCCGTCGCGGTGTGGATGTCGCGGCCGGACTCGAAGGCGTCGATGAGGCCGGGGTCCTCGGCGAGGTGCGCGATGCAGCGCAGCTCGATCTGGTTGTAGTCGGCAACCAGCAGCTCGTGGCCGGGAGCCGGCACGAAGGCGCGCCGGAACGACCGGCCCGTCTCGCTGCGCACCGGGATGTTGTGCAAGTTGGGCGCATCGGAGCTGAGCCGACCCGTGCGAGCGACGGTCTGGTTGAACGTGGCATGGATGCGACCGTCGGGCGCCACCTCGGCCAGCAGCCCCTCGCCGTAGGTCGAGCGCAACTTCTCCACCTCGCGGTAGCGCAGCAGGTGCTCGATGATGGGGTGCTCACCCAGCATCTTCTCGAGCGAAGCAGCGTCGGTGGAGTAGCCGGTCTTGGTCTTCTTCTGCGGCGTGAGCCCGAGCCGATCGAAGAGGATCTCGCGCAACTGGGGCGTGGAGTTCACGTTGAACTCCTCCCCCGCGTCCTTCCACAGCTCCTGGCGGAGCAGATCGCACTCGGCGACCAGCTCGTCGCGGATGCGCTGCAACTCGTCGACGTCGACGCCGACCCCGACGATCTCCATGCGAGCGAGCACACGAACCAGGGGAACCTCGATGTCGTCGTTCAGCGAGCGCAAACCCCGAGCGTCGAGCGCGGCGAGGAGCGGTTCGACCAGGAGCGCGGCCCCGAGGGACCGTGCCGCTGTCTCGACAGCAGGTGAGACGCCGTCCTCGTCGGTGGACCCGAAGTCGAGCTGACCGGTCGGCACCGCGGCAGCGTCGGGCAGCCGCCGGTGCAGGTAGCGCTCGAGCAGGTCGTCGAGCACGTAGCGAGCTTCGGCCGGATCGAGCAGGTACGCGGCGATCATCGTGTCGAGCGCGAGCGTGTCGACCGAGATCCCGTAGGGGTCGAGCCCGCGCATGATCTCCTTCGCTCCGTGCGCGGCGACCGCGACCCCGCCGGGGCCGACCAGGGCGTTGAACGCGTCGACCACGGACGGTTCGGCGAGCACCTCGGCGGGGATCCACACGACCGCGCCGGTCGCCACGTCGCCGACCAGCGCCAGACCTTCGAGCGGTGAACGGCCGGGGGTCGACTGCCACGCCCCACCGACCACGACGAGTGCGGTGTCGGCCTGCAACCGTTGGAGGGCCGCCACCGCGGCGTCCGCATCGGCCACCTCGTCGACGTCGACCTCGATCGTGTCAGCCGCGGGGCCGTCGTCGGCCACCGGCTCCTCGCCGAGCACTTCGAGCAGGCGGTCGTAGAGCGTGCGGAACTCGAGGAAGTCGAAGAGCGACCTGACCTCGTCGAAGTCGATCGCAGCCCGGTCGAGCGGCTTGGGCGCTCCGTCGAGCTCGACGTCACGCCGCAGGACCATCATCTCGAGGTTGCTGCGCACCTGGGCCTCGTTGGCCGCGAGGTTCTCCCGCAGCTTCGGCGTCTGGGCGTCGAGGTTCTCGTAGATGCCGTCGATGCCGCCATAGGCGTTGATGAGCTTCGCCGCCGTCTTCTCCCCCACCCCGGGCACACCGGGCAGGTTGTCGGAGGTGTCGCCGCGCAGCGCGGCGTACTGGACGTAGTCCACCGGCCGGACGCCGGTGCGCTCGACGATGCCCGCCTCGTCGTAGAAGGCGTAGTCGGACACGCCTCGCTTGTTGTAGAGCACCCTGATGTGGGGATCCTCGACGAGCTGGTACGAGTCGCGGTCGCCCGTGACCACGATGACGTCATCGCCCTTGTCGCGGAGCTGGGTGGCCACGGTGGCGATGACGTCGTCGGCCTCGAAGCCGGGTGCTTCGACGATCGGGATGCCCAGGCTCTCGACCACCTGGCGGACCAGACCCATCTGCTGGCGCAGGATGTCGGGAGACGACTCCCGGTTGGCCTTGTAGGTGTCGACCATCTCGTGGCGGAACGTGGGCTGCGGGAGGTCGAAGGTGACCAGGAGCTCGTCGGGGTGGTGGTCGCGGATGAGGTTGATGAGCATCGACGTGAAGCCGAACACCGCGTTGGTGACCTGGCCCGACGCCGTGGCCATGTCGGTGGGCAGGGCGAAGAACGCCCGGTAGGTCAGCGAGTTCCCGTCGATGAGGAGCGTGGTGCTCACAGAGGTCCGATCTGGGTGGTGCGAGGGCGTGCGATCAGCGAGTCGGTTCGATCCGCGAACTGACGCGGTCAGGCGGCTGGCGGCGAGACCTCGCCGGCGAGGATCTTCTCGCTCACCGCCTTCATCGTCATCCGGTCGGCCATGGCGGTGCGCTGGATGAAGGCGAAGGCGTCGCCCTCGGCCATCGAGAAGCCGTCCATGAGCTTGCCCTTGGCCCGGTCGACGACCTTGCGCGTCTCGAGCTGGTCCTCGAGGTTCTGGGTCTGGTCCTGGAGCGCCCGCATGTCGCGGAACCGCCCGATGGCCACCTCGATGGCGGGGATGAGCTCGCTGCGCTGGAACGGCTTGACCAGGTAGGCGAGCGCACCCGCGTCGCGGGCCTGCTCGATGAGGTCGCGCTGGCTGAACGCCGTGAGGATCAGCACCGCGGCGCGCCGTTCGCCGGAGATCTCCCGGGCGGCCGACAGGCCGTCGAGACCGGGCATCTTGATGTCGAGGATGGCGACATCGGGCTCGTGGAGCTTCACGAGCTCGACGGCCTCGTCGCCTCGGCCGGTCTCACCGACGACCTCGTAGCCCTCCTCCTCGAGGGTCTCCTTCAGGTCGAGGCGGATGATGGCCTCGTCTTCGGCGATGACGACTCGGGTGGCCACGGCGATCCTCTCTGATCGGACGGGTCTGGCTGATCGGACGGGTCTGGCTGATCGGACGGGTCTGGCGAGCGAGAGGGTCGCTCGTGGGCAGCTTCGCCGCCCCACGGGTGGGGTCGACGCATCGTACTTCCTCCAAAACGACCCCGGGCACGGCCCCGAAGGGCCGTGCCCGAAAGATCAGAGCCCTCGCCCGACCGCTACGGCAGCTGGTCGAGCCGGAAGAGGAAGGCCGACATGGCCTGCCGGATGAGCTGGCTGTTGGGACCGTAGAGCGGCTTGTTCACGCCGTTCGCCGAGCCGGTCGAGATGCCCTTGGCCCCCATCCACTGGATGTCCTCGTAGAAGGGGGT
The DNA here is from genome assembly GCA_964485515.1 of uncultured Rhabdothermincola sp. Lineage (GTDB taxonomy): Bacteria > Actinomycetota > Acidimicrobiia > Acidimicrobiales > Acidimicrobilacustridaceae > CAZALT01. The sequence continues at coordinate 17,562 of CAZALT010000008.1, read as the reverse complement.
CCCCTGCGGAACGTCGGCGAAGTACGGGGCCGTCAGGCCCGATGGCGCTCCTCCGCCGGCCCGGTGCATGAAGGCGGCGATCCCGCCTCGGCTGATGGGCTGGTTCGGCTTGTACAGCGGCTTGCCCGTCGGGTTGGCCGTGCCCGTCGAGTTCTTCGACTCGTACATCCACTGGATCTGCTTGAAGAACGGGTGGCTCGGTCCGACGTCGGCGAAATGCGGGTCGTTGGACACCTCGGCGTTGTCGGCACGCGCCCGGTAGAGGAACGCGGCCATCGCACCACGCAGCACCGGCTCACCCGGCTTGTAGTAGATCGACCCGTTGATCACCGACCCGGTGGTGATCCCTTGGTCGTACATCCACCGGATCTCGGAGCAGAAGGCGGTGCCCACGTCGGCGAACTTCGTGCCGGAGCAACCGTTGGGCGTGGCCTGCCTCGTCACGAGGTTGCTCACCCCACCGAGGGGACCACTGGTCTTGGCTCGGATGGTCACGGTGTACGGCGTGCCGTTGGTGAGCTGCCGGAAGGTGTGCGTCGTGGCGCTGGTCGGGAGCTGCAGCGTGACGTTGCCCGGGTTCAAGGTGACCGTGTAGCCGTTGAACAGCGCACCGCCGGTGGTCGACGGAGCCTGCCAGCGCAGCGACAGCGTGGCCTTATCGACGCCGAGGACGACGTTGCGGGGCTCCGAGGGAAGCGCCTGGACACCCTTGATGAACGTCCGCACCGGCACGTAGCCCGGCGACGACGGGTTCGTGTCCGACATCACGTCGCCCTTGTTGTTCAGGGCCAGGACCCGCCAGTACCAGACGCCGTCCGGGACCTTGGCCGTGGGCGCCCACGCCGTCATGATGGTGTCGCGGGTCTCGGCGATCGACGCGAAGGTCGGCGTCGCGCTGCGCTGGAAGCGGAACGATGCCGCGTTGGCGCCGGTCGCGTCCCACCGGTACACGATGTTGTCGGTGCCCACCGCGGGTGGGTTGCTGCTCGGCTGCAAAGCACCGGGCGAGGTGGGCGACGGGTTGTACCCCGTCAGCGTGAACGTGCGCTCGGCCAACCAGACGCCGTCCTTGCCCTGGCCGTCCTCGGTGCGCACCCTCCAGCGGTAGACCCCGGGGGGAAGCGCCGAGAACGACGCGAACCGGGTGTAGGACGTCGACGAGTTCACGATCCGGTTGGCGGTCGAGACCGGGTCCAAGCCGTTCTTGTAGATCTCGACCTGGTACTCGGCGGCGAACTCGGCCGCCTGCCACTGCAGGGTCGGCAGGGTCGAGACGGAGGCCCCGTTCGCCGGGGCGCTGAGCTGGACGAGCGGCGATGCCTTGGTCGTAGACGTTCCCGTCTCGGTCGAGCTTCGCCAGGTGAGCTGGTTCGAGTAGCCGTCGATGGCCCGGACCCGCCAGTACAGCGGCCCCTCGGGATAGGTCCGGTCGGTGGGCATGTAGAACGTCTGGTCGACGGTCTTGTCGTCGATGAGCGACTGGAAGTTGATCGTGTTCGAGACCTGGATGCGGTACTGGCGTGTGCCGACCTGGGTCTGGGTCCCGTTCGGCGTCGCGCCGCTTTCGACGAAGTCGTCCCACTTGAACAGAGGTGCGTTCTGGACCGTGCCCGTGTTGGGCGACCAGTTGTAGGCGGAGGTCGGCCACACCGTCGACGGGTTCCATGGATCAGCTCCTGGGTACCCACCGCTGATCTCCAGCCCGGTCACCGCCGGGGAGTTCTTGCGGAACGAGCCGGATGGGGCCCCGCGACCGCTGGGGTCGAGGGAGCACCCGCTGCCCGGCTTGCACGCCTGGACGTGCCAGTAGTAGGCGGCGCCTGCATCGTTGTCGGGAAGTTCCTCGCTGGGCCGGAAGGTCGAGAACGACGTTCCGAACCTCCGGATCACGTTGGTGAAGTTGGCGTCGAGCGCCACCCACACGATGTAGTTCGACGCTCCGACCACCGGATCCCAATCGAAGTACGGCGTCGACCTGCACGGCACAGCGAGCGAGCCGCAGAGCTCGGGGGAGAGGGCCGGCAAGAGGAAATTCGTCGCGTTCGCATAGCCGATGTCGTCAAGCGCAGTGATGACGAACGCACCCAAAGTAGAGCTCTCACCGATCAGGGTGCTGCCGTTGTAGGCCTCGACCTTCCAGTCGTAGGTGCCCGGGGCGATCGGGTTGTCGGGGGACGTCCACGCCGTGTTCCCCAGGTTGTCGCGCAATGTGGAGAAGGCGATGAGCCCCTGGGGGCGGTAGAGGATCTTGTAGCGCGTCGCCCCGCTGACCGGCTTCCACGTCATCGACGGCATCTCGGGGGTCGAACCCCCACTGGGGCTGATCACGTCGGGGGTCGCCGCGGTTGTGGCCGCACCGATGCTGAACGCCCGCCACGATCCCGACGGCGGGACCGGCGACTCCTGCGCGCCGTTCCGGTAGGTGACGTACCACGAGTAGGGGCTCTTGGCTGCGGTGAGCGCCGTCGACGGCGTGAAGGTGGTGGCCACCGTCGTCAGGCTCTGCACCGTGGCGCCGTCCTTGTCCTTGACCACCGCGGTGTAGCGGTTGGCCCCGTCGACACCCGCCCACGACAGCACGGGAGTGGTGACCGTGGTGTTGTTGGCTGGCGACTGATAGGCCACCGACTGCGGCACTCGGGAGAAGGTGCGCCGCTCGGACCAGAGGCTCTCGACCGCCGGGCTCTTGGGGTCGTCGCGACCCCGCACCCGCCAGTAGTACTGCGTGTCGTAGGCGAGGTTGAACCCGCAGGCGTTGCGCACCGACGCCACGTTGGTGTGGAGGGTGACCTCGGTGTGGGTCGTGACGCAGGTCTGGATCCCGGTGTTGAAGTTGGGGTCGGTGGTGACCTGCACGTCGTACATGGACGCGTGGCTGATCGGGTTCCACGCGAAGCGAACCGGATCGCTCAACGATCCGATCGCGTCGGCGGGACTCAACAGCGTGGGGGCCTCGTTCCACTGCCGGGTGAACTGCCACGGGTTGGTCCACGGCCCCAGGCGGTTGTGCTGGTCGCGGGCCCGCACCCGCCACCAGTAGGACCCGTTGTCGAAGGTCGTGGGCGGCGAGTACTGCGTGCCGAAGACGGTCGTGTCGAGAACCGAACCGCCGGCGAAGTCCTGGTTGAGGCTCACCTGGAGCTGGTAGTTCTTGGCACCGAGGAACGGTCGCCACGCCATGACCACGTCGGTGATCACTTGCACCGTGCCTGGGTTCGCCCGGTCGTAGGCCGGGTACACGGGCTGCGGGCACGTGCTCTCGACCCCGCTGTCGCGGTTGCAGTCGGAGTTGGCCCCGCCGTCCCAGCGGATGATGAACTGCCGGGCAGGGGACCAATCGGTCTGGATGCCACCGCCACCGGTGTTCGATGCGCCGCGCACCCGCCAGTAGTAGGGCTGATCGGGGATGCCCTGATTGGTGATGGTGAGCTTGGTGCCATCGACGTTGAAGGTCTGCGGCGACGTGAACGTGTCGTTGGTCGCGATCTGGAGCACGTAGCTCTTCGAGCCGGCCCGCGGGTTCCAGCTGAACTCCGGTGGCTCGATCGGCAGACGGAACACGGCGTCGTCGGCCGGTGCGGTGATGCTCGGCCCGGTGAGGGCGGGCCGGGTGTACTGCGCGACGGCGTCGGGCCCCCGTCCGGTCGAGTCGATGGCGGCGACCCGCCAGTGGAGCACGTCGGTCGGGATGGCGGCCGGGGGGATGTAGGTCGTGTTGACGGTCTCGACCGACTCGATCGTCGAGGCGAAGGTCGAGATCGTCGAGGTCTGCACTCGGTAGCGCGTGGCACCCGGGACCGGGTTCCACTTCAGCTCCGGGTTCCCCGAGAGCGAAGCACTGGAGGTGAGCCCGGTCGGAGCGGTCGGCGCCGCGCTCGCCGCAGTGGGCGTGAGCACGCCGGCCACGAGAGCGACCGCCATGAGCAGCACGACCGCCGCGGTCGATCGGCGGACTCGCCGCGGTTGGTGGTGCGTCCGTGTGCCGTCGGGGCGCATGTGCCCGCCTTTCGTCGGTCGGTCCGATCCCCAGAGTCGGCGCCGCCGTGGTGCAAGTGGTCGAGATGTCGGGATCACCGTGTGATCATCGACTGGGATCGAGGGGATCCTAAGGCATTCGCCCCGATCTTTGTCGTCGCGCTCCACCGCGCGCGCGATTCGTCGACCATGGCCGACCGAGAACAGGACCATGCATGTCGCTGAAGCGACGTCAGGGACGCTTGGACTCGGCGATGAGCTTGTCGAGGAGGTCGTCCTGCGTGCGCTCGATGCGGGCGATGGCCGCGGCGACCTCGTCACGATGGCGCCGCATCGCATCCGCGTGCTTCTTGGCCTCGCGGTGCTCCCGCTCGGCGAGCGGGGTCTCGGAGACGAGCGACCGCAGTCGGGCGTCGTCGGCCTCCTCGGCGAGCTGCGCGAGCTGCTCGTCGGCGATCCGCAGCTCGCGCCGGCGAGCACCCATCTCCACGGTGAGCTCGGCGAGTCGGCGCTCGACCAGACTGCGGGACATGGGGCGAGTGTAGGACCGCGCCGCGGCGGTCACGCGCCAGCGCCGAGCCAGGACCACGGTGCTTCGTCGGGAGCACGCGCCCCGGGCTTCTATGCTCAAGACGCCAGACCTCGCGGGTGTGGCGGAATCGGCAGACGCGACGGTCTCAAACACCGTTGGACGAAAGTCCGTGTGGGTTCAAGTCCCACCACCCGCACCATGTCCTCTCCCTGCCGACCGCAGATGGCCTGCCGCCGACCACCTGCGGTGGTCCTCGTCGGGCTCGTAGCCCTCGCGGGGCTCGCCTTGCTCGTGTACCGGCGTGCGGCCTTCCGCCGCAACGCGGACGACTTCCACCGTCGCTACGACCACACCGATCTCGCCCAGGTCGACATCGAGTGGGCGCACGAGCGGTCGAGCGACGAGACCCCTGACCCGACGCGCATCGATCCAGAAGATTGAAAGATCTCGCTGCGCGTGATGGTCTAAGAGCCAGGTCGGGTCCAGCCCTCGACCCGTACCGTTCAGGCCCGTACCGTTCAGGCCCGTACCGATCAGGCCTGCCCCGATCACCTGTCCATCTCGCTGCCGCACCCGTGTGGTGCCCGGCGATCCCCCCGACCAGAGCTCCATCAACCAGCACCCCGTCGCCCAGCTGCCACCCGTCCTGGCCGCACCTCGAGAGGACCCTCGCCCACCGATGATCGCCTTCACCTTCCCCGGCCAGGGCTCCCAGAAGCCCGGCATGGGCGAACCCTGGGTCGGCCACCCGTCGTGGGAGGTCGTCACCGAAGCCTCCGACGCGGTGGGCCGAGACCTCGATCACCTCCTCCGGCGAGCCGACGCCGACGAGCTGCGGGCCACGCGCAACGCCCAGCTCGCCACGTTCGTCACCAGCCTCGTGGTCATGGACGCCGTGGTCCGCCTCGGCGTCGAACCCGCCGCGATGGCAGGGCACTCCCTGGGCGAGTACACCGCGCTCATGGCCTCGGGTGCTGTGTCGGTCGCCGACGGCGCCACCCTCGTCGCCGAGCGCGGCGAAGCGATGGGCGAGGCCGCCACGGACCCGGTCGGCACCATGTCGGCCGTCCTCGGCCTCGACGACTCCGCGGTCAAAGAGGTCTGCGAGCAGGTCGACGGCGACGTCTGGGTCGCCAACTACAACGCCCCCGGCCAGGTCGTCATCGCCGGCGCACCCGCCGCCATCGAGGCCGCCGGCGTGCTCGCCAAGGAGGCCGGCGCCAAGAAGCTGATGGCCCTCGAGGTCAGCGGCGCGTTCCACACGCCGTTCATGGCCCCCGCCGCCGAGCGGCTCGCGGCAGCGATCGCGGGGGCCGACCTCCGTGCACCCGAGCTGCCCGTGTACGCCAACGTCGATGCCAAGGCCCACACGTCGCCTGACGAGTGGGCCGACCTCCTGGCCCGCCAGCTCACCAGTCCGGTCCGCTGGCGACAGATCCTCTACAACATGGCCGACGACGGCTTCGACACCTTCGTGTCACTCGGCCCCGGCGCCGTGCTGTCCGGTCTGGCCAAGCGCACCGTCACGGGCGCCAAGAACCTCACGGTGTCCACGCCCGACGACCTCGACACGCTGCTCGAAGTACTCGCCGCGCCGCCCACCGACGCCCTTGGCGGCGGCGAAGGCGAGCACCTCTTCGCCACCGAGCGCGTGGTCGTCAGCCCATCGGCCGGGGTCTTCACCCCCGAAGCGCTCGCCGAAGGCGCACCGCTCGTACCCGGCACGGTCATCGGCCACGTCGGCTCGACCGAGGTGCGCTCCCCCTTCGCCGGCACGCTCATGGGCGTGCTCGCCATGGAAGGCGAACGCGTGACGATCAGCCAGCCCATCGCCTGGTTGCGGACGGCCTGATGAGCCCCCAGGCGTCGTCCTCGACGGCACGCGGCATCCGCATCACCGGATGGGGCACCGCCCTGCCCGAGGGCGTGCTGTCCAACGCCGAGCTCGAGGCGTCGCTCGACACCACCGACATCTGGATCACCGAACGCACCGGCATCAAGGAGCGGCGGGTCGGCTCGTCGGCCTCCGAGCTCGGGATCATCGCCGGCCGAGGAGCCATCGAGGTCGCCGGGATCGATCCCGGCGACATCGACGAGGTCCTCGTGGCCACGACGTCACCCGACCAGCAGATGCCGTCGACCGCCTCGACCGTGCAGGACGCCCTCGACATCGCCGGTGGCGCCGTCGACATCAACGCCGCCTGCTCGGGCTTCGTCTACGGCCTCGTCCACGCCGCCGGTCTGGTCGCCGTCGGGGCCGAACGGATCCTCCTCGTCGGCTCGGAGCACCTCAGCCGCATCACCGACCGCACCGACCGCAACACCGCCATCCTGTTCGGCGACGGAGCGGGCGCGGTGGTCATCGAGTCCGTCGACGGCCCGGGCACCCTGCTCGGCTGGGACCTCGGCTCCAACGGTGCCTCCCGCCACATCCTCTACGCCGACCACGGCGGCCACATGACCATGGACGGCAAAGAGGTGTTCCGCCAGGCCGTCCGGGTCATGGTCTCGTCGGGCAAGAAGGCGCTCGAACGCGCCGGCGTCGACGCGGAGGACATCGCCCTCGTCGTCCCCCACCAGGCCAACATCCGCATCATCGAAGCCGCGGCGAATCGACTCGGCATCCCCATGGACCGCACCGCGACCGTGCTGGAGTCCACGGGCAACACGTCGTCGGCGTCGATCCCCCTCGCCCTCGTCGACGCCATCGACCAGGGCCGGCTTGCCGCGGGCGACCTCGTCCTCTTCCTCGGCTTCGGTGCCGGCATGAGCTGGGCCAGCGCGATCGTGCGCTGGGATCCCGGCCACGACCGAGCCACGACCTCCAACGCCCTCGGGGCGAACGACCCCACCACCGACAGTTCGAAGCAGAACGCCCGCCCGAGCGGCGGAGAGCGGAGCAAACGATGAGCAGGGTGATCCTCGTGACCGGCGGAGCGAAGGGCATCGGGCTCGCCACGGCGCAACGGCTCCGCGACGAAGGCAACAAGGTCGCGGTCACCTACCGCAGCGGGCCGCCCGACGCCGACGAGGCGAAGGGCATCCTCGCCGTGGCGTGCGATGTCACCGACAGCGAGCAAGTCGACGCGGCGTTCACGACCATCGAGGAGGAGCTCGGCCCGGTCGAGGTGCTCGTGTCCAACGCGGGCGCCACCGCCGACATGCTCGTGCTGCGCATGGGCGAGGACGACTTCTCGAGCGTGCTCGACACCAACCTCACCGGCGGCTTCCGGGTCGCCAAGCGCGCCGTGCACAAGATGATGCGCGCCCGCTGGGGACGGATCATCCTCATCGGTTCGGTCGTCGGCACCACCGGCCAGGCCGGCCAGGCCAACTACGCCGCGTCCAAGTCCGGCCTCGTCGGACTCGGCCGATCGCTGGCTCGCGAGTTCGCGTCGCGGGGCATCACCGTCAACGTGGTCGCCCCGGGCCCCATCGCCACCGACATGCTCAGCGCGGTCGGCGACGACCGCCAGGCGCTCATCGAAGGCGCCGTGCCGCTCGGACGGCTCGGCACCCCCGACGAGGTGGCCGCCACCATCAGCTTCCTGGCATCCGACGGTGCCGGCTACATCACCGGTGCGGTCATCCCCGTCGACGGCGGCCTCGGCATGGGTCCGTGGTGATTAGGCTTTCGACTTCATCGGTCAGCGTCCGGACCCAACCGGCCCGAGCGCACATCGAACCTGTCTCAGAAACCAGCCAGTCTCAAAACCAAGAGGGAGAACAGCAGTGAGCGACGAGAACTTCGAACGGTTCAAGAAGGCGGCGGTCGAGGTCCTCGCCGTCGATGCCGACAAGGTGGTCCCCGAGGCGTCCTTCGCCGACGACCTCGACGCCGACAGCCTCGACCTCGTCGAGCTGGTCATGGCGCTCGAAGAAGAGTTCGACGTCACCGTCGACGAGTCCGAGCTCGAGGGCATCACCACCATCGGTGGCGCGTTCGACCTCGTCGTCTCCAAGCTCTGATGGCTGAGCCCACCCCCACCTCGGGTCGCACGATCACGCGACGGCGGGTTGCCGTCACCGGCATCGGTGTCGTGGCCCGCGCCGGAGTCGGCGTCGACGCCTTCTGGGACGGCCTCCTCGGCCCGGCCCCGGAGGGCCCACGGTCGATCGACGACTGGGATCCGAGCCCCTGGTTCGACAACCCCAAGGAAGCCCGCCGCACCGATCGCTTCGCCCAGTTCGCCCTCTCGGCGGCCGGCCAGGCGCTCGAGCAGTCGGGAGACCCGGTGGGCGATCCGCAGCGCCGCGGCGTGTGGATCGGCACGGGTGTGGGTGGGCTCATCTCCATCGAGGAGCAGGTCGTCGTCAACCACGAGAAGGGCCCCCGTCGGGTGTCGCCGTTCCTCGTGCCCATGATGATGGCCAACGCGGCTGCCGCCGCCATCTCCATGCGCTACGGCTGGCAGGGTCCGTGTGAGAACACGGTCACCGCGTGCGCCGCCGGCACCATGTCAGTGGGCAACGGCGCCCGGCTCATCGCCCACGGCCGCTGCGACGCGGTCATCGCGGGCAGCACCGAAGCGGCCATGACCGCCACCGGCATCGCTGGGTTCACCAACATGACGGCCATGTCCACCTCCGGCGTCTCGATGCCGTTCGACAAGGACCGTGACGGCTTCATGCTGGCCGAAGGCGGCGGCGTGCTCGTCCTCGAGGAGTGGGACGCCGCGGTGGCCCGCGGCGCCACCATCCTCGCCGAGGTGCTCGGTTCAGCCAGCACGGCCGACGCCCACCACATCACGGCCCCGTCGCCCGGTGGCGTGGGTGCGATCAACGCCATCGAGCTCGCGCTGGCGGATTCGGGCATCAGCGCGGCCGACATCAAGCAGGTCAACGCCCACGGCACGTCCACCCCGCTGAACGACGCGGCCGAGGCGGCCGCCATCACCAAGGTGTTCGGCGAGAACGGCGTGCCGGTCACCTCGATCAAGGGCATCACCGGCCATTCGCTCGGCGGTGCCGGGTCCATCGAAGCCGTGTCGGCCGTGCTGTCGATCCAGAAGGGCCTCATCCCGCCGACGGTCGGCTACACCACCCCCGATCCCGACATGGCCCCCATCGACATCGTCGCCGGCCAGGCTCGCGACTGGACCCCAGGTCCGATCATCTCGAACAGCTTCGGCTTCGGCGGCCACAACGCCTGTGTGGTGATCGCTCCGCCCAGCTGATCGTCCGTTGGTGCGGCGGTGACGCGCCGCACTTGTCCGTCGGGCCAGATCAGCGCCGTCGCCGGACCGCGGCGAACCCAGGTTCGGTGACCACGGCACCCGCCGCGACCTCCCAGGAGGTACCGCGGGTGCCGTGTACGCTCGGCGCCCAAGATGTCCTCTGACTCGACTGCGGATCGGACCGGAACCGACGGGAAGGGCGCCGACGCCGCCGTCGAGCGGGGTCGTCGAGCCCGCCAGCTCCTGCTGCACAGCCCCCAGGGTCTCGTCGTGATGGCGATGTTGGTCCTGTGGCTCGTCATCGCCACGGCCCGTGATCCACGCGCCTCCCAGGACGCCGTTCCGTTCGTCGTCGCGGGCGAGCTGGTGCGCAGCAACCCGGACCAGGTCTACATCGACGAGGACGGATCGCTGTTCGACGTCAAGCCTCTGTTCCACGAGCGTACGTGCGAGATCATGGGCGACGCCCTCGATTGCGCCAACGCGGCTGTGGCCTTCGTCTCGCCCGCACCGGCAGTCCCCGTCGCGGTCGCCCTGTCCTGGCTCGGACCCGACCTGGCGCTCCGCCTCATGCGCCTGACCGCCGCGGCGTTCGCGGTCATCGGCATGGTGGCGATGTGGAACAGGCTCTCGACGCGAACCGAGCGCGCCCCTACCTACCTCGCGGTCACCAGCGTGGCCATGACCCCGCTCGTGCTCGTGCCCATCGGGCTCGGCCAGACCTCGCCGATGATGTTCGCGTCGGCCGCGTTGGGCGTCGCCGCCTGGGATCGCCCGGGGTGGCGGCGGGCGGCGCTCGTGGCGCTGCTCACCGCGGTCGTGTCGTTCAAGCTGCTACCCGTCCTGCTCCTCGGGGTGCTCCTCCTCCAGCGACGATGGGTCCTGGTCACGAGCGTGGTGGCGGCCCTCGCCGCGCTGAGCGTGATCGGACTCGCCTTCGGTGGGACCCAGATGGTGACCGACTACGCGACCGCCAGCCGGGCCATCGAGGCACAGGGCGCGGAGAACCCCTCCAACGGAGCGCTCGACGCCGCTGTGTACCGCGCCGCTCGCGGCGCGCTGACCACCGGTTCCGCCTCGGCGTTGGCGAACGGAGCGAAGGTGGTGCTCGTGGCCGCCGTCGCCATGGGCATCTGGCGACTACCCCGAGACGACCGCCAATGGGCTCTGGCGTGGGCCGGACTCGTGGTGATCGCCCCACTGGCCTGGTGGCACTACTCGCTCGCCTCGATCGGGGCGATCGGCACCGCGCTGGCCTGCAGTCGGACCTCCGACCGCGACCTCCGACTGCTGCCCACCATGGCGTTGATCGGTCTGCCGTTCGGGCTCCTCAACAACTCCAGCCGTGCGGTCCCCACCCTGCAGTGGCTCTGGGCGCTCGCCGCGTTGGGTGTCGTGTGGGTCATCGCCAGTCGATCGACGCGCCCGAGTCGGCGGGACACCGCGACCCCGACTAGCCCCTGACGCCCGAACCCGGACGCCTACGCGTCGGCGAAGACGAACAGCAGGTCGATCTCCGTTGCCAACTCACCGTTCACGGAAGCGCGGCCCTTGCCCTTGCCGGCCCGGGCCGACATGCGGCCGAGCTCGACCTCGAGGTCGAGGCGATCGCCGGGCACGACCTGACGACGGAAGCGCACGCCGTCCACGCCACCGAACAGCGGGATCTTGCCCTCGTGCTGACCGCCGGCCAGCACGGCGTAGGCCCCGAGCTGGGCGATGGACTCGACCATGAGCACGCCGGGCAGCGTGGGCCGACCTGGGAAGTGCCCGGCGAAGAAGGCCTCGTCGCCCGTGAGACGCCAGAAGCCCTTGGCGGAGACGCCGGGCACCAGCTCGGTGACCTCGTCGAGCAGCAGGAACGGGTCGCGGTGCGGCAGGACCTCGACCGGGGGCCGCAGCCCTTCGGTGACGGGGACAGACGTGATCGGCTCGCTCACGCGTCCTCCACCAGCGCCTTCTGCAACTTCACAGGGGTGTCCTTGGGGCTGATCTTGTACCAGACCTGCTCGAGCTTGCCTTTCTCGTCGATGAGGAAGGCCGAGCGGATGATGCCCATGTAGGTGCGGCCGTAGTTCTTCTTCTCGCCCCACACGCCGTAGGCCTCGGCCACGGCGTGATCGGCGTCGGCCAGCAGCGGGAAGCCGAGCGAGTACTTGTCGTCGAACTTCTTCTGCTTGTCGGGCGCGTCGGGGCTGATGCCGATGATGGCGGTGTCGCCCACGTCACCGGAGATGTCGCGCAGGGCGCACGACTGGGTGGTGCATCCCGGCGTGTCGGCCTTCGGGTAGAAGTACACGAGCACCTTGCGGCCCTTGAAGTCGGTCAGCTTGACCTTGGTGCCGTCCTGGTCGAGCAGGTTGAGTGCGGGGGCCTTGTCGCCCACCTCGAGCTTGGCTGCAGCAGTCATGACCCCAAACCTACTGCGACCGACTGCCCGCCGGTTCGTGCCAGCCGAGCTGTCGGGCGACGTCTCCCCGATGCGACCCCGATACGAAGATGCCCGGAACCAAGATGACCGGAACCAAGATGACCGGAACGAAGATGACCGAGACGAGAACGGTTGAAAGGAATGCCCGGGACGAAAACGGTTGAAGGGAACGCCCGGAAGCGTTCCCTTCAACAGGACTCCGCCCTGGTGGAACCGGGTTGCCCCAGCCCCGGTGGGCAATCATCTCTCTTGTCGCTCCCGGAGGAGCGGTCGGTCGAACAGCTCAGCTGTCCGGCCGAATCACTTCGGGGGCTTGACCTCGCCCTTGGCGACCTTCTTGAGGGTGGCGCCGGCGCTGATCTTGACCGTCTTGCTGGCGGGGACCTGGATGGTCTCACCGGTCTGCGGGTTGCGGCCCGTGCGAGCGGAGCGGTGGCCCTGCTCGAACGAGATGAAGCCCGGCAGCGAGATCTTGTCGCCACCCTTGGCGACCGTCTGCTGGACGATCTCCTCGAAGCCCTTGAGCGTCTTCTCGACGTCGGTCTTGGAGACGCCGGTGCGCTCCACGATCGCGGTGACCAGTTCAGCCTTCGTTGTCATGATGTCTCTCCTCTTCGGGACCCGTGCGGCGGGCGCCGCTTTGCTTGGGTGGTTCAAGCCCCGAATTCGGTGCGGATGGTTACCCGTGGGACAGCATTGCCGCGAAACCCGCTCCAGAGGTGGATTTGGGCACTTTTTCGAGCAGTGCGACCACCTGCATGGAGGCGCAGCGTCGGCGGGCTGTCAGGTCTCGGAGTTGACCAGCGAGCTCGCCGCCATGGTGAAGTAGGCCAGCACCTCGGCCTGCACGTCGGGCTCCAGGCCGCCGGCGAGCACCGCCGCTTCGATGTGGCCGTACCACGCGTCGCGCTGGGCCTGACCGATGACGAAGGGCACGTGGCGCATCCGCAGTCGGGGATGACCGCGCTGCTCGCTGTAGGTCATCGGCCCACCCCAGTACTGGATGAGGAACCCGGCGAAGTGCGCCCGCGCCTCGGTGAGGTCGTCGGGGTACATCGGGCGCAGCAGCGGGTCCTCGGCCACCCCGTCGTAGAAGCGGTCGACGAGGTCGACGAACCACTGGTCGCCACCGACGAGGTCGTAGAGCGTCTGCCGGGAGGGGTCGGTGATGGGGATGCGGGCCACGTCCCGACGCTACCGCCCGACTCCCGTCCCCTGGTCTCGTGCATCGTGGCTCCCGTCCAGTAGCTCCCCGGCACCCTGGCTCCCCCGGCACCCTGGCTCCCCGGCAAGCTGGCTCCCCGGCAAGCTGGCTCCCCCGGTTCGCCTGCCCGGCGGCTCCCCCGCTCTGGCCACCACTCGCGAGGGGCTGATAACGCCCTTTCCGTCAGACGGGACTACCGTTTCCGCATGGCCACCACCTCTGAGCACCGGTCCTCCCGACCTGACCCTCGGTCCCCTCGCCCCGTGCGCATCGCCAACTGCAGCGGTTTCCTGGGCGATCGCATCTCGGCGGCGACCGAGATGGTCGAGGGCGGTCCCATCGACGTCCTCACCGGCGACTGGCTCGCCGAGCTGACCATGCTGATCCTGGCCCGCCAGCAGGCCAAGGACCCCTCCCGCGGGTTCGCCAACTCCTTCCTCGTGCAGGTCGAGCAGGTCCTGGGCACCTGCCTCGACCGAGGCATCCGCATCGTGTCGAACGCCGGCGGCACGAACCCTGCCGGCTGCGTCGACGCCATCGTGGCGGTCGCCGAACGGCTCGGCCTCGCCCCCCGCGTGGCCTACATCGACGGCGACGACCTCCTGCCCCGCGTACCCGAGCTGCTCGCCTCCGGCCTGACGCTCGACAACCTCGACACCGGGGCGTCGTTCGCCGAGGCCGGGTTCACGCCGGTCACGGCCAACGCCTACCTCGGCGGCTTCGGCGTCGCCGAGGCCCTCAGTCGGGGCGCCGACGTCGTCGTGACGGGGCGCGTCACCGACGCCGCGGTCGTCCTCGGCCCGGCGGCGTGGTGGCACAGCTGGGACCGCACCGACTGGAACCACCTGGCCGGAGCCGTCGCCGCGGGCCACGTCATCGAATGCGGAACCCAGGGCACCGGCGGCAACTACGCCTTCTTCGGCGAGGTGCCCGGCCTCGAACGGCCCGGCTTCCCGATCGCCGAGATCGCCGACGACGGTTCGAGCGTCATCACCAAGCACGAGGGCACCGGCGGGCTGGTGTCGGTGGGTACGGTCACCGCCCAGCTGCTCTACGAGATCCAGGGCATCACCTACTTCAACCCGGACGCCACGCTCGACCTCTCGACCATCACCCTTGAAGACGTCGGCCCCGACCGGGTGCTCATCTCGGGGGTGCGGGGCGGACCGGCCCCCGCCGAGACGAAGCTCGCCCTCAACTACGACGGCGGCTGGCGCAACAGCATGACGATCGGTCTCACCGGCCTCGACATCGCAGCAAAGGCCGAGCTGGTCGAGCGGACCCTCTGGTCGCTGGTCCCCGGCGGCCGCGCCAGCTTCGAATCGGTCGACGTGCGCCTGTCCAACGCCGATCCGACCACCGCGACGTCGAACGAGGACGCGGTGGCGCTGCTGCGCATCACCGTCATCGACACCGATCGCGCCAAGGTCGGGCGAGCCTTCTCCAACACCATCATCGAGATGCTCCTCGCCAGCGTGCCCGGCTTCTTCGCCACCACACCCCCCGGCGACGCCAGCAGCTTCGGCGTGTACTGGCCCACGCTGATCCCCGCCGACCTCCCCGACCACACCGTGTGCTTCGAAGGCGAGCGGATCGCCATCCCCGCCGTCGGCGGCGACGGGGCCGGTGTCGCCGAGTCGATCGCCGACGAGCAGACCACGCCCGCCGGGGGGCAGGTCGAGGAGCCGACCGGACCGACGGTCCGCGTCCCGCTCGGACGGGTCTTCGGGGCACGATCGGGCGACAAGGGAGGCAACGCCAACGTCGGCGTCTGGGCACGCGACGACGCCGCCCACGCGTGGCTGCGAGCGAACCTCACCGTCGAGCTCGTGCGGGAGCTCATGCCCGACGTCGCCGACTTCGAGATCCGCCAGTTCGATCTGCCGAACCTCCGGGCCACGAACTTCGTGATCGTCGGCCTGCTCGGCGACGGCGTCGCCGCGTCGACCCGCCTCGACCCACAGGCCAAGGGCCTCGGAGAGTACCTGCGGTCACGCCTCGTCGACCTCCCCGCCAGCCTCGTCGCAGACTAGGCCGTTCGACCCGACTTCGTTGAGTCGGCTGATCGATCGGCCGATGCTCACGACATGGCTGCGAAGCTGAAGTGCCCGAAGTGCGGGGCGAAGAACGCGTTGGACGCACCCCGCTGCCGTCTCTGCACCGCGGTGCTCAGCGGAGGACAACCCGCCGGCCTCCCCGGCGGGCGGAGCGTGTTCTCCGGTGGGAGCGGACTCGGAGCGAGGATCGCCGCGGCAGGCAACGCCCCGCCGACGCCCGCCGCGCCTGCGGCGCCGGCCCAACCCGCCGACACGCCGATGAGCGCGTTCGGCGCGCCGGTCGACGACAACGCCTTCCATCCGCTCGGCCCCGACCTCGCCGGCCCCCGTGGCGTCGCGTCACACGAGCCCAGCCCGGCGAGCCCGGCGAGCCCGGCGACCGGATCGGCAGCCTTCGAGCCGTTCGATCCCAACGCCCTCTTCGACAGGCCGCCGACATCGGGCGCCGCCCCGTCGGACGAACCGGCCCCGAGCTTCGAACCGTTCGATCCCGACGCCCTGTTCCGCGACGGCTGACGCTGGCGGCCGATGCCTGACGACTGACGACTGACCGCTGACCGCTGACGCCTGAGCGGCGGCCACCCTCGGTGGCTCGTCCTCGAACTCAGCTGGTGTCGAGTGCGGATCGCACGCCGCCCACGAAGCGCACCACGGCGTCGATGCCATCGCCCTCGACGAGGCGACGCATGACGGCCGAACCGATGACCACGCCATCGGCCACCGCGCACGCTTCGACTGCCTGCGGCGCGTCGGAGACACCCACGCCGATCAGCACCGGCTTGTCGGTGATCGCCTTGAGTCGGGACGCGATGACCGTGGCGCTCGACGCGAGCGAATCTCGCTCGCCGGTGACCCCCAGCAATCCGACGGCGTAGACGAACCCACGGGCCCGGGCGCACACCAGCGGCAGGCGCTCATCGGGGGCGGTGGGCGCCGCCAGCATGACCGTCTCGACACCAGCCCGATCGGCGACCTCGGCCCACGGGTGGACCTCTTCGAGCGGTAGGTCGGGCAGGATCGCCGCGGCGACACCGGCGTCGGCCAGCGAGCTGGCGAAGCGCTCATAGCCCATGCGGAACCCGATGTTGCAGTAGGTCATGACCGCGAGGGGCACACCGCAGTCGACCGTGCGCAGCTCGTCGAGGATGCCGCTCGGCGTGACGCCGTCACGCAGAGCCTGCTCGCTGGCCGCCTGGATGACCGGACCGTCCATGACCGGATCGGAGAACGGGATGCCGATCTCGATGGCATCGGCACCCGCATCGGCCACGGCGCGCACCACGTCGGTCCAGCTGCTCCCCTTGCCCGGGTCGAAGCCACCGGTGAGGTACGGAACGAGCAGCTTCCGGCCGGCATCGCGCGACCTCCGCAGCGCGGACTCGAGCGCACCGACATCAACCGGTGCGTCGGCGTCCGTTGGCGTTTCGGTGCTCATCCGAGGATCTCCAGCATCTGAGCGACGTCCTTGTCGCCCCGACCCGACAGGTTCAACAGCACGGTCTTGCCGGCCAGCGATGCTCGATCGCGGCTGATCCACGCCAGGGCATGAGCTGGTTCGAGGGCCGGGATGATGCCTTCGGTGCGCGACAGGAGCTGGAACGCCTCGATGACCTCGGCGTCGGTGACCTGCTCGTAGCGGGCTCGGCCGATCGACGCGAGGTAGGAGTGCTCCGGTCCGACTCCCGGATAGTCGAGCCCCGCCGAGATCGATTCGGCTTCGAGGACCTGGCCCCACTCGTCCTGCATGAGGTACGACTTCATGCCGTGCACGATGCCGGGCACGCCCCGGCCCACCGCAGCACCTCCGGCCGGTTCGACGCCGACGAGCTCGGCTCGGCTGTCGGCGAAGCCCGAGAAGATGCCGATGGCGTTCGAACCACCACCGACGCACGCGGCGATGACATCGGGGACATCGCCACCGAGCAGCTCCTCGGCCTGACGACGGGCCTCGTGGCCGACGACGGTCTGGAACTCGCGCACCAGCCACGGATACGGGTGGGGACCCATGACCGAGCCGAGGCAGTAGTGGGTGTTCTCGACGGTGGCGACCCAGTCGCGCATCGCCTCGTTGACCGCGTCCTTCAGGGTGCGGCTGCCCGACAGCGCGGGGACGACCTCGGCGCCGAGGAGCCGCATGCGGAACACGTTGAGCTCCTGGCGGGCCATGTCGACCTCGCCCATGTAGA
>CAZALT010000007.1:25142-46308 GCA_964485515.1 uncultured Rhabdothermincola sp. | reverse complement strand
TTAGGGCGTCACCCCCACCTCGCGTGATCGACAGGCGTGGCCTGGGCCCCGACAGGGTCGTGGCCAGCGCATGTTCCCTGAGGGGTTCGGGCTGTGCCAACGTGGTCGACGACCGACGAGAGAGGCGTGGAGGTGTGTGATGCGTGTCGCGATGCTCACCGGGGGTGGCGATTGCCCCGGACTGAACGCGGTGATGCGGGCCGTGGTCCGCAAGGGCGAGCGAGCCTACGGCGACGAGCTCATCGGGTTCCTCGACGGCTGGCGCGGCGTCATCGAGAACCAGACTCGACCCGTGTCCGTCGACACCTTCCGCGGCACCCTGCCTCGGGGCGGCACGGTGCTCGGCTCATCTCGCACCAACCCCTTCAAGGTCGAGGGCGGCGTCGACGCCTGCAAGGCCACGCTCGACGAGCTGGGCATCGACGCGCTGATCGCGATCGGTGGTGAGGACACGCTGGGAGTCGCGCACAAGCTGCACGAGTTGGGCGTGCCCGTCGTCGGCGTCCCCAAGACGATCGACAACGACCTGTCCGGCACCGAGCTCACCTTCGGCTTCGACACGGCCGTGTCGATCGCGACCGAGGCGATCGACCGCCTGCACACCACCGCCGAGTCCCACGATCGGGTGATCGTCGTGGAGGTGATGGGCCGCCACGCCGGGCACATCGCCGTGTGGTCCGGCATCGCCGGTGGCGCCACGATGATCCTCATCCCCGAGGAGCCCTTCGACATCGACGCCGTGTGCGACGCGATCGTCCGCCGCCACGAGAAGGGCCGCTACGCGTCGATCGTCGTGGTGGCGGAGGGCGCGACCCCGAAGGAGGGAACCCTCAGCACGGTGTCGGGCGAGGTCGACTCCTTCGGTCACGCACGCCTCGGTGGCATCGGCCAGACGGTGGCGGAGGCCATCGAGTCCCGGACCGGCTACGAGAGCCGGGTCACGATCCTGGGTCACGTGCAGCGTGGCGGTACGCCCACCGCGTTCGACCGGGTGCTCGCCACGAGGTTCGGGGTGAGCGCCATCGACGCGGTCCACGAGGGCGAGCTCGGCAAGATGGTCGCGCTCCAGTGCGGCGAGATCGTCCGGGTCCCGCTGTCGGTCGCCGTGGGGACGCTCAAGACGGTTGATCCCGCCCTCTACCACGGCGTCGCCGAGGTGTTCTTCGCCGGCTGATCACCTCTGTGGCGAGGTCAGATCCGTTCAACCCGGGTCGGTCAGGCCAGGCCAGGTCCGCGCAACCACGTCGTCGACGTCGGCCGCGCCATGAGAGCGGATCAGCCGCCGCCGACCTCGGTGGTGCTGCTCGCCATCGCGGTGGCGAACGAGGGGTAGTCGTTGCGGGTGACCGTGTCGCCCGCCGCGGGTGACTGGTCGTTTCCCGTCGCGGGTGCGATCCAGTCGCCTTCGACCCGGAAGCGGACCCGTTCGATGTTGGCCGGGTTCACGCCGGTGGCGCTGAAGACGAGCTGCGCGAACGCGCTGCGCTGGAGCGACTGCTCGACGTCGTTGAACTCGTCGCTGAGATCGATCGTGACGACCGACCCGTCGTCGCTCAGGTCGACGTCGAGGATCTCCGTGCCGCTCGGCACGGCGTTGGTCTGCCCCCGATCGGAACTGAGCGCGATGAGTGCCTTGAGCGTCGACCGCACCAGCGCGGCCTCGTCGGTGGTGCTCGGGACCTCCACGGTCCGCTCGGCGAGCCGCTCGCCGTCGGGGCTACCTGTCGTGCTTCCCTCGATGAGGTACACGGTCTGCACGACCCCGCTCGCGCTGTCGGGATCGAGGGAAGACGTCGGGTCGACGGTGGTGGTGGTGACCGACGGGGGCGAGATGGCGCGGGGCTGATCGTCGGTGGGGATGCCACACGCGGTCATGGCCAGTGCGAGCACCGCCGCGACGGCGACGCCGGCGACCCGTGCGCGCCGACGTGGCGACGAGGTTGGCCGATGGGTGGAGGTCACTTGGTGGCCACGACCTTCTCTTGGCTGGGGCTCGGGTCGGGCGTCACCAAGATGGCGGGGAGCTCGACGACGAAGCGCGACCCGGAGCGGTCGTCGTTGCGTCCTTCGACCCAGACCCGGCCGCCGTGCAGGCGGGCGTGCTCGTCGACGAGGGCGAGCCCGAGCCCGACTCCGCTGTCGGTGGCGCGCCGTCCGCCTTCGCCACCCCGGGAGAAGCGATCGAAGATCGACTCGCGCTCGTGCTCGGGGACACCCGGCCCCAGGTCCTCGACGCCGATCTGCACGCAGTACTCGGGCGTGGCATCGACGTCGGTCGGATCGTCGGGTGCGACCTCGACACGCTCGATGGTCACGGCGGTCGCCCCGTCGGCGTACTTCTCCGCGTTGTCGAGCAGGTTGGCGATGACCCGTCCGAAGCGGCGCTTGTCGACCCGTACGAGCAGCTCGCTGACGTCCTCGTCGTACTTGACCGGGATGCCGCCGCCGCTCAGCACAGAGACGGCCTGGATGACCATCTCGGACACCGGGACCTCCTCGAGGTGCAGCTTGATCGCACCGGCGTCGAACCGGGAGATCTCGAGGAGGTCCTCGACGAGCTGCTGGAAGCGGTCGACGTCGGCCGAGAGCAGATCGAGGGCGGTCTGGCCTCGCGGGGGGATCTCATCGCGCGAATTCTCGAGCACCTCGACCGACGCGGCGAGGGTCATGAGCGGCGAACGCAGCTCGTGGCTCACCTCGGAGGCGAAGCGGGCATCGCGCTCGATGCGGTCCTGGAGGGCCTGGGCCATCTCGTTGAACGGCTTGCTCAATCGGTCGATGTCGGGGTCGTTGCCGACGGGGAGGCGGGTGTCGAGCCGACCGCCCGCGATGGCCTCGGCCGCGTGGCCGACGTCGAGGAACGGGCGGAACACCCGTCGGGCGGCGAAGAAGCCCAACAGGCCACCGGCGATGGTGGTGAGGGCCGATGCGCCCAGCAACGAGATGGCGAGGCCTTCGAGGGTGCGCTGCAGCTCGAGCATCGACGCTGCCTCGTAGTACACGCCGGCGGAACCTTGGAGCGGGACGCCGATGATGAGCCGTGTCTGGTCGCCGAAGGTGACCCGCATGCGGCTCTCCTGTCCACCTTCGACCTGGGTCTGGAGGTCGGCGGGGATGTCGTCGCGTGAGAACTTGGTTGCCGAGCTTGGCGTCCACGCATCGCCCAGGTGCACGAGCTGGTCTGCGCTCTCGGAGGTGGGCAGGGAGGCGAGGTTGCGCTCCATGCTGGTGGTGTCCTGAGCGTCGGACCCGACCAACAGGTTGTCGAGCGTCGCGGCGTTGCGGATGGCCTGCGTGGTCGCCGACTGCTCACGCTGCTCGAGCAGGTTCTCGCGGGTCAGGCCGAACGTCGTGATGGAGAGGAAGGCCGACAGCAGCGCGGCGCCGAGCGCGTACGTGACCGTGAGTCGAGCCCGGAGGCCGAGCCGTGGAAGCTTCGCTCCGGTTCGGGTTTTCGCGGAACGCGGGCGTCGCACAGGGATTTCGTCACTTCGTCGTCGGAGGTGACTCCACACCGTCTGGGCCCGGTCGGTGGGGCGGGGCCGGTCAGGTCTGGAGCTTGTAGCCGAGACCGCGAACGGTGACCACGTGGCGAGGGTTCGCCGGGTCCGTCTCGATCTTGGTGCGGAGTCGACGCACGTGGACGTCCACGAGGCGACCGTCGCCGAAGTAACCGTAGCCCCACACCCGCTCGAGGAGGACCTCGCGGCTGAACACCCGCCCGGGGCTCGACGCCAGCTCGACGAGCAGGCGGAACTCGGTCTTGGTCAGGTGGACCTCTTGGCCGTTGCGCTGCACGACGCCCTCGTCCGGGATGATCTCGAGGTCGCCGAAGGTGAGGTGGGCGATGGCGGGATCGGAGGTGCGGGCCCGGCGGAGCAGGGCCCGGATGCGAGCCGACAGCTCTTTCGGGGCGAACGGCTTGGTGAGGTAGTCGTCGGCACCGGCCTCGAGGCCGGCGACGACGTCGTGGGTGTCGGCGCGGGCGGTCACCATCACGATGGGCACGTCGCTGGTGCGGCGGATGGCACGGCACACCTCGAAGCCGTCGACGCCGGGGAGCATGATGTCGATGAGCACGACGTCGGCCGGTTGGCGCTGGAAGGCATCGAGCGCGGCTTCACCGTTCTCGGCCTCCTCGACGATCCAGCCTTCGTCCTCGAGGGCCATCTTGACCGCCGTGCGAATTCGTTCGTCGTCCTCGACCGTCAGGATCCGGGTGCCCACCGCCCCATCGTGCCTCAGGACCGGGTCGAATCGGTGCACCCTTGCGGTTTTGTTCGGATTCTCCGGCCCATCTCGTGCGACCTGCCGGCATCGTCCTCGGAGGCGGGGGTCGTCGTGGCGGAACCGACCGACTCAGGCCTCGTCGGCCCGGGCGGCTACCAGGAGGTCGTGGAGCGGGCCGTGCAGCGCGGGAGGCGCCGCCAGGGTGAGGTCGAAGTCGGGGGTCGGCCCGTGGAGGCTGGTGACGATCGCACCGGCTTCCCGTGCGATGAGGGCCCCGGCGGCGTGGTCCCAAGGCTGGAGGCCCCGTTCGTAGTAGGCGTCGACCCGACCGCACGCCACCGAGCACAGGTCGATCGCCGCCGCGCCCATCCGTCGGATGTCTCGGATGTGGGGGATCACCCGTTGGAGGACGACCGCCTGCTTCTCGCGTCGTTCCGCCTCGTAGGAGAAGCCGGTGGCGACCAGCGACCGACCGAGATCGGTCTCGTCGGACACCGAGATGCGTGCGCCGTTGCGGCGGGCGCCGTGACCGATCACCGCGGTGAAGAGGTGGTGCTGGATGGGGTCGAGCACGACACCGGCTACGACGACGCCGTCCTTTTGCACGGCGATCGAGATGTTGAAGCCCGTGTGGCCGTAGAGGTAGTTGGTCGTGCCGTCGAGCGGGTCGATGATCCACCGCACGCCGGTGGTTCCCGCGATGTCCGTGCCCTCCTCGCCGAGCAGGCCGTCGGCGGGACGGGACCCGAGCACGGTGGACACGATCGTCTCTTCGGATGCCTTGTCCATGGCGGTGACCATGTCGGTGCCCGTGGTCTTGGTCTGCACCGAGCTGCGGGCGGTGGCCATTCCCTTCAGGAGGATCTGGCTCGCCTGCGTGGCGGCCTGGACGCCGAGGTCGAGCAGTCCGAACAGCTCGATGTCGTCGCTCAGATCGTCCTGGTGGGGTGCGGTCGGGTGGGGTGGGTCCTGGTCGTGCCGGTCCTGGTCGTGCCGGTCCTCGTCACGTTCGGCGATCCGCTCCGCCGGCACAGGTCGGTCGTCCATCGTGACGGCTCAGCGGACCCGCGGAGGCCGGACGTCGGCGACCGTCGGTGGCGCCACGTCGCGGGTTTGGATCGTCTTCCACTCGCCCATGGCCCGGATGGCGAGCACCACGACCACGGCGACGCCACCCGCGGCGATCGCGGCACCGACGAGCGCTCCGAAGCCCAAGGTGGCGCTGGAGGGGTCGGCGGACTGCAGGTTGATGAACGCGTAGCCGATGAACCCGCCGGCGGCGCCGGCCAGCAGGATGAGGACGAAGGCGATGACCCGGGCGCCGACGGAGGGGAGCGCGGACGGGTCCGAGGCGGCAGGGACCTCTGCTGGGGCGCCGTCGGGCGACCGCCGGGTCGAAGACATGGATCCATCGTACGGTCGTGGCCGTCTGCTGCCGCAATCGTCGGGGGAGCCCAGCGGCCGAGCGGTGACTGCGTTTCGGTCAGCGTCGACCTCTACAGTGTCGCTCCATGAAGCCCCTCGTCATCCTCCCCACCTACAACGAGGCGGAGAACATCGTCGAGGTCCTCGATCTGGTGCGCTCGGCGGTCCCAGAGGCCGATGTGCTCGTCGTCGACGACGGCAGCCCCGACGGAACCGGCCATCTCGCCGAGGAGTGGAACGCTCGCCACGGTGGGGTGCAGGTGCTGAGCCGCAGCGGCAAGCAGGGGCTCGGCTCCGCGTACCGCGCCGGCTTCCGACACGGGCTCGAGAACGGCTACGGCGTGCTCGTCGAGATGGATTCCGACCTCCAGCACGATCCCGCCATGTTGCCGGCGCTCATCCACGCCGTCGACGACGGTGCCGACCTGGCCATCGGCTCTCGCTACGTGCCGGGCGGTGAGGTCCCCGGCTGGAAGTTCTCCCGCCGGTTCATCTCGCAGGGCGGCAACAGGTACGCCTCCATCTTGCTGGGCATCAAGGTGCGCGACGCCACGGCCGGATTCCGCGCCTATTCGGCCTCGATGCTCAGCAGCATCGACCTCGACTCGATCACCGCGGACGGCTACGGGTTCCAGATCGAGATGGCCTACTGCGTCACTCGCCAGCACGGCCGCATCGTCGAGGTGCCCATCACGTTCAACGACCGCATCCGTGGCACGTCGAAGATGTCCAGCAAGATCGTTTTCGAAGCGCTGCTCCTTGTGACATGGTGGGCAGTACGTGATCGGGTGTTGCGCCCGCTGACCCGCCTGATGCGGGGTCGGTCGGGCCGTACCGCCTGACACCGAAGGGGAGAGGTCCGGCGGTGGAGCAGATCCAAGCAGCACGAACAGGCCGAACGTCGTGACGGGAACCGCGACGCCCGAACGCGTCAAGCTCGTCGTCGACCTGCAGGAGGGACGGCTCGCCGCGGGATCGGTCACGCGCAGCCTGGCCGGTCCGACGCCCACTCCCAACCAGGTGCTCGCGACCTACCTCTCGCTCGTCTACACCCTCCGTCACACCGAACCCGGCACGCCGCTCACGCTGCGGTCGGACGATCTCGATGTCCTCGCCCATGTCCTGCGTCTCACCGAGGGCGATGTCGAGAGCCGGCTCACCGACCTCATGGCCGACCCCGCCGGCGAGATCTCGTTGCGTCGGCGCTTGCTGCGCGGCCGGGTCGTGGTGCCGGCTGCTGGGCTCCTCGTCGCGGTCACCGCGGTCGGTGCCCTGCTGCTCGTCGTCGACCGGGACGGCCCCAGCCCCGATCCGTCCTCCGACGTGCCGGCAGGTCCCGTCGTCGGTGATGCCGGCACCGGCGCCGAGCTGGGACCGGCCAGCGTGCAGGTCCCCAACTCCGATGGCTCGTCGCACACGGTGGTCATCGGCGACGGCGTGGGACCCGGGCTTGCTCCGGGCGACGTCGGGCTCGCTCCCGCCCAGGTCGTCGAGCGCGGTCCGAACGGCGAGCCCGTGCAGACCGAGCGTCCCGCCGGCCCCGGCCCCGGCCAAGAACCCGACATCACGACGACGACCACCACGACCCCCTGATCGGTCCCCAGAGCACGACGGCCGCGGGACGTCGTCGCATCCGGGCACAATGGGGCGGTGCGTGACTGGCTCGTCGGAGGTGCGTTGATCGAGGGACCTGACGGCCTCCTGCTCGTGCAGAACCGCCGCCGTGACGGATCGCTCGACTGGACGCCACCCGGCGGGGTGATCGATCCCGGCGAGGATGTGCTCACCGGCCTCACCCGCGAGGTCCGCGAGGAGACCGGCCTCGAGGTCCGATCCTGGGCGGGTCAGCTCTACGAGGTGTCGGCCGTCGCTCCCGGGCTCGGTTGGCGCCTGCGCGTCGAGGCGTGGGTCGTCGACGACTACGACGGCGAGATCGCGCTCGACGATCCCGACGGCATCGTCATCGATGCGCGGTTCGTCGCCCGCGACGCCTGTGCCGGCCACCTCGACGGCGGCCACCCGTGGGTCGCCGATCCGGTCACCGCGTGGCTCGCCGAGCGCTGGTCACCTGTCCCGGTGCCCCACGACGATCGCCCACCGCGGACCTTCGGCTACGAGGTCGAGGGGGATCACCCGACGGCCCTCACCGTCCGACCGGTGCGGTGACCGCTCGATGACGTCGGTGTCGACGATCCTCCACGTCGACATGGACGCCTTCTTCGTGTCGGTCGAGCTGCTCGACCATCCGGATCTGGTGGGAAAGCCGGTGGTGGTCGGCGGCGCAGGGAACCGGGGAGTCGTGGCCGCGGCGAAC
Organism: uncultured Rhabdothermincola sp.; assembly: GCA_964485515.1. Taxonomy (GTDB): domain Bacteria; phylum Actinomycetota; class Acidimicrobiia; order Acidimicrobiales; family Acidimicrobilacustridaceae; genus CAZALT01. Next base: position 38,339 of record CAZALT010000007.1, on the reverse strand, counting down.
TACGAGGCACGGGCCTTCGGCGTGTTCTCGGCGATGCCGTCGGTCCGGGCGAAGCGATTGTGCCCACAGGCCGTCTTCCTGCCCGGGCGCCACGATCGCTACGGCGAGGTCAGCAAGCGGATCATGGCGATATTCGGCTCGTTCACCCCGTTGGTCGAGCCGATCTCGCTCGACGAAGCGTTCCTCGACGTCACCGGCTCGCTCCGACTGCACGGCACGGGACCCGAGATCGCCGCGGCCATCCGCACGCGGGTTCGCGACGAGGAGGGGCTCGACTGCTCGGTCGGCATCGCTCCGACGAAGTTCGTGGCCAAGCTGGCGTCGCAGCGGGCCAAGCCACGAGCGGCCGCGACGGGAACCGAACCGGGGTTGGGAGTCCTGGAGGTGCGGCCCGACGACATCGACACGTTCCTGCGGCCCCTCCCGGTGTCGGCGCTCTGGGGTGTGGGACCTGCCACGCTCTCGCGGCTGGAGCGGCTCGGGATCGCCACGGTGGGCGACATGGCTGACCTGCCGCTCGACGTGCTGCAACGGGCGATTGGCCAGGCGTCCGGGGCTCACCTGCACGCGCTGGCCAACGGCGTCGACGACCGTGTGGTGGTCCCGGACCGGCGCCCGAAGTCGATCGGCCACGAGGAGACCTTCGCCCGTGACCGCCACGATCGTCGGTCGCTCGAGCGCGAGGTGATCCGCCTGTCGGACTCGGTGGCATCGCGGCTGCGCCACGCCGGGTTCGCCGGCCGGACGATCACCCTGAAGGTGCGGTTCCGGGACTTCACCACCATCACCCGGGCATCGACGGTGCCGGACCCGGTCGACACGGCGCACGCCATCGTCCGCTCGGCCCGAGCGCTGCTCGACCAGATCGACCCGAGCCCCGGTGTGCGGCTCCTCGGTGTGAGCGTCAGCGCCCTGACCGACGACGCCACCCGCCAGCTGAGCATGGACGAGCTGTTCGAGGCCGACGCAGGTGCACCGGCCCAGGCGAGCGACGAGCAGTGGTCCTCGGCGACGGCGGCGGTGGACGAGATCCGGGCCCGGTTCGGGAGCGAGGTGATCGGACCTGCGACGCTCAGCGCCGGAGGCGAGATCCGGATCAAGCGACGGGGCGATCAGCAGTGGGGCCCCACCGACGGTCGGTGACCGTGGGCGTGGACCGAGCGTTGCTCCTGTCGTCGGAAGTCTGGCGGTTCGCCACGAGGGGAAGGTGCTGACCCGGGGTCGCGTTGTCGCAGACGAGATCCTGTGGGAGGATGAGCACCGGGGCCGAGGCATCGGCAACGGTCCTATACCGCATGCGAAGCACGAAGGGGGCCAGACGTGCCGCTTTCAGAGGACGAACAACGGATCCTCAGTGAGATCGAGGCACAGCTCTACGAGAGCGACCCGTCTCTCGCGCGCGACATAGCGGACACCACCGTCTACACGCACGCCTACCGCAACCTGAAGTGGGCGATCGTCGGGTTCGTCATCGGCGTGGTGGTCCTCATCGGTGCCCTCTCCACCTCCTTCCTCTTGGCCTTCGGCGGCTTCCTGATCATGTTGGTGTCGTCGCTGTCCATCGAGCGCAGCGTCCGTCGCATGGGTCGGGCCGGCGTCACCCAGATCACCCAGTCCATGAAGTCGGCGGGACTGCGCGACGCGTTCGGCAGCGCCAACCAGCGCATGCGCGACCGCTTCCGCCGCGAAGACTGATGCGCGGCGGCTCCTGAGGGAGCAGACGGGTCGTTCAGGCGGGCAGGTCGCCATTCCGGTGGGTGGTGAGGTCGGTCGTGGGGCCGGGCGTTCAGCGTCGCCGCAGCGTTCGTGGGTCCAGCTCGTGGAGGAGTCGTCGCCACGCCGGGACGTCGCGGCGCACGCCGTCGTGGATCTCGGCGGCGGCACGCTCGGCTTGACCGGCGAGAGGTTCGTCGACGCCGCTCCCGGCGAACGCACCGATCTCAGAGGTCGACGCGAGCTGGGCGATCGGGTCGCGATGGGCAGGGAGCGCCACCTGAGCTCGGGTGCCGTACTCGCGGTGCGTCTCGGCCGGGGAGCGAGGGACGCCCGCGAGCGCTAGGTCGTCGACAGCGTCGTTCCATGCCAGGTCGATGCGTCGTTCGGGTGTCGTCGCCGCGGCCCGCAGCCGACGGTGGCGCGCCCGCCGAGCCACCGGCGTCGCCGCGACCAGCAGGACCGCGACGGCTAGGACGAGCGCAAGGACGAGCGCCCGGACCGGTGTCGAGTTGCCATCGTCGCGAAGTGGCGGGGGCAGGGACGAGGGCGCCGAGGTCGGCGGGGTTGAGGTCGGCACGGTCGTGGTGCTGCCGGGGGCGGCCGCCTGGGTGGACGGCGTAGTTCCCTGCGAGGTCGGTGGGGTCGGACCGTCGCCTGGTCCGTCCTGGTTCTGGGGCAGGTTGGTCACCGCTTCCTGTCCGGGCTGGCCGCGTCCCGGGGTCGGCTCGAACGACACCCAGCCGACGTCGTCGCCGAGCCACACCTCGGGCCAGGCGTGGGCGTTGCGACCGCTGACGACGTAGACACCCGGCTCGGTCGGGCTCTCGTCGCCCCACGTGAAGCCCACCGCGACCCTCGACGGGATGCCGAGCGAGCGGGCCATGGCGGCGTAGGTCCCCGCGAACTGCTCGCAGTACCCCGACCCGCGGGCGAGGAACTCGTCGATGGCATCGACGTCGTGGCCGGAGCTGACCGACTCGAGGTCGTAGGTCCAGTCGACCCCGTCGTCGGCGAAGACGCCGACGTCCTGGAAGAAGTCCTGGAGGGCGAGCGCCTGCTCGTAGGGCGTGCTCGCGTCTGCCGATGCGACGATCTCTTGCGCGAGCGCCTCGGCCGTCGGGCTGAAGCCAGGCGGGAGCTCGGTCAGCTCCTGCAGGTCGTCGTCGAGGTCGAGCGCGGTCGTCTCGGCGAGCACCTGCGGGTCGATGGCGGGGATCTCGGATTCGACGACGTAGGTGAGCTCGTCAGAGCTGTCGAGGTCGGTGTCGACGATGAGCGTCGACGACGATGACTGGTATCGGACATCGGCCTCGCCCGGGTCGATGGCGATCGGCTGATAGGCGGCGGGCAGCCAGATCGCCGAGAGCCCGGTGATCGTGAAGGTCTGCTCGATCGTGGTGCCGACCGCGGCGTCGGGGATCGTCGCCGGCAACGCCCCGTCGGCCGCTTGGTACCTACCGCCGGAACGCCAGATCGTGCCGTCGAAGGTGTCGAGCGCCGTCATGCGCCAGTACGCGGCCTGCGGGCTCGCGACGGTGAAGACCTCCCGGCTGCTCTGGTCCACCAACCGGCTCCGGATGTCGACCAAGGGGCTGACGGTGACCCGCGGGCCGTGCCGGCCCTGGTCGCCGCGCCAGTCGATGATCGGATCCCCGGTGCCAGGCAGGACGCTGCCGACCAGCCCACCGCCCAGCACGGCGGCCACGGCGATGATGGCCCCGGTGGTCAGCAGCCATCGCCCTCCGGCGCCGGCCTGACCGCTGATCCACGAGCCCGCGAGGTCGATGCGGACCAACCGGTGCAGGAGGAGGAACGCGGTGACCGCGGCGCAATAGACGACCGCGGTCGGCACGCGGTGCTGGTCGGACCCGAGCACGGCGCCGAAGACGAACAGCGTCAGCGTGGGGACGAGCGCCTCGATCGGTGACCAGAGCCGGAACGCCGCCCAGTCGGCGAGGAACACCGCGAAGAAGAGGGCGACTGCTGACGCGAGCAGGAGGCCGGTCTGGACGGGGACCGGGGCCTGCAGCTCGTGGAAGGACGTCCACGATGCGCTGATCGAGGTGCGAGCCTGACCCAACGTGTCCGGGGTGGGAACGCCCAGCACGGTGCTGTCGAAGAACCACAGCCACGACGCGAGCATCACGAACCCCAACCCGCCGAGCCCAGCGGCGAGGAGCAGGCCTCGGCCCAGGCGTCGGAGGATCAGGGCGACACCGTGGCAGTAGACCGCCACCGTGGCGAGCGGCCAGAAGAAGCTCCAACCCTCGAAGAGCCGGGCGAAGCCGGCGACGGCCGCGACGGTCACCAGGCACAGGGCGAGCTCGGCCCAACCGAGGTAGGCGGGTAGGTCGCGTCCACGTGCCGCTGGTCGGGGGTTGCGCGGGCTTGTCTCGGTGTCGGGGTCCTCGATGACGGGGGCGTGGGCGGTGGTCGGGGGCACCGACGTGGCGGTCACGGTGCGGCGGTCCGGGTCGTCACGTGCGGTCGGAACGGGGCATGGCGAGGCCCGACGGCCTCGTTCCAGACTCGGGCGAAGTCCTCACCTGGCCCGACCTGGATCCGGTCGACGACCGGGAGCGTGACCGCGTCGCGGGGGCCGAAGGTCACGAGGAAGAACGAGCCGAACCGTCGGCGGAGCTTCAAGATGTCCTCGGCATCGACGGTCCGCAGCTCGCCCGTGACCAGCACGATGGCGCCGCCGTGCGAGGTGCGCGAGATCCGATCGACCGCGTCGCCCAGAAACCCCTGTTCGGTGGGTTCCAGGTTGGCGAGGTGCTCGAGGACGTGATCGGCGTGCGCGAGCCCGCTCGACGCGGTGGACGCCCATCGGTCGGTCGTGGCCAAGCGGACCAGGTCGTCTCGGTGCGTTGCGGCCATCACGATGCTCGCCCCCGCGGAGACGGTGGCCTCGAAGGACTCCTCGGTGTGCCGCTCGGTCCGCAGGTCGAGCAGCACGGTCGTGCGTCCGTGCCACGGCAGCTCGTCCTGGCGGACGAGGAGGTCGTCGGACCGGGCGCTCGACCGCCAGTGGACCCGCCGCAGGTCGTCGCCGACGACGTAGGGGCGAAGGGCGTAGAAGTCCTCTCCGGAGCGGCCGAGCGAGTTGGGATGATCGGCGCCCGACATCGGATCGTGGCCGCTCGACAGGGGAACGGGTGCGATCGGATCGATGTGCGGGAACACGGTCAGTTCGACCGAGTCGACGGCACGGATGGAGCGGGTGGTCAGTCCGAACGGGTCCGTGACCGACACGTCCAACGGGCCGACGCGCAGCACGCCACGGCGAGAGGTCGGGAGCTGGTACGCGGCCTTCGTGGACGCGCCGGGACGGAGCGGCTGCACCAGCAGGTTCGCGCCGCGGGTGCCCGACACCGGGTCTCGCAGCCCGAGCACGGGGGTCGTACGCCGACTCCGGTTCTCGACCTGGAGGTCGATGCGACTGGCGGCACCCGCGTAGACCCGCGGGGGGTGCAGCTCACGCGACACCCGGCTCGCGGGGCGGGTGATGACCTGGTAGACGCCGACCGCCACGAGCAGGCAGACGATGGTGGACCCGACCACCGCCAACTCGACGATGGCGAACAGGCGGGCCGCCACGAGGCTGACGATCGCGGTGGCGAGGAGCACCCAGCCGCGCACGGTCAGCAACGCATGCTCCGGTCTGCCCGTACCTCGTGGGCCTGTTCCTCGTGGGCCTGTTCCTCGTGGGCCTGTTCCTCGTGGGTCTGTTCCTCGTCTGGCCCTGCCTCGTCGTCCGGTGCGGTCATCGGGCCCAGACCTTCAGTTCGCCGATGTCGGAACAGGGATCTGGTCGAGGACATCGGCGAGGATGTCGTTCGAGGTGACCCCCTGCAACTGCGCGTCGGGCGTGACCAGCAGGCGATGGGACAGGACAGGATCAGCGAGGGCCTTGATGTCATCGGGCACCACGTAGTTGCGGCCTTGGGCGGCGGCGCGGCCCCGGGCGACGCGCTGCATGCTGAGCGTGGCGCGCGGCGACATGCCGAGCAGGAGCTGGGGATGGCGGCGCGTCATGTCGGCGAGGTCGACGAGGTAGCCCCGAAGGCTCGGAGCGACGTGCACCGACCTCACCCAGTTGATCATCGACTCGATGGCCGACACGTCGGCGACCGCCTCGATGTCGTCGAGGGGGCTGTGGTCGCTGTGGGCGTCGAGGACGTCGATCTCGGCCTGCCGGTCGGGGTAGCCCACCGACACCCGCATGAGGAACCGGTCGAGCTGGCTCTCGGGCAGCGGGTAGGTGCCCTCGTGCTCGATGGGGTTCTGGGTGGCGATCACGAGGAAGGGCTGGCCGAGCGGGTAGGTGACGTTGTCCACGGTGACCTGGCCCTCGGCCATGGCCTCGAGCAGCGCCGACTGGGTCTTGGGTGAGGCCCGGTTGATCTCGTCACCCAGGACGATGGAGGAGAACACCGGACCTGGTCGGAACTCGAAGAGCCCGTCGTTGCGGTTCCAGACCGTGACCCCGACGACGTCTGACGGCAGCAGGTCGGGCGTGAACTGGACCCGGCCGAAGGAGCAGTCGATGGACCGGGCCAGCGCCTTGGCCAGGCTCGTCTTGCCCACACCGGGGACGTCCTCGATGAGCAGGTGGCCCTCGGACACCAGGCACAGCAGGGAGAGCTCGACCACGTCGGACTTGCCCTGGATGGCCTGCTGCACGTTGTGGGCGATGGACTCGAACACGTCGGCGAACCGGGTGTTCGGCCCCGGGGCCGAGCCCTGGCCCGGTGCCGCGCCCTGGCTCGTCTCCTGTGTCGTCAAAACCGCACTCCTCGGTTGGGGCGCCCGCTCGCGCACGTGCGCCAACGATAGAAGGGTTCTGGTCCTCTGGGGGGTTCCGGACCGGAAGTTCGGCGGTGGTGGGACCCACCCGGTGCGCGCCCGGAGCTGGTGGTGAGCGCGGACGTTGCGGGCTCGAGATCTACCATCGGATCGATGAGCGAGCTGGTCCTGGCCATCGACATCGGCGGAACCAAGATGGCCGCGGGGCTGGTCACCACCGATGGGGTGCTGGTCGACCATGCGCAGACGCCGACGATCCGAACGAGCGACGGCGACGAGCTGTTCGCCCACCTCACCGCCCTCGTCGACTCTGTCGTCGCCGGCGCCGCACGGGAGGAGCTCCTCGTGTGCGGGATCGGCTGCGGTGGCCCGATGACGCGCGGTGGCGCCACCGTGTCACCCGTGAACATCGGGGCCTGGCGGGGCTTTGCCCTCCACGATCGCGTCGCCGCCCACCTCGGGCTGACCACCTTCGTCGACAACGACGCCAAGGCCCTTGCTCTGGGGGAGGGGTGGAAAGGTGCGGCCCGCGGCGTCGACAGCTACATCGCCATGGTGGTCTCGACCGGCGTCGGCGGCGGTGTCGTGCTCGACGGACGGATGCTCGACGGCGTCGACGGCAACGCCGGCCACATCGGCCACATCACGGTGGACCCGGACGGACACCTGTGCGGGTGCGGTGCCTACGGGTGCCTCGAAGCCGAGGCGTCCGGCACGGCGATCGCGTCGATCACCGGCGTCCCGGCCGCCCACGCGAGTCCCGAGATCGTCGAGCGCACCGGTGTGATGGTCGGCCGCGCGGTGGCCTCCACGGCGAACCTGCTCGACGTGCGTCTCGCCGTGGTCGCCGGTTCGGTGGCGCTGGGGTTCGGCCAGCCGTTCTTCGACGCGGCGCAGCGCGAGATCGACGACCGGTGCCGACTCGACTTCTCCCGCGGCACGGTGATCCGACCGGCCGGCCTCGGCGCCGCCGGACCGCTGGTCGGGGCAGCTGCTGTCGGCCTGACGGGCCTCGGTCGCGGTCCGCTGCGGGGGTAGGTTGGCCCGGTGATCAGCACGTCGGCGAACGAATCGGTGATCGGTGCCCGCTGGGTCCTCGGTGCGGCGCTGGCCGTGCTCGTTCGGCCATCGCTGTGGATCGCCGCGATCCGCCAGATCGGGATGCTTGCCGTGCCGGGTTGGTGGCGCACCGCACCCTTCCTTCCGCTGCCCGATCGCAGCTACCTCGCCTTCCGCTTCCGCACGGCGTACGGAGATGCGAGCGCGGGTCCGTCCCCGGCCGACGTGGTCACCTACCTCCATTGGTGCCAGGGCTGGCCCCATCTCGCCCGTGATCCGGAGCGCGCTCGTCGGTCACGCTGATCGGTGGCTTGGCGCTGATCAGTGGCTGGTGCGGCTCACCTCGATCGGGCGCACCGGATTTCCCCGTCCCGCAGCGAGTGCGGCCGGTACGCTCACCTGGCATGACCCGGGCGCTGGTGCTCAACGCCTCGTACGAACCGCTTTCGATCGTCAGCGCGCGGCGGGCGGTCGTCCTCGTGCTCGCCGAGACCGCCGAGCTCGTCCACGGCTCCGACCGCCAGGTCCACTCCGAGCACCTCACGCTCCCGGTGCCCAGCGTGGTGCGGCTCAGGGTGTTCGTGCGGGTACCTCATCGCCGTCGCGCCACGCTCAGCCGACGCGGCGTGCTGCTGCGCGACGGCGGCCTCTGCCAGTACTGCGGTCGTCACGCCGACAGCATCGATCATGTGGTGCCCCGCTCGAAGGGCGGGCCTCACACGTGGGAGAACGTCGTGGCCGCATGCCACCGGTGCAACTCGTCCAAACGTGACCGGTTGCTCCACGAGACCTCCATGCGGCTGCGGTGCCGTCCGGGTCCCCCCGTCGGGGGGAGCTGGGTCGCGGCGGCTGTCAGCACCGTGCCCGACGACTGGGCGCCGTACCTCGCCGCGGTCGGCGGCATCGGCACATCCGATCTTGCCGCCGCCGTCCCCGCGTGACCGCCGAGGTCCGGCCCGGTCGCTTCTCCGAGCCGATCCCCTACGAGGTGCCCGAGCGGTTCGAGCTGACCCGGGTGCAGATGCCGATGCACGAACCGTTCGTCACCGCCCACGGAGTCGAACGTGACCGCGACCTCATCGTGGTGCGCGCGCTCGCCGCTGATGGCGTCGAGGGCTGGGGTGAGTGCTCGACGCTGACGCGACCGGGCTACTCGACGGAGCACACCGAGGGGGCATGGGCTGTGCTGGTCGACGAGCTCGCCCCGGCCGCCCTCGAAGGCACGGCGACCCGCTCTCGCTCGAACCACATGGCGTTCGCCTCGCTCGAGGTCGCATGCTGCGACCTGGCGCTCCGACGTCTCGACCGGTCGCTCACCGTCGAGTTCGGTCGCGGCGTCGAGCGGATCCCGGTGGGGGTGGTCGTCGGCGTGCAATCGACGGGCGATGCGCTGCTGCGCGTCGTCGAGGGTCGGGTCGCTGAGGGGTACGCGCAGGTGAAGCTGAAGGTCACACCCGAGTGGTTCGTCGACCCGTTGCGCGCCGTGCGCCGGACATGGCCGGACCTCGCGCTCGCCGCTGACGCCAACGGATCGTTGGGGGAGTGGTGGGACGGTGAGGACTCCACCGGGATCGAGGCCATCGACGACCTCGGGCTGGACTACCTCGAGCAGCCGTTGCCCCCAGGTCGAGCGGACGCGGCCGCTTCGTTGATGGCGAAGCTGGCGAACACACCCGTCGCCTTCGACGAGTCCATCGTCGACCGCGCCGCGTTCGGGGCGATGGTGCAGAGCGCCGGCGTGCCCTTCGTCGTCAACGTGAAGCCGGCGCGGCTCGGCGGTCTCGGCGAGACGCGCGAGCTCCTCCACGAGATCGCCGAGGCGGGTTGCTCGGCGTTCGTGGGAGGCATGCTCGAATCGGGCATCGGTCGGGCGACGGCCGTGGCGGTGGCCACGTCGCCGGTGTGCAACCGGACTGCCGACCTGGGCCCGTCCGATCGGTACTTCGGCCGCGACGTCATCACCGATCCGTTCGTGCTGGCCGAGGGCACGCTGCGGGTCCCGGCCGGTCCGGGCATCGGCGTCGAGGTCGACCTCGATGCCATCGACGCGTTCGCCGTCGGTCGCGTCACCGTCGAGCGACCCTGAGGGTGCCGCCCATCGCTTCTGGCGTTGGTCTTCGCCGATTTCCGGCGAAGGTGCACGCCAGAACGGCGTTGGGGGCATCATCTTGCCGTGAGCGCGTCGGGAGCCTGGGTGCTGCGTGAGGAGGTCGGCGGCGCCGGGGCGCTCCACGCGCTGGTTCCCGAGCCCTCGGCCCGTCGCGAGGTCTGGCACCTCACCGTGGACGCACCCGCTCTGGTGCTGGGCAGCACGCAGGCCGACACCGTCGACCCGGTCGCCGCGGCCGTGGCGGGCATCTCGGTCGTGCGGCGCCGCAGCGGCGGGGGAGCGGTGCTGCTGATCCCCGGTGAGTCGACCTGGATCGATGTCGTGGTGCCGCGGGGCGACGCGGTGTGGGACGACGACATCACCCGCTCGTTCGCCTGGCTCGGCGAGGTGTGGGTCGAGACGCTCCAGCGGGTCGGACTGGCCGCCGCGGATCTCTCGATCCACGCCGGCGGGCTGGTGCGGGGGGAGCACGGCGCCGCGGTGTGCTTCGCGGGCATCGGCCCCGGCGAGGTCACCGCTGCCGGTTCCAAGGTGGTCGGTCTGTCCCAGCGACGGACCCGGGACTTCGCCCGGTTCCAGTGCACGGTGCATCGGGTGTGGCGACCCGAGGGGTATCGCGAGCTGCTCGCGACCGACATCGGTGCCGATGCCACGCTGCCCCCGGTGGGCACGGTCGACGTCGAGACCGATCTGCTGGTCGAGACCTTCTGCCGCGTGCTCGCCACCGCCTGAAGTCCTCGCTCCGAGCGAGCCGATTCGGCGACCGCACGGACCGGTGAATCTGCCACCTGGCGTGTCGTGCTGACCACGTCAGGTGGGCTACAGGACGAACGGCGTGTCTCGGGCCGGCGCGGGACAACGGGGAGAGATCTGTTGACCGGTGGGGGGTATTGGCGTATGGTGGTACGAAATGGAGTGCAGGGGAGGCACGGTGACACATCAGCCCACGGGAGAGCACGACGTGGTTCCCGGCGCTGATGGGTCCGTCCTGTCTCCCCTCGTCGCACCAGCAGAACGATCCGCACAGCGGGTCCGCGATCAGCCAGAACGCGATCAGCCAGAACGAAGCAAGTCGGGAGAGGAGGCCTCATGTTCGTCGGAATGCACGACCACACCTTCGACGACAAGGGCCGAGTCGTCCTCCCTGCCATCTTCCGCTCCGAGTTCCCTGACGGCGGCTACATCACCCGCATCGACAACTGCCTCGCCATCTTCCCCAAGGCCGAGTTCGACGACATGGGCGTGCGCCTCCAAGAGCTCGTCCGTCAGCAGAAGGCGCACCCCAACGCCGTGCGGGCGTTCATGGCCAACGCCGACAACGTCCGGCCGGACTCCCAGGGCCGCATCTCTGTCATCTCCCGCCTCCGGGAAGCTGCGGGGCTCGGCCGAGACGTCAAGGTCATCGGGGCGGGCGAGCGCATCGAGCTCTGGACCCCCCAGCGCTGGGCCGACGTCGCCATCGCCAGCGACCAGCAGCTGAGCACCACCTTCGCCCTCGGCGTCTGAGCCGGGACCCGCACGACACATCCGAGCAGCACCCACCACCCACCACCAAGACACCAAGCCGAGGAAGGACCGCACCGACCGCGACATCAGACACGACTACGACGAGCCGGGGATTGCGAACCGTTCATTCGCAGCCTTCCGGTCAGCAAGATGGAAGGCCCCTTACTCCGCCCGCTTCCCATCGAGCTCGATCGGGGAGAAATCCCGACGTGCGCCGCTGATCGGGGGGCTGCGAATGACCGATTCCACCTCATCCCGCTCGTCACCGACCGAACCGTCGACCTCGCCGCAGGCGCCGTTCCAACACGACCCGGTCATGGTCGCGGAGATCACCGAGATCTTCCGCGCCGTGCCCGAAGGAACGTTGGTCGACTGCACGGTGGGTGGCGGGGGACATGCCCAGGCCCTGCTCGACGCCTTCGACCACCTCGCCCTGCTCGGACTCGACCAGGACGACGATGCGCTCGAAGCGGCGGGGCGGCGGCTGGCTCGGTTCGGAACCCGTGTCCGACTTCGCAAGGCGCGGTTCGACCACCTGGCCGAGATCATCAGAGAGGAGGCGATCGAACCCGTGACTGCAGTGCTCTTCGACCTCGGTGTCAGCTCGCCTCAACTCGATCGGGGCGAACGGGGCTTCAGCTACCGCCAGGCGGCTCCGCTCGACATGCGCATGGACCGCGGCGCAGCCCGCAGCGCAGCCGATGTCGTCAACACCTACCCCGAAGACGAGCTGGTCGATGTCATCGCCGGCTACGGCGACGAGCGCTTCGCCCGACGCATAGCGGCGGCCATCGTCGGGGCTCGACCCATCGCGACGACCACCGAGCTCGCCGAGATCGTGCGAGACGCCATCCCGGCGCCCGCCCGGCGCACCGGCGGGCACCCGGCGACCCGCACCTTCCAGGCCATCCGCATCGAGGTCAACGACGAGCTGACCGTGCTCGAGTCGGCCCTCGATCAAGCCGTCGACGTCCTCGCCCCCGGCGGTCGCGTCGCCGTGCTCTCCTACCACTCGGGTGAGGACCGCATCGTCAAGGACCGCTTCCGCAGCGCCGAGACCGGCGATTGCACCTGCCCGCCCGGGCTTCCCTGCGTCTGCGGCGCCGTGCGCCTCGTCCGCCTGGTCAAGCGCGGCTCGCGGAAGGCGACTGCGGCCGAGATCGAGTCGAACCCACGGGCGTCCAGTGCCCGCCTGCGGTCAGCGGAGAAGCTCGAGCTGGCGGAGCGGTCGGCATGACCCCGCCCGCGGCCGACTCGGCGGCCCGATCCACCGCGCCACGGTCTGGCGGTCCACGGTCGGCAGCGCCGTCGACGGCGCCTCGCCGTGGCCAGCCCGAACGCGCACCGCTGCGCGTCGCGCCCGAGCCCAGCCGGTTCCGCCTACCCCTTCGGGGCATCCGCGCCGGGCGAGTCGGCACGATCGCCGGCATCGGCCTCTTCGTCGCCATGTTCGCGCTCGCCGCGTTCCAGACCGTGATCATCAAGTCCCAGGCGGACATCGACGCGACGGCGCGCCAGATCACCGAGCAGGAGACGCTGCAGCGCCAGCTCGACTACGAGCTGGCCGACCTCAACTCGCCGCAGCGAATCTCGCGAGCGGCGGGAGAGCTCGGGCTCATCACGCCCGGCCTCGTCACCTACCTCCAGCCCGAAGCCACCGACGAGATCAAGGCCGCGATCGGCGGGGATCCCGCCGCGCCCGATGACGGAGACGGGGCCGGGCAGGACCACGGCGGGGCTGGATCGCAGGGGCAGACCGCCCCATGACACCGGCCACCCCGAGGACGCGGGTGGCCGCCCCAGCAGCGCAGCGAGGCCGAACATCTGATCGACCCCGCACGCGCTCGCAGGCCACGCCGGACGCTCGGCCCCGGGTGGGTGCGCGCTCGAGCGCGACGGCCGCGCCGTCGCAGCGTCGGCCTGCAACGCCGGCGCCGGGTCGGTCCGGACCCCGCACGACCGCTCGCACGACCGCTCGCTCGACGACTCGCTCGACG
>CAZALT010000007.1:0-25042 GCA_964485515.1 uncultured Rhabdothermincola sp. | reverse complement strand
GTCCGGACCCCGCACGACCGCTCGCACGACCGCTCGCTCGACGACTCGCTCGACGACTCGCTCGACGACTCGCTCGACGGCCCGGACGACCGCCCGTCCTCCTGCCCGCTCGACGGCCCGCACAGCACTCGCCCCGGTGCGGTCGGTGCCGCGGCCCGGCCGCGGATCTGGTCGTCCCCCCCGTCCGCCGGGACCGCCCCGCGGCGCTCGCCCCGCGGGTCCACCTCCGAACACGCGACGGCGCATGTTCGTCATCCTCGGGATCTTGCTCATCGTGTTCGCGCTGCTCGTGACCAAGTTGGTGGCGCTCCAGATGGTCGACGACGACCGCTACAAGGTCGAAGGGGTGCAGCAGCGCGAGTTCACCCAGACCCTCGCCGCCGACCGGGGCAACTTCTATGACCGCAACGGCAACGAGCTGGTGGTCTCGCGTCCGGCGCAGTCGGTGTTCGTCGATCCCGGGCTCATCGAGGACCCGCGGGTCGAAGCGGTCCAGGTTGCCGCGATCCTCGGCCTCGAACCCGCTGATGTCGAAGCCAAGATGCGTCTCGACGGTCGGTTCGCCTACCTGGCCAGGAAGGTCACCGACGACCAGGCGAACCAGATCGAAGCCCTCGGTCTCGCCGGTGTGGCCCTGGTCGAGGAATCGACCCGGTTCCTTCCCGCCGGCGAGCTCGCCAGCTCGATCCTGGGCACGGTCGACACCGACAACGTGGGAATCTCGGGCCTCGAGATGCTCAACGATGCCCAGCTGACCGGCACGCCCGGACGGCTCAGCCTCGAACGCAACCCGAAGGGCAACACCATCGCCACCGGCGAGCACAACCTGATCCCTGCGAAGAAGGGCGACGACCTCACCCTCACCATCGACCGCTCGCTGCAGTACGAGTCGGAGCGGATCCTCGGCGAGCAGGTCGGGGCCATGGAGGCCAAGTCGGGCACCGCGATCGTGATGCGCCCCGGCACCGGGGAGATCCTCGCGATGGCCAACATGGTGCGTGACACCGAGACCGGTGAGGTCTCCGCCAGCTCGAACAACATGGCGGTGACCACCACCTACGAGCCGGGCTCGACGATGAAGATGCTCACCGTCTCCGCCGCCCTCGACGCCGGACTGGTCACGCCGGACCACGTCGTGCAGACCCCCTCCAAGCTCAAGATCGCGGATGCCGAGTTCAAGGACGACCATCCCATCGCAGGTGCCATGTCGGTGAGCGACATCGTCGCCTACTCCTCGAACACGGGCACGATCAACATCTCGAAGCTGGTGGGCAACCGGGGACTGCACGACCAGCTGGAGAAGTTCGGCCTCAACACCAAGACGTCCTTGGACTTCCGGAACGAGGCGGACGGCTACCTCGGCGACGTCGAGGACTGGTCGGACACCTCTCGTCCCTCGATCGCCATCGGACAGGGCGTCGCGGTCACCCCGATCCAGATGCTGCTCGCCTACAACGTGATCGCCAACGGGGGCCGCTACGTCGCCCCCATGCTGGTGTCTGCCACGACCGACAGCGACGGCGTCATCCACCGCGTCGCACCGGACGAGGGCCGGCGAGTGGTCTCCGAGCAGACCGCTCAGCAGCTCAACCTCATGCTGCGCAACGTGGTCATGGAGGGCACCGGGACCTTGGCAACCGTTCCCGGCTACACCTCTGCCGGCAAGACGGGCACCCCGTGGAAGCCGGTTGACGGGGGCTACCAGACGGCATCTGGTGGGTACCTCTACCAGCCGAACTTCGTCGGCTTCATGCCGGCGCAGGATCCGCAGCTGGCCGTGCTGGTCATGATCGACGAGCCGTCGCCCCGTCTGGGCTACACGGGAGGCGAGGTCGCGGCGCCGGTCTTCTCGAAGATCGCATCGTTCGCGCTGCAGCTCTTCGGCATCCCGGCCCCGACGACCGACGTCGCCGCGGGCAGCGGCGCGATCACGTCCGCCGGGGGCGCCGGTGGCCAGAGCGGCACCTTGGGAGACGACCGCGGGGACACGGCGCTTCCGCCCGGTGTCACTCGGACCGAGGACGGACGGGTGCGCGGGTTGCCGGCATCTGAGAGTCCGCCTCGCCCTGTCCCGCCGGTCGAAGCCTCGACGTCGACCACGTCTGCGACGCACTGAGCCGGCGATGCGGCTCTCGGACCTGCTCGTCGTGCTCGACGAGGCGCAACTCAACGGTGACCCGGCGACCGAGGTCGTCTCGATCACCCACGACTCCCGCCGCGTCCGGGAAGGTTCGCTGTTCTGCGCGGTCCGCGGCGGACTCGTCGACGGTCACGCCTTCGTCGACGAGGCGATCGCGCTCGGTGCGACCACCGTCCTGGTCGATCACGACCTGATGCGCGACGACGTCGCACAGGTCATCGTGGGTGATGTGCGCCGCGCCATGGGGCCGCTGGCGGCGCGCCTCGACGGCGACCCCTCGCGCTCGATGCAGGTGTTCGGCGTGACCGGGACCAACGGCAAGACCACGACGACGTTCCTGCTCCGCAACATCTTGGAGGAGGCCGGCGTGGCGACCGAAGTCCTCGGCACGCTGAGCGGGCCCCGCACGACCCCCGAGGGACCGGACCTCCAAGACCAGCTCGCCCAGTGGCGCGACGCGGGCGTGGAGGCGGTGGCCATGGAGGTCTCGTCCCATGCGCTCGACCTCCACCGCGTCGATGGGACGCGGTTCGCGGTCGCGATCTTCACCAACCTCAGCCGGGACCACCTCGATCACCACCAGACCGTCGAGGCGTACTTCGACGCCAAGGCTCGCCTCTTCTCGCCCGAGCTGTCGGAGCGGGCCGTCGTCAACATCGACAGC
Organism: uncultured Rhabdothermincola sp.; assembly: GCA_964485515.1. Lineage (GTDB taxonomy): Bacteria > Actinomycetota > Acidimicrobiia > Acidimicrobiales > Acidimicrobilacustridaceae > CAZALT01. Next base: position 22,238 of record CAZALT010000007.1, on the reverse strand, counting down.
CCCCATGGGCGGCTGCTGCGCGACGCGGCGCAGATCCCGACGACGGCGTTCGCGCTCGATGACCTCGTCGACCTCGACGTCGGCACGGCGACGAGCTCGTTCCGGTGGCGCGGCGAGCCCGTGACGCTCCACATCGGCGGGCTGTTCAACGTGTCGAACGCTCTCGCCGCGGCGGAGGCGGCGCACGCGGTGGGCCTCGCCCCCGACGTCATCGCCCGGGGGCTCAGCCGGCCGGTCGTCGTGCCAGGCCGCTTCGAGCACATCGATGCAGGTCAGCCGTTCTCGGTCATCGTCGACTACGCCCACACCCCGGACGGACTCGAACAGCTGCTGTCCACCATCCGGACGATCCTGGCGGGGTCCCGGGACCGCGACGGATCACCCCAGATCCATACGGTGTTCGGCTGCGGCGGCGACCGCGACACGACGAAGCGTCCTGCCATGGGCGAGGTGGCGGCGCGACTCGCGGATCGGGTAGTCCTGACGGCGGACAACTCGCGCAACGAGGACACGGGAGCGATCATCGAGGCAGTGAAGGAAGGATTCGACCGGGCCTCGCCGAGGCGGGCCCGGAGCCTCGTCATCGAGCCGGACCGTCGCCGAGCGATCACCACCGCGCTCGGGGCTGCTTCCGTCGGCGATGTGGTCGTCGTCGCGGGCAAGGGTCACGAGACGACCTTGACCATCGGCCGATCGGTCACGGACTTCGACGACCGCGTGGTCGCCCGCGACGCGCTCGCCGCGCTCGGGTTCGGATCGACCGGCACCCCTGGTTCAGGCACGTCGGGGCCAGGAGGACACGGTCCAGGACAACACGGTCCAGGACAACACGGTCCAGGGGAAGAGGGGGTCGATTCCGCGTGATCCGCCTCCTGGCCGCGATGGCCATCGCCATGCTCGTCTCGCTCGTCGGCACCAAGGTGCTCATCACCTTCCTGCGTGCCCGCCAGATCGGACAGCCGATCCGCGAAGAAGGGCCGAAGGGTCACATCACGAAGGCGGGCACGCCCACCATGGGTGGTGTCGCCATCGTGGGAGCCGCCGTCACCGGCTGGCTCGTCTCCGACCTGTTCGGTGGCACGTTCACCCGGCGCGGGATCATCGTCATGTTCACCATCGCGCTCGCCGCTCTGGTCGGGTTGGTCGACGACGGGTTGAAGGTGTTCAAGGAGCGCAACCTCGGCCTCAACAAGCGGGCCAAGATGGTCGGCCTGCTCGTGGTCGCCGTCTCGTTCGTCGTCCTCGACCTCAACCAGACGAACGTCACGACGACGCTCTCGTTCACCCGCTACGACTTCCCCGGCATGGAGCTCGGCACGCTGGGGTGGGCGGTGTGGGGCGTGTTCTTGATCCTGGCCATGACCAACGCGGTCAACCTGACCGACGGGCTCGATGGGCTGGCCGCCGGCGCGTCGCTCCTGGGGTTCGGCGCGTTCGTCATCACCTGCTTCGTGGCGTTCCGCCATCCGGGCGTCTACGGCGACCAGAACTTCCTCGACCTCGCGGTGATCGCTGCCGCCATGTGCGGAGGGTGCGCCGGGTTCCTCTGGTGGAACGCCGCGCCCGCGCAGATCTTCATGGGCGACACCGGATCGCTCGCCATCGGCGCCGCGTTCGGCACGCTCGCGCTGAGCGCCAACATGCAGCTGCTGCTGCCCATCGTCGGGGGCCTGTTCGTCATCGAGACGCTGTCGGTGATCCTCCAGGTGGGCAGCTTCCGACTGTTCGGCCGGCGCATCTTCCGCATGGCGCCCATCCACCACCACTTCGAGCTGGGTGGGTGGCCCGAGACCACGGTCATCATCCGGCTGTGGCTTGTCTCGGGCATCTTCGTGGCGATCGCTGTCGGTCTGTTCTACGCCGACTTCATCCGCATCCCTGGCGTCATCGAATGAGCTCGGCGGCGAGCCTGGTCGGTCTCGACAACGCGCCGCGGCACCCGCTGGTCATCGGGTTCGGTGTCGCCGGGCAGGCGATGACCGACGCGCTGGTGGCACGCGGCTCGGTGCCTGTGGTCATCGACGACCATCCCTCGGCGTCCGCGCTCGCAAGGGCAGAATCGGCAGGCGTGACGATCATCGCTGCTCCATCGGTGGGTCAGCTCGAGGCGCTCCTCGCGAGCGCCGATGCCGTGCTGCCCAGCCCCGGTGTGCCCGACCGCCACGCCGCGTTCGCGTTGGGGGTGGCTGCGGGGGTGCCGGTCCTCTCCGAGTACGACCTCGCGCGGCTGTGGGACGACCGCCCCATCGTCGCCATCACCGGGACCAACGGCAAGACGACGGTCACCACCTTGGTCGCCGCCATGCTCGAGGCCTCTGGGCTGGTCGCCCGGGGTGTGGGCAACCTCGAGGTTCCGTTGGTGGCCGCCATCGACGACCCGTCGGTCGACGTGTTCGTCGTCGAGGCGTCGTCGTTCCAGCTGGGTCACACCCACCGCTTCTGCCCTGCGGTCGCGACCTGGCTCAACTTCGCCCCCGACCACCTCGACGTGCACGCGTCGCTGGCGGCCTACGAGGACGCGAAGGCTCGGATCTGGGATGACCTCGCTCCGGGTGCCACCCAGGTCGCCAACGCGGACGACCCCGTCGTGGTCGCTCGCCTCCGAGACGGTTCCCACCAGGTCACCTTCGGCCTCGGCGCCGATGCCGGCTTCCACCTCGATGGCGACGCGCTCGTCACGGCACACGGCGATGTCCTCGTCCGGCGGGACGAGCTCGCACGCGACCTTCCCCACGACATCTCGAACGCCCTCGCCGCGTCGGCGACCGCCCTGGCTGCAGGTGCCACGCTCGACGGTGTCCGCTCGGCGTTGTCCTCCTTCGTCGGGTTGCCCCATCGGGTCGAGCTCGTCGGGGAGTGGGGCGGCGTGCGCTGGTTCGACGACTCGAAGGCCACCGCACCGCACGCCACCGAGGCCGCGGTCGAGGGGTTCGACTCGGTCGTGCTGGTGGCCGGCGGACGCAACAAGGGGCTCGACCTGGCGCCGCTGGCCGACCTCGCTCCTCGCCTGCGGGCTGTGGTCGCCATCGGCGAGGCGGCGCCCGAGGTCACCGCGGTGTTCGACAGCATCGTGCCCGTGGTCGAGGCCTCCACCGACATGGCCCAGGCCGTCGATCTGGCGGCATCGCTCGCCGTCGCTGGTGACGTGGTGCTCCTCTCGCCGGGCTGCGCGTCGTTCGACTGGTACGGCGGCTACCACGAGCGCGGCGAGGACTTCCGTCGGCGGGTCGTGGAGCGCTTCGACCCGGCGGGGACGCGCCGATGACGACCACGACCAGGCCCGGCCGGGCGCGACGTGACCGATCGGGGACCCGAGACACGTCGAACCGGCGGGGCACCGCAACGAGCGCTCGCACCGGCCGCACCGATCGATCGGTGCCGTCCACGTCGGCCACGCGCTCGATCGCCGGGGCGTCCCGCGCTCGGGTGCAGGCCCCGGTGCCCAAGCGGCCCGTCGGAAGTCGATCGAACCTCTTCCTCGGGCTGTTCGGCATCGTGGGCGTCCTCAACCTCATCGGCCTGCTGATGGTGCTGTCCGCCTCGTCGGTCGACGCGCTCTACGAGTACGGCTCGCCGTGGTACCAGTTCCAGCGCCAGCTCTTGTGGCTCACCATCGGATCGGCCGCGCTCCTCCTCGCGATGCGCATCGACTACCACCGCTGGACGCGGTACGCGACGCCGTTCCTCCTGGCGTCGATCGGACTGCTCGCGCTCGTGCTGGTGCCCGGGCTCGGCATCTCGGCCAACGGCGCGTCCCGATGGCTCGGCTACGGGATGATCCGGATCCAGCCCTCGGAGATCGCCAAGCTCGCCGTTCTGCTGTTCGTCGCCGACCTCCTCGCCCGTCGCGCCGATCGCGTGAGCGACACGCGCCTCTCGTTCCGGCCGGTCGTCACGGTCCTCGTGGCGGTGGCGGCGTTGATCATGCTGCAGCCCAACCTGGGGACCACGATCATCCTCGCCGTCATCGTCTTCGTGCTGATGTTCGTGGCCGGGGTCCCGCTCCGGCCGCTCGGGCTCGCCGCCCTCGTCGGGGCGCTCGGCGCGGTCGCGGCGGCGATCCTCGAGCCGTACCGCTACCGGCGGCTCATGGCCTTCGCGAACCCGTGGGCCGACAAGCTCGACACGGGCTACCAGACCATCCAGTCCCAGGTCAGCATCGCCAACGGCGGGCTCGTGGGTGTCGGCCTCGGCGAGGGACGCGCCAAGTGGGGCTTCCTTCCGTTCCCCCACACCGACTTCATCTACGCCGTCATCTGCGAGGAGCTCGGGTTCGTGGGTGGGTTGATGATCATCGCCCTCTTCGTCGCCTTCGGCGTGCTCGGCGTGCAGACCGCGCTGCGTGCTCCCGATCGCCTCGGCATGCTCCTCGCAGCCGGCATCACCACCTGGATCCTGGTCCAGGCGGTCGTCAACATCGGTGCGGTGATCGGGGCGATGCCCATCACCGGCGTCCCTCTGCCGTTCGTCTCCTTCGGCGGCTCGTCGCTGATCGTGCTGATGGCCGCGGCGGGCCTCCTGCTCAACGTGGCCCGCCAGGCCACCCCACCCGAATCGTGAACGACACGACCACCTACGCCGTGCTCGCCGGCGGCGGCACGGCGGGCCACGTGCTGCCCGGCCTGGCCATCGCCAACGCCTTGGTGGCGCGCGGCCACGACGCGTCGCAGGTCCACTTCGTGGGCAGCGAGCGCGGCCTCGAGCGGCGCCTCGTCCCCGAGGCCGGCTACGGGTTGACCGTGCTGCCCGGCCGTGGCATCCAACGCCGCGTCACCTTCGCCAACCTGACGGCGATCTGGGGGATCCTCGTGGGCGTCGTCAAGGGGATCGGCCTGATCCGCCGGTTGCGTCCCCGGGTGGTGGTGGTGCTCGGTGGCTACGCCAGCGTGCCGTGCATCGTCGGCGCGGTCCTGTGGCGGGTGCCGCTGGTCGTGGCCGAGCAGAACGCCCGGGCCGGGGCGGCGAACCGCCTGGCGGGCCGCTTCGCCAAGGCGTGCGCCGTCCCGTTCCCCGAGACCGATCTGCCGCGCAAGGAGGTGACGGGCAACCCGGTCCGGGCCGAACTGCTCGCCGTCGACCGGGACCGCGACCGCGGTGCGGCCCGGTCCGAGCTCGACGTCCCGGCCGGCCGGACGCTGCTGGCCGTGTTCGCCGGATCGCTCGGATCCCGGCGCATCAACGAGGCGGTGCTCGACGCGGTGCCGACGTGGGCCGATCGCTCCGATCTCGCCATCCGGCACGTGATCGGCAGTCGGGACTGGGACGACCTCCAGTCGAGGCTCCCGGACCTGCCCTCGTCCGACCCTGCCGACGGCCTCGTCTACCAGGCCGTCCGCTACGAGGACCGCATGGACCTGCTCCTGGCGGCGGCCGACGTCGCGCTCACCCGGGCGGGGGGCACGACGGTCGCCGAGCTCGCCGAGCTCGGACTGCCTGCGGTGCTCGTCCCGCTCCCCATCGCCCCACGAGACCACCAGACCGCCAACGCCCAGGCGTTGGTTCGCTCGGGGGCCGCGCGGCTGGTCGCCGATGGCGATCTGACGGGGGAGCGCCTCGTCTCCGAGCTCTCCCCGCTGCTCGACGACCCCGAGCGCCTGCACGACATGGGCCTCGCCGCCCGGTCGTTGGCCCGTCCCGACGCGGCCGCCGAGGTCGCCGAGCTCGTCGAACGGAACGCCCGTGCCTGAGCATTCAGGCCCCGGCCTACCTGACCCGTCCGGCCGACCTGATCCGTCCGGCCGACCTGATCCGTCCGGCCTGCCTGGCCGGTCTGAGCTACCCGACCTGACGCAGCCGCACTCGGTGCACGTCATCGGTGTCGGCGGCGCCGGGATGAGCGCCATCGCCACGGTGCTCGCCGGTATGGGCCACACCGTGTCGGGCAGCGACCTCCGCGAGTCGCCGGGTCTGGCCCGGCTGCGGGCCCAGGGCGTCACGGTCCACATCGGCCACGAGCCCGAGAACCTGGACCTCGACCTCGACCTCGTCACCTTGTCCACGGCGGTGCCCCGCTCGAACCTCGAGGTCCGGGTCGCGGACGACCGCGGCATACCGGTGCTCCGGCGGGCGGAGATCCTCGCCGCGGTCGCCGCCACGCGCGACACGGTCGCGGTGGCCGGCACGCACGGCAAGACGACGACGTCGTCGCTGCTCGCGCTCGTGCTGGTCGAAGCGGGTCTCCACCCGTCGTTCGTGATCGGCGCCGATGTCAACGAGATCGGCAGCGGTGCGGTCTGGAGCGACGGCGACGTGTTCGTCGTCGAGGCCGACGAGAGCGACGGCACGTTCCTCGAGCTCCCGCGGCGTGCGGCCATCGTCACCAACATCGAGCCCGACCACCTCGAGTACTACGGCTCGGTCGAGGCGATGGAAGCCGCGTTCGTCCGCTTCATCGACGAGACACCAGGGCCGACGCTGGTCTGCCTCGACGACGACGGGGCGGCTCGCATCGGGGGTCCGCTCGGCGCGTCCACGTACGGCACCGCCGACGGCGCGACCTTTCAGATGGTCGACGTGGAGTCGGGTCCGGATGGCTCCCGGTTCGATCTCGTCCACGGCGGAGACCTGCTCGGCGCGATCACGTTGCCGGTCGCCGGTCTGCACAACGCCCGCAACGCCTGTGCGGCGGCGGCGATGGCGGTGCTGCTCGGCGCCGACGTCGGCTCGATCCAACGGGCGTTGGCGAGGTTCGGGGGCGTCTCGCGTCGGTTCGAGCATCGCGGCTCGATCGGCCGGCCGTCCTCCGACGACCAGATCGAGCTCATCGACGACTACGCCCACCTCCCGACCGAGGTGGCGGCCGCGATCGCCGCGGGTCGCGACCTCGGCCGTCGCCGAGTCGTCGTGGTGTACCAGCCGCACCGCTACAGCCGAACCGAGGCGCTCTGGCGCGAGTTCTCCGACTGCTTCTCCGGCGCGGATCTGCTGGTCGTGTGCGACGTCTACCCGGCAGGGGAGCAGCCGCGACCGGGCGTGTCCGGCAAGCTCGTCGTCGACGCCGTGCTCGACGCGCACCCCCACCAGGCCGTGGCCTACCTGCCTCGTCGAGCCGACCTCGTCGCCTACCTGCGACAGAACCTCCGACCCGGCGACCTCTGCCTCACGCTCGGAGCGGGCGACCTGACGTCGCTGCCCGACGAGCTGCTCGCCGCGTTCGGGCCTGTCCCGGGGTCCGCCAACCGGTGATCGCCGCCGACGAGACTGCACGGGTGCAGCGAACGACCGGCCCGGAGGGGTCGACGACCAGGGGCGGGAGGTGCCCGTCATGAGGGGGACGACGCTCGAACGCGGCTCGTCGAGCCGGCACGGCAACGCCGCGGAGGTCGACCCGCGCTTCGAGGCTCGCCGTCAGGAGGTCGAGCGCGACCACGGTCGTCGGCGGCGCAGCCGGGTGATCTCGTTCGCCATCGTGGCCGTGGCGATCACCGTCGTCGTCGGTCTGGTCCAGTCGCCGCTGCTCGACATCGACCGCTTCGACGTCGCCTCGACCGAGCACGTCTCCGCCGATCAGATCATCGCCACGAGTGGCGTCGAGCTGCACCAGCCCCTCGCGCTCGTCGATGCCGAAGCCGTGCGAGCCAAGCTGCTCCAGCTTCCGTGGGTCGCCGACGCGTCGGTGGTCGCCAGGTGGCCCGGGACGTTGCGCCTCGTCGTCACCGAACGCACGCCGGTCGCCATCGCAGCGGTTCCGGACGGTTTCGTGCTCGTCGACCACGCGGGACGGGTGTTGGGCGCGGCGTCGAGCCCGCCGGCCCCGGACCTGACCGGACCCACGCTCATCGAGGGGCTCGTCGTGCCCGGACCCGGCAACCTGGTCGACGCCCGCGGCCAGACGACGCTGGAGGTCCTCGCCGCCGTCCCGAACGGGGTGCGCAGCCGGCTGGAGGCCGTGGTCATCGATCAGGACGGCGAGGTCGCCCTGCGCCTGCGTCCCGGCATGGTCGCCATCGTGGGCACGACCGACGACCTCGATCAGAAGATGCGAACCCTCCAGACCACCCTGGCCCAGGTCGACCTCGCCGACGTCGACGAGATCGATGTGCGCATCGCCGGGCGGGCCGACATCACCCGGCGGACCCCCTCGCCGGCCGGGTCGACCGGCACGGTCCCGGGTGCGACGAGCACGTCGGCCGGCTCGACCACCACGCCGAGCGGATCGGGCGGGACGTCCGCGGCCGCCACCGGCGCCTCGAACGGCACCTCGGCAGGTTCGGCATCCCCTACCGACTCGGGATGAACCCGTAGAGTGTCCTGCAAATGCCGAACGCCCGAGGGCATCGGCAGACCACTCGAAATCGCCCTGTCCAGATCGGCCCGGGCACACACCGACGCAGCAGTCGCAGCAGCTGGAGCCCGAGGCTCCTCTACCGGAGGTAACCAACTCACATGACCGGGAACCCGCAGAACTATCTCGCGGTCATCAAAGTCGTCGGCGTAGGCGGCGGCGGTGTCAACGCGGTCAACCGCATGATCGATGCCGGCCTCAAGGGCGTCGAGTTCATCGCGGTCAACACCGATGCCCAGGCGCTGCTCATGAGCGACGCCGACATCAAGATCGACATCGGCCGTGAGCTCACCCGTGGGCTTGGCGCCGGCAGCGACCCCGAGGTCGGCAGGGCCGCCGCGCAGGCCAACCAGGAAGAGCTCGAAGAGGTCCTCAAGGGTGCCGACATGGTGTTCATCACCGCGGGCAAAGGCGGCGGCACCGGTACGGGTGCCGCGCCGGTCATCGCCGAGGTCGCCAAGAGCCTCGGTGCCCTCACCATCGGCGTCGTCACCCGTCCGTTCGGCTTCGAGGGTCGTCGCCGCGCCGTGCAGGCCGAGACCGGCATCCAGACGCTGAAGGAGAAGGTCGACACCCTCATCGTCATCCCCAACGACCGACTGCTCACGGTCTCCAACGACAAGACGTCCGTGCTCAACGCGTTCAAGATGGCCGACGAGGTCCTGCTCCAGGGAGTCCAGGGCATCACCGATCTCATCACGACGCCCGGCCTGATCAACACCGACTTCGCTGACGTGAAGATGGTCATGAGCGACGCCGGTTCGGCCCTCATGGGCATCGGGTACGGCTCGGGTGAGGGCCGGGCCCTCAACGCGGCCCGCGCCGCCATCTCCAGCCCACTGCTCGAAGCCAGCATCGAGGGTGCCCGCGGCATCCTGCTCACCATCGCCGGCGGCAGCGACCTCGGCCTGTTCGAGGTCAACGAGGCCGCCGAGGTCATCCACGCGGTGGCCCACCCCGACGCCAACATCATCTTCGGCACGGTCATCGACGACGAGATGGGCGACGAGGTGCGGGTCACGGTCATCGCAGCCGGCTTCGATCGCTGGGACAACGGCCGCAAGCCGGGCGACGACTCGCGGCCGCCGCGCGCCACGGATCTCGGCGTGGTCACCGACGTCTTCGCCAGCGACGACGACGACGAGGACCTCGGGCTCGACGGCGGCGACGACGACTTCGACGTGCCGTCCTTCCTCAAGTAGCCCCGACGTCCGCTTCGACCGGTCGGCCTCGTCACGACGTCGTGGAGCGCACGGAACCCGTCCACCTCGTCCAGTCCGAGCGCGTCGCCGGCGACTTCGCGATCGATCACCCTGCGGTCGCCCGCTCCGATCTGCGTCGTGCCGTCGTCGACCTCCCGTGGGTCTGGCTGCACCAGGTGCACGGCGCCGAGGTGTTCGAGGTCGGTGACGACCTCGATGCGGTCCGGGGTCGCCGGGGCGACGCGCTCGTCACCACGCGACGGTTCGTCGTGCTCGAGGTCCGCACCGCCGACTGCGTTCCCGTGCACCTCTGGAACGACGACGCCATCGGGGTGGCGCACGCCGGCTGGCGGGGCGTCGAGGCCGGGGTGCTCCCCGCGACGGTCGACGCGTTGCGTCGGTTGGGTGGCGGGCCGGTTCGTGCCGTGGTCGGACCGCACCTCCGGTCGGGGTGCAACGAGTTCGGTGCGGGAGATCTCGACCGCCTGGCCGCGAGGTTCGGCCCCGAGGTCCGGGCGAACACGGCATGGGGCAGCCCTGCCTTCGACATCGACGTCGCGATCGCTCGGCAGCTGCACGACGACGGCGTCGAGCTCGTCGGGAGCGAACCGTCGTGCACGGGGTGCGACGCCGCCCGGTGGTATTCGAACCGCATGCGCTCGGAGACGGGCCGGATGGCGTCGGGCATCTGGCAGGGCGGCATCGCACCATGAGCCCCGTCGATCGAGCCGACGTCGAACGACGCCTGGCGGCGGTCCGCGCCCGGCTCCGCGCCGCAGGTGGCGGTGAGGTCGACATCCTCGCGGTCACCAAGGGGTTCGGCGCCGATGCGGTCGAAGCCGCCCTCGCCGTCGGATTGCCGGCCATGGGCGAGAACTACGCCCAAGAGCTGCTGGCCAAAGCAAAGCACGGGTATCTCCGCGCACCGCAGTGGCACTTCATCGGGCGTCTGCAGCGCAACAAGGTCCGCCAGCTCGCTCCGGTCGTCGCCGTGTGGCAGTCGGTCGACCGGGCGTCGCTCGTCACCGAGATCGCTCGACGGGCACCTGGTGCCCGCGTGTTCATCCAGTTGAACCTCTCGGGTGAGCCGCAGAAGGGGGGCGCACCCCTAGACGAGGGGGCGGTGCTGGTGGGTCAGGCACGCGAGGCCGGTCTCGACGTCGTCGGGCTCATGGGGGTCGGCCCGGCGGCCGATCCCGAGGGGACCCGCACCGGGTTCGGCGATCTCGTGGCGCTCGCCGATCAGCTCTCGCTTGCTCAGCGGTCCATCGGGATGAGCCACGACCTCGAGATCGCCGTCGAGCAGGGCGCCACCCTCGTGCGGGTGGGCACCGCGTTGTTCGGCACCCGGCCACCGCCACCGGCGGCTTCGCCCGCGGCGGGTCCGCCTGGTTGAACCTCTCGGGGTGGCGACGACCGCCCGTCGCCGCCCTCCTCGACCCCTGGTCGAGGACGGGTCGTTCGACCTGTGGTTGAGGTCGATGCCGGTGGTCGCGGCCGAACGGAACGGTCGGCGGCCCTGCGTGCGTCGTCAGGAGAGCTGAACCGCTAGCCTGACGCTGTTCGCAATGAGAGTTGGGGCGCGCCCGCGGCCGGCTCAGGAGGATCTCAATGTCTTCGATGTGGCGAAAGGCGTCGCTGTACCTCGGCCTCGGTCCCGATGACGAGTACGGCGACTACGACGCGGTCGACGATCAGCCGGTCGCGCCTGCCGCAAGCCGTGAGGCTCCCGGGCGCCCCGCACCCCAACCGATCCCCGCTGCCGAGCGGCCCCGCCCCGCCCGTCCCAGGTCCCAGGCTGCTCCGGCGACGCTCAACCCGCCTGCACCTCCGGTCGACACCGAGGTCTCGGCGGTTCGTGCCCTGCCGTCTCAGCCGAGCGGCGATCTCGGGGCCAAGCCGCGGGGGATCGTGCGCCCGGTGCCCGCGACCGCATCGTCCAAGCCGCACCTCGTGTCTCCGACGTCGTTCAACAACGCCCAGGAGGTCGCCGACAAGTTCAAGGCGTCGCAGCCGGTCGTCCTGAACCTCCGCGAGATCGATCGCGACCTGTCGCGTCGGCTCATCGACTTCTCGAGCGGGCTCTGCTACGGCCTCGGAGGGCACATGGAGAAGGTGGCCAACCAGGTCTACCTGCTCACGCCGCTGAACGTCGAGGTCTCGGCCGACGAGCGCCGTCGGTTGGCCGAGCGCGGCCTGATCGACGCCTGACCGGCCGCGTCGAACCGCACCGCTCGAAGCTTCTGCTCTTGGAAATCATCTGCTACCTCATCAACCTCTACGTCCTGGTGCTGCTGGTCAGCATCGTGCTGTCGTGGTTCCCGCTCACCGAAGACGGGTTCATGGGTCAGGTCCACCGCGTGCTGCGCTCGCTCACCGAGCCGGTGCTCGCTCCTCTTCGCTCGCTCCTGCCCCCGGTGCGCATGGGGACGGCCGCGCTGGATCTCTCGCCTCTCGTCCTGCTGATCGGCCTGCAGGTGGTGCGGGCCTTCATCTGCCACTGACCTCAATCGGGTGCCACCGGCATCAGGCGGGGCGGAACCTTCGACTTCCCGGGGGTTTTCTCTCCAGGGTGTCCGTTCCGTCGGGTGGGTCCCACTACCATCGCCTGCATGGAAGGAACGCCCCACCTGTTGACCGATGTGAAGTTCTCGGAGCGCCGACGGGGCTACGCCCCAGAGGAGGTCGACAACTTCTTGGAGCGGGTGAGCGCAGCGGTGGCACAGCTGCAGGACAAGCTGCGCGACGCCACGGCTCGGGCCGAGGAAGCCGATGCCCGCATCAACGAGGCCAAGCGGGCACAGACCGTGGCCGAGGCCCAGGTCGACCAGCTCAAGGCCGAGCTCACGAAGGCGAGCGAGGGTGCGCCCCCGACCCCGACCCCGGCGCCGGCGCCAGCCCCCCGGGCCGCCACGGGCGACCCCGTCGCTGATGCCGAGGCGGCGTCGACCCTGCTGCTCATGGCGAAGAAGACCGCGGACGCCACGATCGAGGACGCTCGCAACGAGGCCGAGACGACCCTCGCTGACGCGCAGTCCCGCGCCGCGACGCTGGTCACCGACGCGGAGGCCGAGTCCACCCGCATCCGCACCGACGCCGAGCGCATCGCCGAGGATCTCGTCCACGAGCAGCGCGCCGCCGCGCTCGCCGAGGTTCTGGTGCTCGAGGAGCTCAAGGGATCGATCCAGGCGGACATCGACGCGTTGCAGCGCCACGTCGACCGCGAGCGCGGCGATCTGCGCGCCGCCGTCGCCCGGCTCAGCGAGGTCATCGACAACCCCGCGGCGCTGCGGGTCGGTGCCGCACCGGTGGGTGACACGCCGGGCATCGATGCGCTGGTCGCTCCAGCGGCGGGTGTCGAAGCGATCGACGAGGTCGACGACGTGGCCCCGGTGGCCGACGATCTCGTGTCCGACACCGAACCGGATGCCGAACCCGATGTCGTCGGGCGCGACGAGGACTCCGCGGTGGACGGCGAGTCGACTGGCGCCGAGCCCGAACTCGAAGGTGACGCTGAGCACGAGGGCGACGGCGACGCGGTCGGTGGCGAATCCGGCGAATCGGGCCAGGCCGACGCGGCGATCGATGTCGACGTCGTCGACATCACCGACGATGCGTCCGACGAGCCGGTGGTCGCCGAAGCCGAAGCCGGAGCCGAAGCTGAGACCGAAGCTACGAGCGACGCAGAAGCCGACGCCGAAGTCGAAGCGGGTCCGACCCACCAGCTCTTCGCCGACGAGTCCGAGACCGACGTCGACGGCCCGCCCACCCAGGCGTTCCAGCCGTTCGCCGACGACGTCAGCCGAGACGGCTTCGACGCACCGCGTGACGAAGACGAGGACAAGGCGATGCGGGCGTTCTTCGAGACCGACTTCGAGTCGATGGAAGCCGACAAGCGGTCTCGCTGGCGTCGTTGATCATCTCACTCGGCCGACCTCGTGGTGGGCCGAGCATCACACCCGCGTGATGGCGACCCGGACGGGGTAGCTGTCGATGGTGAGGTCGTGGACCTCGCCGGAGGGATCCCCGAGGGCCAGGCTCGTCGCCAACACCTCGCCGGCGATCCAGGCCCCGTGGGTGGCGACGCTCGCGGCCAGAGGATCGTCGGCGCCCAGCACGACCTCGACGCGGTCGGCTATGGCGAAGCCGCGCTCCTTGCGGAGGTCGTTGAGAGCACGGACGAGCTCCCGGGCGAGTCCCTCGGCGCGCAGCTCGTCGTCGATGGCGAGGTCGATGGCCACGGCCCAGCCGTCGTCCTCGGCCAGGCCGAACGCCGCGTGGCGCTCGGCTCGGGTCTCGACGTCGCCGGGATCGAGGCGTTCGCCGGCGATCTCGATGAAGCCTTCGGTCTCGAGCTGGACCTGGAGGGCCGACCCGTCGGCGGCCGCGAGCGCCTGCTTGACCTCGTTGACCTTGGGGCCGAGTCGGGGACCCAGTGCCTTGAAGTTGGGGATGACGGTCCACGACATGAGCCCTGAGAGCGTGTCGATGTCCTCGAGCCCCTTCACGTTGAGCTCGCTGAGGATCTCGGCCTCGATGGCAGCGTCGAGCTCGATGCCGGGATGCAGCAACAAGGCGCGGCGCAGCGGTTGGCGCACCTTGGCCTTGGCATCGGTGCGGGCGGCGCGCCCGAGGGCGACGAGGCGACGCGACGCCGCCACCTGATCGGCCAGCTGCGGGTCGTGGCGCCCGTGGCCTTCGGGCCAGTCCGAGAGGTGGACCGAGGTCGCTCCGGTGAGGCCGCGGTAGATGGCATCGGCGAGGAACGGCGTGAACGGGGCGAAGAGCTGGGAGACCGTGACGAGGCACTCGTAGAGCGTGGCGTGCGCCTCGTCGTCGCTGTTCTTCCAGAAGCGGGGGCGCGAGCGACGGACGTACCAGTTGGAGAGGTCGTCGACGAAGCGGGCGAGTCGGGTGGCGGCTTCGAGGGCGTCGAACGACTCGAGCGCGTCGGTGACGGTGGCGATCGTGTCGTCGAGCTCGGACAGGATCCATCGGTCGTTGACGTGGGTCGGACGGTGGGTCGTCGCCTGGTCCGGTGTCCATCCGTCGAGATCGGCGTAGGTGGCGAAGAACGAGTAGACGTTCCACAACGTGAGCAGCGTCTGGCGCGAGCTCTCCCGGATTCCCTCGGTGTACACGCGGCGCGTGGTCCAGGGCTGGCCCTGGGAGAAGAAGTACCACCGCAGCGCGTCGGCGCCTTCGGAATCGAAGATGTCCCACGGGGCGATGACGTTGCCGCGTGACTTCGACATCTTCTGGCCGTTCTCGTCGACGACGAGCGCGAGGCAGACCACGTTGCGGTACGGGGTCTGGCCGAACACCAAGGTGTTCACCGCGAGGAGCGAGTAGAACCAGCCGCGCGTCTGGTCGATGGCTTCGCAGATGAAGTCGGCCGGGAACGCCTGGTCGAACGCGTCCTGTTCCCCGTCGTGGTGGCCGACGAACGGGTGGTGCTGCTGGGCCGCGGGCATCGAGCCGGAGTCGAACCAGGCGTCGAGGACGGGAGCGAGGCGGCGGGCCGTGCCGCCGCAGTCGCAGGTGATGGTGACGTCGTCGACGTACGGTCGGTGGAGGTCGAGTGCGGAGACGTCGGTTCCGCTGCGCTCACCGAGCTCGGCGACCGAACCGATGCACGTGTCGGAACCGCAGTCCTCACACCGCCAGATGGGCAGCGGTGTACCCCAGTAGCGATCGCGCGACAGCGCCCAGTCGACGTTGTTCTCGAGCCACTTGCCGAACCGGCCCGCCTTGATGTTGGGCGGCTGCCAGTTGATCTGCTCGTTCTGCTCGAGCAGGGCGGCGCGCTGCTCGGAGGTGCGGATGAACCACGACGTCTTCGCCCAGTAGATGAGCGGTGTGCTGCACCGCCAGCAATGGGGATAGGAGTGCTCGTAGGCCTGTTCGCGGATGAGCAGTCCGCGGGACCGCAGGTCGTCGATGATGGCCGGATCGGCGTCCTTGACGAACATGCCCTGCCACGCGGGGACCCGCTCGTCGAACGCGCCGGCCGCGTCGACGGGGTTGATCATGGGGAGGCCCTCGGCTTTGGCCACCTGGTAGTCGTCCTCGCCGAAGGCGGGGGCGAGGTGGACGATGCCGGAACCGTCCTCGGTGCTGACGAAGTCGGCGGTGACGACGCGCCAACCATCGACCTCTCCGCTCTCCGCCGCTCGGGCGGCTGGGGCGCCGTCGACCGTGGTCGTCGGGTCGATCAGGTCGAAGGGACGCTGGTAGCGCCACCCGACGAGGTCGGAGCCCCGGTAGCGCTCGACGACCTCGGCGTCCTCAGGAGCGCGTGCCGCCGCCATGACGAGGTCGGGGGTGCCGTCGGTGGAACGAACCCGGACGTAGTCGATGTCGGCGCCGACGGCGGCGGCGACGTTGGAGATGAGCGTCCACGGCGTGGTGGTCCACACGGACAGGTCGACGTCGCGGCCCACGACCGGGAAGCGCACGTAGACCGAGGGGTCCTCGACGTCGCGATAGACGTCGGGCTGGCCGAGCTCGTGGGACGACAGGGCCGTGCCGCACCGGGCGCAGTAGGGGACGACGCGGTGGCCCTCGTAGAGCAGCTCCTTGTCCCACATCTGGCGGAGCAACCACCAGACCGTCTCGATGTAGTCGTTGGTGAGGGTCCAGTAGGCATCCTCGGTGTCGATCCACACACCCGACCGCTCCGTGAGCGCGGTCCAGTCGGAGACGTACTGCTGCACCGATGCCCGGCACTTGGCGTTGAACTCGGCGATGCCGTAGGCCTCGATGTCGTTCTTCGACGACAGGCCGAGCGCCTTCTCGATCTCCAGCTCGACGGGCAGCCCGTGGCAGTCCCAGCCGCCCTTGCGGGGCACGCTGCGGCCCCGCATCGTCTGGAAGCGGGGGTAGAGATCCTTGAAGACGCGGGCCCAGACGTGGTGCAGGCCGGGGCGTCCGTTGGCGGTCGGCGGACCCTCGTAGAAGATCCACGGTTCGCCGTCCTTGCGGAGCCGCTGCGCGGCGCCGACGACGTCGTCGGCGCGCCACCCTTCGAGGACTCGTTCCTCGAGGGCGACCAGGTCGAATTCGGAGTCGACGGGACCGAAAGGCATCCGGCAAGCCTACGGGTCGAGGCAGGGTGCACTCGAATGCTGATCGGCAGCCGTCCCCTGAGGGCCAGCTCGTGTCGACCGGACGGCCTTGACCTGTTCGGACGGTACGGCTTAACCTCCGGCACCTTTTCGGGGGAGTGCCGATCGGCGGCACGGGGACATCCGAACAGTGAGATCCGGTGCCGGGAGCGCCCTGCGCCGTGGAAGAGGAGCCAAACGTGGCCAGAGCAGCAGCGAAGAAGGCACCGGCGAAGAAGGCGCCCGCGAAGAAGGTCGTCGCCAAGAAGGCGGCGCCCGCGAAGAAGGTCGCCGCGAAGAAGGCACCGGCGAAGAAGGTCGCCGTCAAGAAGGCGGCTCCGGCGAAGAAGGCGGCTCCGGCCAAGAAGGCGGCTCCCACCAAGAAGGCAGCTCCGACGAAGAAGGTCGCGGCCGAGAAGGCCACCTCCGTGCCGGCCACGAAGGCGCCGGTGCAGGTGGCCGCAACCCCGAAGTCCCCACCCAAGAAGGCAGCCCCCGCTGTGAAGAAGCTCACCAAGTCTCCCTACGACAAGAAGTTCAACGAGGCACAGAGCGCGCTCCTCAAGTCGGAACGAGATCGCCTCAACCGCGACGTCACCTCGCTCATGGACGAAGCCGACGAGCTCGCCGCCATGCGTGAACCGGGCGACGTGCAGTTCGACGAGGAGTCCGGCGAGGGCGACACCCTCGCCGTCGAGCGCGAGCGCGACCTCGCCCTCAGCGCCCAGTTCCGCACGCAGATCGACGAGATCGACCACGCCCTGGCCAAGATCACGGCCGGCACCTACGGCATCTGCGAGGTGTCCGGCACGCCCATCCCGAAGGAGCGCCTGGAGGCGATCCCGTGGGCCCGCGAACGGGTCGAGTACAAGGTCGGCGGCTTCACCCGCTACTGAGGGCGCCCGCTCGTCGCGACCGAGCGGCATACTGCTGGGCATGGATCGACGTCGGCTGCTGCTCCTCGCCATCGCCACCGGCGTCGTGGTGCTCGACCAGCTCACCAAGTGGTGGGCCCTCGAGCGGCTCGACGGCGGTGAGACCATCGACGTCGTCTGGACGCTGCGCTTCGCCCTCGCCTTCAACACGGGAACGGCGTTCAGCCTCGGCAGCGGGTCGGGCCTCGGGGCGTGGCTCGCCGTCGGAGCGATCGTCGTCGTGTCCATCTTCTTGTGGCGCAGCACGTTCACGTCGACGCGGTGGGGGGCGATCGCCGCTGGACTGATCGTCGGCGGGGCCCTGGGCAACATCGTGGATCGGGCCGCCCGGGGCGATGGCGGCGTCTTCTCAGGTGCGGTCGTCGACTTCGTGGACCTCCAGTGGTGGCCCGTGTTCAACCTGGCCGACGCCGCCATCGTCTGCGGGGCGATCCTGCTCGTCGTCGGGCTCGTCTTCTGGTCCGATGAGGACGCAGGCGATGATCGACGTGGCGCGGCGGGTGGCGCCGACGAAGACCCCGACGTGCGTCTGGCCGACAAGGCCACTTCATGATCGAAGCGATCCCCGCTGCCCTCGCGGGCGAACGAGTCGACCGCGTCGTGGCGATGATCAGCGGCCTCACCCGGACGAGGTCGTCGGCGCTCGTCGCCGACGGCGCGGTGCGCGTCAACGGCAAGGTCGTCACGGCCAAGAACCGTCGGCTCGTCGAAGGCGACGAGCTGTCGATCGAGGTCGATCTCACCGCCGACGAACCCGTCGTGCTCGAACCCGCGCCCGATGTCCCGCTCGAGGTGGTCTACGTCGACGACGACCTGATCGTCGTCGACAAGCAGCCAGGGCTCGTCGTCCACCCGGGTGCCGGCAACATGGTCGGCACCTTGGCCCAGGCCGTGCTCGCCCGGTTCCCCGAGATCGCCGCAGTGGGCGACCCCGCCCGGCCGGGCATCGTCCACCGCCTCGATCAGGACACGTCGGGGTTGATGGTCGTGGCGCGCTCGGATTTCGCCTACGACGCGCTGGTGGCCCTCCTGGGCGCCCGCGACGTCGAACGGCGCTACACGACCCTCGTGTGGGGCGACCTCGGCAACGAGCGCGGGCTGATCGACGCCCCGATCGGGCGATCCGCACGCGACGCCACGCGCATGACGGTGTCGGCCCGGGGTCGCGAGGCGCGCACCGGCTACGAGGTCGAGGAGCGCTTCACCGACCCGGCTCCGCTCTCGTTGCTCGCATGCAAGCTCGAGACCGGGCGGACCCATCAGATCCGCGTCCACACCTCCGCCATCGGGCACCCCGTCGTCGGCGACGAGCGCTACGGCGGGGTCAAGCCGTCGCTCGACGCGCCGCGCATGTTCCTGCACGCGGCCGAGCTCGGCTTCGTGCACCCGCGGACCGACGAGGTCCTGCACTTCGAGGCTTCGCTGCCGCCCGACCTCCGCGACGTGCTCTCCCGCATCTCCTGAGACCCGGGGATGGGGGATGCGGCGAGGTGCACCTGCCGCGTCAGAGGGTGGCGGAGGTGGCCTCGGAGTCAGGCCAGGCCCTCTCGCCTCGCGCCATCTCGACGATGTCGGCCAGCGACACCGCTCCGAGGTAGCGACGCATGTGGGACCCGACCTCGGACCAGATGCTGAGCAGCACGCACTGTCCTTCGTGGTCGCACGCCCCGTTGGTGTGCGGCTCGCCGAAGTCGCCGGCGACGATCGGGCCGTCGACCGCCGAGAGGATCTCGGAGAGCGCGATGTCTTCGGGTGACCGGGCCAGGACGTAGCCGCCTCCGACGCCACGCTTCGATCGCACCAGCCCTGCGCCCTTCAGCGCGAGCAGGATCTGCTCGAGGTAGGGCTGGGGCAGGCCCGTGCGCTCCGCTATGTCGCGCACCGAGGTCGGACCGCTGTCCGCGGGCTGGAGCGCGAGCGAGAGCAGGGCGCGGCTGGCGTAGTCACCTCGGGTCGACACCTTCACGAAGGGGAGTCTACGAGCTGCGTGGTCCGGCGCACCGACCCGCACCTCCTGAGGACGCACGAGGTGCGTGGGGTGCGTGGTGTCTGGGGTCTCGACCCGGCTCGGGTAGCGTTGTCTCACGAGCGCCAACGGCCGATCGCCGTGAAGACGACGCTCCTGTTCTCCGCCGCTCGGGGCGATCGCCGACGGGCTGCCGGAAAGGACTCTGTTGCTCGACGAACCGCTTCTCCCGGACTACGCCGGTCCGTGCGTCTGCAACGTGGTGCCCGCGCTGCTCGAGCCGCCCGACGAGCTCCCCAGCTGGATGCCCCGCGAAGCCGGTGCCGACCAGGTCGTGTTGCTCGTGCTCGACGGTCTGGGCTGGGAGCAGCTGCAGGCCCGGACCACGCTGGCCTCGAACCTCGTCGGCATGGTCGGTGGACCCATCACGACCATCGCGCCGTCCACGACGGCCACGGCGCTCACGTCGATCACCACCGGCATGACCCCCGGTGAGCACGGCGTGATCGGCTACCGGATGAACATCGACGCGCAGGTGTTGAACGTGCTGCGCTGGACGGTCGATTCCCGCGACGCCCGAAACCGGATCCCCCCCGAGAAGATCCAGACGCACCAGGCGTTCCTCGGCCACCGCCCCGCGGTCGTCACCCGGGCGGAGTTCCGCACCACGGGCTTCACGACCGCCCACCTCGATCCGGCGCGGTTCAACGGCTACCGAGTGATGTCCACCTTGGTCACCGAGGTCGTTCGCCTCGCCAAGGCGGGCGAGCCGTTCGTCTACGCCTACTACGACGGCATCGACAAGGTGTCCCACGAGTACGGCCTGGCCGGTCACTACGACGCCGAGCTGTTCGCCGTCGACCAGATGGTGGGCTACCTGCTCGCCACGTTGCCCGCCGGCACGACCCTCCTGGTCACCGCCGACCACGGCCAGGTGGAGGTGGGCGACAACATGGTGGAGCTCGACTCCGATGTGATGTCCCAGGTGGCTCACCAGTCCGGCGAGGGCCGGTTCCGCTGGCTGCACGCCCGACCGGGCCGGTCCCGGGAGCTGTTCGACGCGGCCGTCGCCCGTCACGCCGACCGTGGCTGGGTCGTGACGCAGGAGCAGACCATCGACGAGGGTTGGTTCGGTCCGCAGGTCACCGACGCGGCCCGCGCCCGCTTGGGCGATGTCGCCCTGGTCGCCCGCGACGACGTCGCCTACCACGACCCTGGCGACAGCGGCATCTACGAGCTCATCGGCCGCCACGGCTCGCTCACCTCGGCCGAGATGCACGTCCCCCTGCTCGCCAAGTCGGTGTAGGCCGCCCGAAACCCGCGATACTGCCGGGATGAGCGATTCCCCCTCGACCCCATCCGCCGCGGAGCCCGCGGAGGTGCTTCCTCCTGATGTGGATGGTCCGGTCGTCGATGAGGTTGCGGCCGAGGAGGCCGACGCGGAGTACGTGTCGGAGCCGGCCAAGGTCATGCGGGTCGGCTCGATGATCAAGCAGCTCCTCGAGGAGGTCCGCCAGACCGAGCTCGACGAGCCCTCGCGCGAGCGGCTCAAGACCATCTACGACACGTCGATCACCGAGCTGGGCTCGGCGCTGTCACCCGATCTCCGCGAGGAGCTGTCGCGGTTGGCCTTTCCCTTCGCCGACGGCGGCGTGCCCACCGAGATCGAGCTGCGGGTGGCCCAAGCCCAGCTCGTGGGGTGGCTCGAGGGACTGTTCCACGGGATCCAGGCGACGCTGTTCGCCCAGCAGCTCGCCGCCCGCCAGCAGCTCGAGGGCATGCGCGGCCAGCTCATGGCCGGCGGTCCCGGTGGTCCCGGCGGTCCGGGCCTGCCGCCCGGCATGGTGCCCGGCGGTCCGGCAGGAGCGCCCGATCCCTCCGGTGGCGATCGCCCCGGCACGTATCTCTGACCCGCCCGTTGCGATCGGGCGGCGCGCGCCGTATGGTCGGCGGACCGGGTTACACAGATGTCATTTCGTCGGTAGGGCGGCGCGATCGACACCCGCAGCTCCGCTCCGTGCACTCCGGTGGACGGGTGGGCGGAGGCCCCGCTCGTGGTGCCAGACTCCACAGCGCAGTGGAGCTGGCCGAGCGATAGCCGAGCAGTCACGCACAACCGACGTACGACGGGTCCGGGCGGACCCGAGAAGGGGAGATCGACCTCGGTGCCGGATTCATTCACCCACCTGCACCTCCACACCGAGTTCTCCATGCTCGACGGAGCGGCACGCGTCGGTGACGTCGTGGCCAAGGCGGCGGCCGACGGCCAGCCGGCGGTCGGCATCACCGACCACGGCAACATGTACGGCGTCCTCGACTTCTACAAGGCGTGCAGGGACAACGGCGTCAAGCCCATCATCGGCTCCGAGCTCTACCAGGCCTACGAGCACCGCACCGAACGTCCCGCCCGCCGTGGCAAGCAGGACGATGGCGGCGGCGACGCCGAAGGCGGGCGCAAGGCCTACTACCACCTGATCGCGCTGGCCGAGAACAACGTCGGCTACCGCAACCTCATCCAGCTCTCCAGTCGCGCGTACATGGAGGGCTACTACATGAAGCCCAAGGTCGACTGGGAGCTGCTCGAGGCCCACAAGGAAGGGCTCATCGTCACCAGCGCCTGCCTTGGCGGCCAGGTGCTCCAGTCGCTGCTGCAGGGCAAGGAGCAGGACGCGCTCGAGAAGGCGGCTCGCTTCCAGGACATCTTCGGGCGCGACAACTTCTTCATCGAGATCCAGGACCACGGCA
>CAZALT010000006.1:45343-46699 GCA_964485515.1 uncultured Rhabdothermincola sp. | reverse complement strand
GGCGCTTGTAGAGGTCGGCCACGGCTTGGCGCAGCTTCGGGATTCCACGGCTCGAGGAGTAGCGATGGTTCCGCGGGTTCTGGACGGCCTCGATGACCTTGTCGACCGCGACGTCCGGCGAGGGCAGGTCAGGGTTGCCGAACCCGAAGTCGACGACGTCCTCCCCAGCTCGCCGGGCCTCGATCTTCAGCGAGTCGATGATCGTGAAGACGTACGGCGGAAGCGAGGTGATTCGGCGGAACTCCATGGCCTCGGACCCTACCTGCTGCCCGCGCCCACGATAGAAGCCGTTCTGGCTGGGAAGACCCGGGACATATGGCCTATCTGTCCAGCCAGAACAGCCGGGTGGTGGGGGTCCGCGGGTGGGTCGAGGTCAGGGGACGGGCGCGAGCAGTCCCGCGCCCAGGGCGCCGGACTCGGGACCGAAGTGGGCGCCGACGATCGGCACGGTCGGGCGGTGATCGGGGGCGAGCACCAGCCCGCGAAACGCCTCGTTGACCGGGTCGAGGAGGACGTCCCCGGCGCGGGCGAGTCCGCCTCCGACGACGACGAGCTCGACGTCGAGGACGTTCACCAGGTTGGCCAGGCCGAGCGCGACCCACCACGCAAGCTCGCGCAGCACCACGAGCGCCTCGGCGTCACCGGCGACGGCGGCCTTCGAGACGTGCTCGCCCCGGATCGCGCCGATGTCGCCACCGACGGCGGCGAGCACGCCTCCGAGCTTGCCGTCCCGTGCCGCGTTGCGGCCGAGGTAGCCGAGACCTGACCCGGAGCCGTAGCGCTCCCAGCACCCGCGCCGACCGCACCGGCACTCGGGCCCGTCCGGGTCGACGACCATGTGGCCCGGCTCGCCGGCGAAGCCGTGGGCGCCGCGCCACAGAGATCCGTCGACCACGAGCCCGCCACCGATGCCCGTGCCGAGCGTGACTGCGAGGACGTGCTGGTAGCCCTTCGCCGCGCCGAGCACCACCTCGCACCACGCCGCACAGTTGGCATCGTTGTCCACGACCACCGGAAGACCGAAGCGGCGCTCGAGCTCGGCGCGCACGTCGAGGTCGAAGACGCCGGGCAGGTTGGGCCCGAAGCGGAGGACGCCGTCGCCGGCCACCAACCCGGGCATCCCGACCCCGACCCCGACCACTCCCCCAGCGGCGACCACGGCCGGGGCGGACCTCACCCGGTCGCCGACAGCCGCGATCGTGTCGACGATGGCGCCGGCGCCGGCGCCGGTGGGAGTCGGCTCGATGTCCTCGGCCAGCGCCGTGGTCGGGGCGTCGAGCGAGAACGCCCGACCGGCCACCTTCGTACCGCCGACATCGAGGCCGAGCACGACCCTGGAGTCCGTCACGACCCTTG
>CAZALT010000006.1:37594-45243 GCA_964485515.1 uncultured Rhabdothermincola sp. | reverse complement strand
CCCGAGTCAGTAGCGCAGGAGCGCGGCGAACCGACCCACGACGTCGAGGTCGGCGTTGTCGACCACGACGTCGACGAGGCACGAGCTGGAGATGGCGAGGTCGACCGCCTCCTCGACGACGTTGTCGAGCCGCTCCATCTCGCTGCCGTCGAGCGGGGATCTCGGACCCACCCGGAACAGGCTGCCATCGGAGGCCCGCCACCCGGACTCGGCGTAGCCCGACGACACGAACAGGACCTCGACACGGCGACGGTTGAGCGCGTCGAGCGTGTCGTCGAGTCCCGACGCGGCTCGGCCTCCGCGGGCCAGCTCGTCGCGCAACCGCCCGACCCGGGTGGCCTCGCGTGCCCGTTCGAGTGCGGCTGACACCTCCGTGACGACATCGCGGACCTGACCTTCGGTCGCGGCGATGGAGATGTCGATCGGATCGGTCAACCGTTCCCGCAGGTAGGGGTGCAGGGCCGACCGGATCGTCGACTGCACGGAAGGATGCGCACCCACCACGAGGTGCTGGAACGAGTGGTTCTGCCAGACGCGGAAGGCGACCTCGGCCGAGTGGCGCAGATGCTGGGTGACGAGCTCCTCGACGTGCTGGTCGTCGCTCGCTCGACCGCGATCGCTGTGGCCGCGGGTGTCGATGTCACGCGGCACCTCCTCGAACAGCTCCGAGTGGTCGATGAGCTCGCCCTTGGCGAACACGAGCATCCGGGCCGACTGTCGATCGACGAGCAGCACGCCCACCGGCTCGAGGTCCTGCAGGACCGATTCGAGCTGGGTGACGGCCGGTGCCGAGTTCACCACCAGCTGGCTGGTGACCGACACCGGGAGCGGGACGACGGTCCACAGGTCCTCGGCGGTACACGAGAACAGCGCGAGACCGCGCACGTTCGAACGATCGAACCCTGCCCGCACGTAGGACGCGATTCGGTCGAGGTCGGCATTCGCACCGTTCGTGCGGGAGCCCGCGGCCCGTATCAGCCGATCGAGCTCGGCTTCGACGTCCTGACTCCGCACGTGGCGGCGACCGTCGACGTCGAGGTAGCAGGACACCACAGGCGCATCGGGGCTGCGGAAAGCCGCAAGCTCTCGAATCGTTCGCTCAGCGATCTCGGTCAAGTCGAGCCCCCTCCGTCGGATCGGCGCCATCGTAGGGCGATCGCGCCGGGTGCTGCCGCGCTGATCTGACCGGGCTGATCTCGCCGAGCTGATGTGGACGGCGGCGACGGGGTCGATCCCTCAAGCGAACCCGGACGGCACGGGCACGACCGCCGCCATCTGGAACCCGATACCGCTGGCCCAGCGTTCCACGACCGGATCGTCGGACAGGTAGATGATCTGCACCGCCTCGGCCATTCGCTCGAACTTGGTGAGCAGCCCCGGCACCATCGAAGGTGGCACCGCGACGAGGGCGTCGTCGACCACCAGCGGCACCGACCCCGCGAAGGACAGATGACGTTGCGCCGCGAGGCGGGCGAGCAGGTAGAACTCGATGGCTTCGGGACCGGCCTGCCCATCGCTGTCGCCCGGCGCGACCTCGAACGCAGGCTCGCTCTCGGGGCGTGCCTCGCTGCTCCGCTCGGCGAGGTCCGACGCGACGCGGATCAGCCGGCTCGATGCCACGGCCTCGGAGCGCATGGCCGTGTCGAGCAGGGCCTCGCGGGCCTCGAACATCTCGAGCGCCTCCTGCTCATCTTCGAGCGCCTGGGCCAACTCGGCCTCGAGCGCAGCCCGATCGACGAACACCGGCTCGCTCTCGACAGGGTCGGCGAAACCCGCGGGGTCGTCGGGGAAGCCCGCGACCTCGGCACCATCGGTCAGGTCGATCGTCGGCTCGGGGTGCGACACCGCCAGAGCCATGAGCTCGCCCTCTGCTGCGGCGAGGCGAGACGTGACGTCGGAACGCTGCGCCTTCAGCTCCTCGATGCGATCCTCGATGCCTGCGGTCTCGGCGAGGAAGGCCTCGGCGACGACGACGGTCTGCTGAACGGACGGGTTCGACCCGCCGAAGCTCAAGCCGATGAGCTCGAGCTGGTAGGCGAGCGCGTCGGAGAGGTCCTCGGCACTGACCTCTCGGCGCGGCACCCGCAACTCGCGCAACGCTCGATCGAGATCCTCCGGCTCGGCCCCATCGAGCAGGTCGCGGGCCTCCACGAGGATGGTCTCGAGCCGGTCGATCAGCGCGCCGTACTCGGGATCGGTCTCGAGCATGCCCGAGACGTTCGCCCAGTTGGTCTCGGCGGCCTCGAGGTCGAACCGGGCCTGCTCGAGCTTGGCCTCGGCCATCGGGTCGATGGCCATGAGGCCGGCGCCCATGACGTAGGCGCTCCACGTGGGGAAGCCGACTCGGTCGAGCACGGCCTGCTGCCGCGCGGCTGCCTCGTCGAGGCGCTTCTGACCACCCTTCTTCATGAAACCGGACAGCTTCGACTCGGCTTCGAGCAGCCCGTCGTGGGCCGCCTCGAGCTCGGCGATGTCATCGGGCGAGAGCTGCGGCTTGGTCATGGCCCGCTCGGCGGCCTGGAGGTTGGCGCGTGCCGCCTCGAGCCGCGTCATCGCCGCGCTCGGTCCCCGACCCTCGGCTTCGAGGTGCGCCTCGACCGCGGCCATCTGCGCCTGAACCGCCACGAGCTCGTCGGCCAGCGCCTGGGCCCGGTCGGACTCGACCCATTCGATCTCGACCGGTTCCTTGATGGCGTCGAGCAGCACGTGGATGGGACGCGTGTCGATGGCGGCGAGCTCGCTGAGCGCCACGTCGATCTGGCTGACCGTGGCCTGGAGGTCGGCTGCGTCGGACTCGAGCGCGAGGCGACGTGCCCCGACCTCGACCTCGTCGAGCTCCGGGGTCACGTCGTCGTCGGAGCCAAGGTGGCTTTCGGCCGCCTCCTCCTGATCGCGCAGCGCACCGAGCGCCGCCTCGGCGCGTTGACGACGACTGGTGACGACGCTGAGGTCGTCACTGGCACGGGAGGCGCTGTCACGGAAGATCTCGAGGGCGACGCGGGCGTCCTCCTGGCCCTTGCGAGCGACGTCGAGCTCGGCGTGGCGCCCCTCGGGGGCATCGGCGAGGAACTGCTCGACCGACACGCGCACCGTGGCGCCCGCCGGGGACGCGCTGCCGGCCTGGGCCGGTGGCACGTCGCTCGCCCGCACCACGACATCGAGGTCGCTGTGCAGATCGAGCATGGCCAGCACCTCGGGCGTGAGGTCGAGCATGATGCCGAACGCCTCGACGAGCCCACGCATGCCCGGATCGGCACCCCGGGGCAACGCCGAGACGCTGTCGACGATGCGCTGACGGGCGGCCTGGTCGACACCGGTGATGACGGTGATCATCGGATGGAGATCGAGCGCGCTCTCGTCCGAGCCGTTGGGGTCGAGCTGGATCAGACGCATGTCAGGACACCCGGATGTGCTGGACGCCCGATTGGCGAAGATCGGCATCGGGCCCCG
This sequence comes from uncultured Rhabdothermincola sp., assembly GCA_964485515.1. Lineage (GTDB taxonomy): Bacteria > Actinomycetota > Acidimicrobiia > Acidimicrobiales > Acidimicrobilacustridaceae > CAZALT01. Next base: position 41,793 of record CAZALT010000006.1, on the reverse strand, counting down.
CCGACGCCGCGGCCGCATCCGATGGCGTCGACGCTTCGCCATCGCCACGATCGGCACCGCGACCACCACCGGCACCAGGCGTCGGTTCGGGAGCCGGTCCCCCCGGTCGCGCTCCCGGGACGTTGATCCCTGTCGCGTTGGACACGCCCTGTGCCACCGAACCCACGATGCGGCCGAGGTCGTCGATGCGATCGTTGCTCGACACCACGTCCTCGGCGACATCGAGGAAGGCACGAACGGCCGAGATCATCTCGAGCGCTGCGGTCTGGAGGTGTTCGGCACCGGCAGCAGCTCGACTCTCGTTCATGGCCTCGTTCACGATGTCCTCCCATCGGCGCCGTCGGGTTGCCTGCGTCTCCCGGCGCCAACAGGAGAACCATCGGCAGATCCGGCGCCTGATTGACCGGTTTCCTGCGATGCACCATCGCGTGCAGGAACTCCGAACGATACTCGCAGCTCACCGTCGCGCAGCTGGGCGCCGGTGACCTGTCGCCTGCGTAGCGAGTCGGGTAGGGCGAAGCTCCGTCGGTAGGGACCGATGCGAACGAGCAGCTCGCTGTCGCGACGGCCCACCTCGAGATCGTCGCGATCGGCGAAGGGGAGCTCCTGGACGAGCGCGAACTCCTCGCCGACCTGTTCGATGCGGAACGGCTCACCCTCGTGGAGGACGGCGGCGGGATCGATGGTTCCGTACAGCTCCCGGGCGAACGCTCGCAGCCGATCGAGCCCGACCAGCTCCTCCTGGGCGAGCGCGGCGCGCAGCACCGGCAGCGGTGCGAACCCTTCCTCGATCTCGGTGAGGTGCTCGGCCTGCGCCGTGCGCCACCGCTCGAACCAGGGGTCGGTCACCTCGTCGGGCAGCAGGCGGTTCGCCATCACCGCGTCGACCCGATAGCCGAACAGCGAGAGGTAGGTGTAGGTGCGCCTGGCTTCGGCGATGACCATGCGCTCGGGGTTCACGACCAGCCGCACGCTGGTCGTCTGCCGATCGGACAGCACCCGTTTGACGCCGTCGAGGCGTTCGTAGAACCGATGCGTCGCGGTGAACACGTCATCGCCCGCGATCGGCAGGTTCGTCGTCCGACGCAGCACGGGCGACACGAGGCGGTTGATGCGCCGCCCCATGGGGAAGACCCGCTCCATGTAGAACTCGAGGAGGTCGGGCAACGACAGCAGTCGGATCGTCTCGGCGGTGGGCGCGCAGTCCACGACGAGCACGTCCCATTCTCCCGAGTCGGCATGGGTCTTGATGTCGGTCAGGCTGAAGAGCTCATCGAGACCGGGCGGAACCGAGAGCTCCTCGGCTTCGATGCCTTCGGCCCCCGCCCAGCTGAAGATCTCGGTGAGATAGGTCTGGATGTCGCCCCACTCGTTCTCCATGCGCTCGGTCGCGTCGAGCTGCTGGCCCGAGAGCAGCGGCGTGATCGCCGTCGGCGTGCTGCCGAGGTAGACGTCGAACGAGTCGGACAGCGAGTGCGCCGGGTCGGTCGACATCACCAGCGTTCGAGCGCCTCCGTCGGCGCAGCGCAAGGCGGTGGCCGCCGCCACGGATGTCTTGCCAACGCCCCCTTTGCCGGTGAAGAGGAGGACGCGCAACGAGCCCAGCCGGTCCGAAGGTCAGACGGCCGAACCCTCGACGCGCTCTTTGAGCGAGTCGAGGGCGGTCTTGAGGATGCGCGCCTCGGCCCGGCGCTTCACGAAGCCCGGGATGGGCATGATGAGATCGATCGACAGGTCGTAGGCGACGTCGGTGAACGCGGGCTCATCGGCGTTGGGTTCGAGCACGTAGGCACCGTCGAGCTCTCGCTGGATGTCGCCCTCGTCGAGACGCCACCCCAGGCGATGGGGTGCCTCGGCGTAGTCGTAGCGCAGCCGGTAGGTGGTGCTGCGACCCATCGCTGCGGCGCGGTACTCGACGACGATCGCCTGGCCGGCGTCGTTGCGCTCGACGACGATGGCCTCCTTCAGGTCGCCAGCCCAGCTGGGGTAGCTCTCGAAGTCGGTGAGCGTGTCGAAACACGTCTGCACCGAGGCCTTGATCGTGGTGTGCTCTCTCGCCTGCTCGACCATCGACGCCGACGATAGCGGGCCGTCGACCGCCGGGGCACAGCCTGACCAAATCTTGTCCCCGCCATCGGTCACCGCGGGGCGCGGCGGGCCGCGACCTCCACCCCGATCGCGATGCGGTTTCGAGCGGACCTCCAGCCGCTCGTTCCGACCTGAGGTCAGCGGACGCGGGGCGGCTTCTTGCTGGCCTGCTCCTCGATCCCCTGGTTCTCGATCCCCTGCTTCTCGAGGGCCCGCCTCCTGGTCGCTTGCGGCGTGGTCGGTTCGGGCTCGCGCGGGGCGAACCGGCCGTAGCGGGCACCCCAGAGACCGGCCAGCCCGAGACCGAACATCGGGACCAGGATCCCGAACGCCAGGCCCGTGTACATGCGGATCCCCGCCGCCCCGAGCGCGACCGAGGTCTGCACGCCGAGCGAACCGATGAGCAGCGCCTGCACCCGGGCGGGCGCGGTCGCTCCCGCGAGGAAGTACAGGCCGCCCATGCCGATCGCCTCGTAGCGGCTCCGGTTGACCGCCCGCAGGAAGGCGGAGATGAACGCCACCGTTCCGATGGCGAACAGCACGAGCGAAACGATCACGCACACCACGGCGGTGGACAACCAGATCGTGCCGACGACGGCCGAGAGCGTGAACGCGACCGTGCCGACCCACGAGAGCCAGATGATGCCCCGACCTTCGGTCGGATCGAACGGTGGCCGTTCGACCCGCGCACGCGGGCCAACACCCTCGACCGGTCCGTCGGGCGCCAGCAGCCCCCGACGCCGCTTCGGTGGGGCCACCCCGGCGTCGGAGTCGGTGTCGGAGTCGTTGTCGGAGTTGGATCCCGGGTCCTGGGCGTCGCGTCGACCGCTCTTCACCGGTCCATCATCGCCCCGTGACCCGCCGAGCGCGCAGTCGGGCACCGGTGGCATCGATGGCCGCGCCGAGGTCGGCGGCGAGCAGGTCGTAGGTGAGCTCCGCTTCGACCCGACGCCGACCCGCCGCGGCCATCTCGGCCCGGCGACCCGGATCGGACAGGAGATCCACCAACGCGGCGCGCACCTCGGGCACCGAACCGGGATCGTCCACCACGAGCCCCGTCTCGCCGTGCACGACCGCTTCGTGGGACCCGCCGCTGCGCCCCGCGACCTGCGCGACCCCCGCGGCGGCTGCCTCGAGGAACACGATGCCGAAACCCTCCTGTTCGAGCCCACCCCACCGGTCGCGGCAGAGCATGGCGAACACGTCGGCGCAGCCGTACAGATCGGGGAGGTCGGCGTCGTCGACCCGCCCGAGCAGGCGAGCCGGCGCGCCGGTCTCGGCGATCAGGCGTTCCAGGCGCTCGGCATCGCGTCCCGAACCAGCGATCGCGAGGTTCACGCCGTCCACCCGATCGCGCAGCGATGCGACCGCCTCGATGAGCACGTCCATGCCCTTGCGCGGCACCAGACGGCTGACGCTCACCACCAGCGGTGCGTCCGGGTCGAGGTCGAAGCGCGTCCGTGCCGCGAGCCGGGCGTCGTCGCCGAGGGGAACGAACCGCTCGACATCGACACCCGGCGGGACCTGCACCTCGGGGATCGAGCGACCGATCACCCGGCGGGCCTCGACCGAGGGATAGCCCCCGGCGGACACCGCCAACTCCGAGTCGTCGAGCGCACGGCGAAGGAACGGACGGGTCGGGGGCAGGCGACCAGGAATCGTGACCTCGGCGCCGTGGAGCACCACCCCATAGGGCCGAGCGAGATCGGGACCCAGGAAGCCCAGCGGCCACGCGGGATCGATGAGCACGAGATCGGCGTCGACCTCGGCCGCGAGCTCGTCGATGCGCCGACGAACCTGGGGGGTGGGCACGAGCACGCGGCCCGCGTCGCGTTCGATGCGGAACGGCTGCGCTGCGTCGAACGGACCAGATCCCGCGTGAGGTGTGGTGAGCACCGTGGTCCGGTCCGGATCGAGGCGCCGCCACAGCTCCCACAGGTAGGACTGGATGCCACCGATCTTCGGGGGGAAGTCGTTCGTGACGAGCAGGTGTCGGATCCCGTCGGTCACGATCCCGCTCCTCGGCCTTCCCGGAACCCCATCCCGGCCATGGCGTTCGCCTGGTTCCCGCTCGGACCTGCCATCACGCCCGCATCCACGTCGAGACCGAG
>CAZALT010000006.1:0-37494 GCA_964485515.1 uncultured Rhabdothermincola sp. | reverse complement strand
TCGCCTGGTTCCCGCTCGGACCTGCCATCACGCCCGCATCCACGTCGAGACCGAGGCGGGCGGCCGCCCAGCGGGCGTGCTCGACCAGCAACTCGTCGCCCGAGGCGAGGTAGCTGGCGAGGGTGCGCGCGACCGCCGGGTCCGCCGGATCGCCCGTGTTCCCCAACACGACGAGCGCGTTGCGGCGGAGGTGGCGAGGGTCGCGACGCGCGATGTACCAGCGACCGAACTCGGCGAGCAGCCTCTCGTCGTCGGCGTCGAGAAGGGCGATCAGGTCGACCGTGTCCCGGGCCGACACCGTCGACGCGTCGATCTGCCCATCGACGCCGACCGCCCCGCGATCGACGCGGCGATTCGGCGGGCACACCTCCTGGCACTCGTCGCATCCGTAGATGCGGTCGCCCAGCGCCACGCGGTGCTCGACCGGGAACGAGCCCTCGGCCTGCAAGAGCCACGCCAGGCACCGGCGGGCGTCGACCACGCCGGGAGCCACGATCGCCCCGGTCGGGCACGCGTCGCTGCAGCGGGTGCAAGAACCGCAGCCGTCGGCCACCTGCGCCGATGCGACGGGAAGATCGGCGTCGGTCAGGACCGATCCGAGGACGAAGTAGCTCCCGACCCCCGGCAGCAAGATGTTGGCGTTCTTGCCGAACCAGCCGAGTCCGGCTCGCACCGCCGCAGCACGGTCCACCAGGGCGTTGTCGTCGAGCAGAACGCGAGCGCTCCATCCGTCGTCGCGCAATCGCGCCGCGATCGCCTCGAGCGCGGCACGCAGGGCCGCGTAGTGGTCACCTGCGGCGTACCGGGCGACGCGCGCCCCGTTGGCCGCAAGCTCGGCGGTGCGCGACGACGGGTAGGCGCGGGCGCCCACGATGAGCGACCGCACATCGTCGAGGGTCCGGCTCGGATCCGTCGACCGGGCCGGATTGCGATAGGTGAACTGCATGCCGCCGTGGAGCCCCTCGGCCTTGCGCTCCTCGATGACCACTCGGGTGTCGTCGAACGTGCCGGCGGCCGCGAAGCCCATGGCGTGCAACCCGTGGCTGACGCCGACGGTCCGCAACGTGTCGGCGTAGCGGTCGGCGTCCACGCCCCTATCGTACGACGCGCCGCGCTCCGCGCTCCCGCTCCCCGCCGCTCGGGCGAACACACCCGCTCCCCGCCGCTCGGGCGAACACACCCGCTCCCCGCCGCTCGGGCGAACACACCCGCTCCCCGCCGCTCGGGCGATCAGCCCGTGCGACGCCGGTGACGCAACGACGGGGCGAGCCCGGAGTCGCTGAGCAGTTGCAGGGCGCGCACCTCGGCCACGTCGATCACCACGGCATCGTCGGGTTCGCGGGTGCAGAGGAAGGTGACCACGCAGTCCTCACACGCTGCGGTGTGCTGGAAGGCGCAGTCGTCGCAATCGATCCGCAGGGGCTCGGACCCGGGGCGCACGCTCGAGGAGGTCATGACGACAACCTATGGACGGCCGGTGACAAGAACCCCCGGCGACGCAGAGGCGACCGACGCGCTGATCCAACGACCCACCTCGCCGAACTACGATGCCCCGCAATGGATCCGATGGCCACGAGATACCGGTGCACGGCGTGCGGGAACCTCACGAGGTTCGACGTCACCATGACCCGGCGGAGCCAGGCCTTCCACCACTACACGGTGGGCGGCGAGCTCCACGTCGAAGACGAGCAGGTGCTCAGCCTCGACGTGGAGGAGGTCTCGTGCCGCTGGTGCGGCACGAGCGGCAACGTCGTGGCCATCGACGAGTGATCTGACCGCCCCAAGACGCCAGTGGCCCGACAGGTCACCTCGACCGGCCCGTGGCGGAATCGGGGTCCGAGCTCACCCCGATCCGTCCGAGCATCAGCCCCGGATCACGCACCGAGCCGGTCGAAGCGGTAGAGGAACGCCGCGAACGCCCCTCGGGTCACCGGAGCGTTCGGACGGTACGTGGAGTCCGAGTAGCCGGTGGTCACCTTCGTGGTCACGAACCACTCGATCTGCTTGGAGAACGCATGGGTCTTCGGCACGTCCTTGAAGCTGGCCTTGACCGGAGGGGTCATCGCCGGTGATTCGGCGAAGCGGTAGAAGAACACAGCCATCGCCCCGCGCGTGATGCTCCTGTCCGGACCGTACGTCCCATCCGAATACCCCGTGGTGAGCCCCGTGCTCGCCAACCACTCGATCTCCTTGTGGAACCCGTGAGACTTCGGCACGTCCTTGAACGTCGGCTTGGCCGGCAACGTCACGGGCGGCGATCCCGCGTAGCGGTACAGGAACGCCGCCATCGCCCCGCGGTTGACGCTGCGGTTGGGACCGAACGTGCCATCGGAGTACCCCACCGTCACCTTCGTGTTGGCCAACCACTCGACCTCGCCACAGAACGCGTGCGAGCCGGGGACATCCTTGAACGGCCCCTTGCGGCCGGCACCACAGGCGGTGGGATCAGCAGGAACCACGGCCGCCGATGCAACGGACGGAGCGGAGGTGCCCACGACGGTGGTGGCCACCACCGTGAAGGTGTAGGAGGTGCCGTTGGTCAGTCCCGTGATCGTGCACGACAGCCCGCTCGAGGTGCACGTCGCGCCCCCCGGAGCGGCCGTCGCCGTGTAGCCGGAAACCGGTCGGCCACCGTCCGACACGGGAGCGATCCAGCTCACCGTGGCGGCCTTGTTGCCACCGATAGCAGTGACGGCGGTCGGAGCCCCGGCCACATCAGGCAGGGCCACCACCGGAGATGACCCCGCCGGCGAGTTGCCCACGACGTTGGTCGCCACGACCGAGAACGTGTACGAGCCGCCGTCGACCAAACCGTCGATGGCGCAGGAGAGCCCGCTCGTGGTGCACGTCGCACCGCCAGGAGCGGCCGTCGCCGTGTAGCCGGTCACCGGTCGGCCACCGTCTGACACCGGGGCAACCCAGCTCACCGTGGCCGACCGGACGTCGGCCGTCGCGGCGGCACCGGTCGGGGCCCCCGGCACATCGGGCAGGACCACGGCCGGCGACGACGCTGTCGCCGAATTGCCCACCGCGCTGGTGGCCAGCACCGAGAACGTGTAAGAGCCGCCGTCGGCCAGCCCCTCGACGGTGGCCGAGCTCGCACCGGCAGCCACCGTCACGGTGGCTCCACCGGGACTCGCCGTCACCGTGTAACCGGTGACCGGGGCGAGGCCGGCCTCGCTGGCCGTCCAGGAGACCTGGGCGTGGCGCACCCCGGCCGTCGCCGCGACACCGGACGGGGCCGACGGCGGCAGCGGCGTGAGCTCGAGGTCGAGGTCCGTCACCTCGGTGGGAACGCCCACGACCGGCGACGTGAGGAGCTGGTAGCCGTCGGCGGACACCACCACGTACCAGCATCCCGCCGCCACGTCCCAGCCGTAGTAGCCGATCGAGTTGGTGATGAACGGGTTCACCTTCGGCGATATCAGGCCTGAGGCCGGGTTGGCCTCGACGCCGAGTGCCACCGGAGCCGGCTGGCTCCACGGCGCATCAGCGGGCTTGGACAGGTTCGACTGGCACTCGGTGGCCCCGAGGGTGCCCGGAGCCGGTGCCGCCGACCACCCTGGCACCTGGTACAGCGTGACCGTGGCACCGACGACGGGCTCGCCGGTCAGCGCGTCGCTCACGATGCCCGAGGGGTCGTACAGGACGATCTCACCGACCTTGGTGACGATGGGGACCGCGTCCGGGCAGTTCACCTGGGTGGACAAGATGCCGCTCTGCACCGACGCCTGGGGGATCATCACCACGTAGGTCGACGACGAGCCGACATGGCCCGCCGGGTAGCCCGCTCCGTTCAGCAGCATCGACACCGACGTGGGTGTCGCCCCGTCGGCGCACAACGCCGTGAAGCTCAACGTCACGTCGGTGACGTTGCCCGACGGCATGCTGACCGTGGACTGTCCGGTCGACGGATCGACCATCACCGACGCTCCGGGGGCCTCGGCTTGGACGAGGGCGGCGAGCTCAGGGGGCAGCTCCGCGGCGGAGTCGAGGTACGCCCAGAAGGTGTACAGGGAGTCGCTGGTGCCGCCGGCGCTGATGGCGAAGCGCACGGTCTCGCCCTCGTGGCCACTGAGGTCCAACGTGACGCCCCGCCAACCCGAGGTCTTGAGTTCGGTTCCCTGGCCCCACGACTGCTGACTGAGCGTGGCCAGCAGCTCACCGGTCGAAGGTGATGTGACGATGATGTCGAAGGCGAAGCGGTCGTAGCCCGTGTAGTCGTAGGTGAACAGGTTGAAGGCGAAGGTCTCGGTCGGCTCGTCCACGACGAAGTCCTGGCACAGCACGTTGGGCCCGGGGGGCTGGCTGTGCCCGCTGCTCGAAGCCGACGACGCCAAGCGGGCCATCTTCGAGCCCTCCCACGGGGTCGCGAACCCGTCGGCGCCGACCACCTCGATGCCCTGGGTCAGCGTGCCCGTCGTCCAGCCCGAGAGATCACCCGTCTCGAAGCCCATGTTCGTGAGCCCGGGCTGGGGGGCTGTGCCTGCGGAACAGGAAGCGGTCGTCCCGCCTGAGACCACCACCGCGGCCCACGACACCTGGCCGGGGAGCACGGTCACGGTGGCGCTCGATCCGCCAACCCACACCACGTACGTGCCGGGAGCGACCGGATAGATGGTGAACGATCCGTCCCCGGCGGTCGTGGCGGTGGCCACGACGGCGGTGCCCTGGCGCAGCTCGACCGGAACGTCACCCAGCGGCATGCCATCGTCGTAGCGCGCCGTTCCGCGCACCGCGGCAGGGAGTTGGGCGACGTCGACGGAGAAATCGGCCACCGCAGTCTGCTCGGCGGCCACGGTGACCGAGCGTGACTCGACCAGGACCGTCGGGAGGTCGGCGCGGTACAGCCCCACCTCGTGGACCCCCGGTGACACCACGATCGAGTAGCTCCCGTCCTCTTGGATCGACGCCCATGCGCCGCCGACGACGACGGCGAAGTCCCACGGCGAACCGTTGGTCACGTCGATCGTGCCGGAGATCCGGGCCGGGAGGGTGACCTCGACGGTCACCGCGGTCGTGGCGTCCTTCGTGACCTCGGCGGACGTCCAGGACAGGAAGTGGCCATCGAAGTCGTAGACCCCGACGTCGTAGTTGCCGATGGGGACCGACTCGAACCGGGCAAGACCTGCGACGTCGGTGTCGGCCCACCGCCAGGTCGACGACCCGTAGATCTCCACCTCGTAGCCCGGCAGGGGGTTCCCACCGGTGTCGACCACCGTGACGTCGAGCGTCCCGAAGGCGGGCGGGGCCAGGACGACGGTGAGCGACGTCGGCCACCCGGTGTACACCCAGACCCAGTCCTGCGTGGTCAACGTGCCATCCGCGCTGGTCACCACGATCGGGTAGCTCCCTGGAGCGAGCCCCTCGAACTCGGCGATCCCGTCGCCATCGGTGTGACCGGACACCTCTGTCGTGTAGGTGAGCACGGTCACCGTGGCGCCGCCGACCGGCGCACCCCACTCGTCGACGACCTCGACCGACAACCTGCTGGGCGCAAGACGGACCTCGACCCAGGTCGTGGACCCAACGCTGACCCACGCCCAATCGGAGACGGTCAAGGTGCCGTCAGCGCTGGTCACCACGATGGAGTAGTTGCCCGGAGCCAGCCCCCCGAACGAGGCGATCCCTTCGGTGTCGCTGATGCCCGAGAACTCGGTCGTGTAGGTCATCACGGTGACTGTGGCGCCGCCGACCGGCTCACCCGACCCGTCGACGACCTCGATGGCGAGCTGGCCGTCTGCCATCGCCGAACCCACGGTCAAGGTGATCTGGTTCGTGGTGTTGGCCACCACCGTGACGTCGTAGTCGGCCACCCAGTCACCCGCGACGGGATTCCAGACGTAGGCGTTGTAGGTATCGGCTGGAACACCGCTGAAGTGAGCGACGCCCGACGTGTCCGTCATGGCCCACAGGTTTCCTGTCGACCAGTGCGTCAAGGCGACGTCGACGCCGACGAGGGGGTTGCCGAACCCATCGACGACCTCCACCTCGAGGTCGCCGTACTGGATGGGTGCGACGGGGATCTCGATGGTCGTCAGGATGTCCGCCGCAACCGTCACGGCACCATTGCCGAGCCAACTCCAGGTGGGCGAGGAGACGTCGACCACGTACTGCTTGGCCTCGATCCCCTCGAACCGGGCGACACCATCAGCAGCCGTGTAGCCCGAGTACCAGCTGTCCTCGTCGAGCGAGAAGATCTGGACCTGATACCCCTCCAGGGGGTTGCCGTCGAGGTCGACGATCGTGACCTCGAGATCACCCGACGGGCTGCTCACGTCTTGCGCCCCGGCCGCACCCGGGTGGGTCAACCCGAACAGGAGGCAGAGTGCCGCCCCCGCGACCATCATCAACATCGCACCAGCTACGCCATGAATCTTGCCCACCGTGTCGCCCTTCGCCAAGACCGCGCCCGTCGCCGTCCGTCGAGAGCCGACGGTACCATGAGAGTTGTTGCGCGGCTAGCTATGAAAAGAACCGTTGCGCGGCTAGCGACAGGTGATCTCGACGTCGATGACTGCTGAGTCGGCTTCGCCGGTCGTGGCGGCAACGGTGACTGAGGCGGCCGATGCTCCGGTCCCCGTTGGATCGACCGCGACTCCGGGGACGCCGATGGCGGTGAGCTGCCGGTCGCCGTCGCGGACCATGACCATCGGTTGACCGTCGACGCCGGAGCGGAACACCGCGGTGACCGATCCCTGTTCGACCACGTAGTAGGCGGGCGCATCGGGATCGTCGTCGGCACCGGCCCGATCCCTGGTCGCTCGCACCCGGTCGAACGTCGCCTCGATGTCGCCGCGCACCGACCCGGTGGCCCAGCAGCCGGGCAGGCTGGCGGGATCGAACGGCAGGGACTCGTCGGGCGCGGCGACGACCGTCGTGGTGGCCGCTTCGCCGTCGTCGCCGTCCGAGGTGCAGCTCGCCAGGAACGGCGTCGCCGCGCACGCGACGACCACGAGAGCACCTCCGAGTCGAGCCTTCATCCGCTTCCGCCGCTGTTGCACGACCTGATGCTACGCATGTCCTGACACGGGCGCGACAACGGCCGCTGTCCGAACCGGGCGTACAGGCAGGACGAGAGGCGGATGGTGATGACCGAGCAAGCTGATGGTGCACCGACCCGATCCCCGGGCACACCGGCAAGGAGCCCGCGGAGCCGCCGATCGACCGTCATCCGCGGCACGGTCGTCGTGCTCGTCCTCATCGGGATCATCGCCGTCTTCGAGCTCGTGTTCTGGACGACCACGTACGCATCGATCCCTCGCTTCGCCTTCGAGGCGACCGGCACCGACGACGTGGACACCTACCTCGTCATCGGCTCGGACAGCCGGTCGTTCGTCGACACTCCGGAGGAGCGCGAGACCTTCGGTGACGAGACCGAGGTGCCGAGCGCCCGCGCCGACGTGGTGATCGTGCTGCGCACGCCACCCGACGCACCGACCGAGATCTGGTCGCTCCCCCGCGACCTGTTCGTCGCCCGACCCGACGGCACGATGGGTCGACTCGCCGTCACCTTCGAAGCCGGTCCGCAGGCGGTGGCCGACACCCTCTGCTACGGGCTCGGCATCGGTGTCGACGGCGTCATCGTGGTCCGGATCGACGGCCTCGCCGCCCTCGTCGATGCACTTGGAGGAGTCGAGGTGGACGTTGAGGTCCCCATCCGGGACCGCGAGACGGGCCTCGACCTCGCCCAGGCCGGCGTCGTCACGCTCGATGGTCGACAGGCGGTGGCCTACGCTCGATCACGAACCGCCGAGACCGAGCTCCGAGGCGCCTGGTTCCTCGAACCCGATGGAGCGACGCGGCGGCAGGAGCGGACCTCGGATCTCCTCGACGCGATTGCGCGACGCACCGACGGGCTCAACCCGTCGACCCCTTCCGGGCACCGCATCGCCCGCACTGCGGCCCGCCACGTCGAGCTCAGCGAGAACCTCGGCCTGTCCGAGATCCGAGAGATCGTCGAGCGGCTCAGCGACGACACGACCCGCCACCGCCTCGACGCCGATACCACGATGCTCGGCGACGTCCCCATCGCCCACCTGACCATCCACGGCCGTGACCAAGCCACCGAGGTGGGCACCTACCCCGCACCTTGCGACGGATCGTGACCGTCGACCCGACGACCAGACGGGGTCGCGTTCCACCTCGAACCCACGAACAGGTGTTTGATCTCGAACAGCCGTTCGTCCATGATGGTGAGCGTGACCCGGCTCGACCTGTTCTCTGATCCCGAGCGCGGCGTCGAGGTGCAAGCCGAGGTCGCGGCGCCGGCGCCCACCGCGTCGCTGCTCACCGCCGCTCCGGTGCAGCGCAGCTTCGCCGACCTCGGCACACCCCTGTTCGACGTCACCTTCTGCGTGATCGACCTCGAGACCACCGGCGGTTCGCCTCAGACCTGCGGCATCACCGAGATCGGTGCGGTCAAGCTGCGCGGCGGCGAGTGCCTCGGCCGGTTCCAGACCCTCGTCAACCCGGGCGTCGCCATCCCTCCGACCATCACCGTGCTCACGGGCATCACGCAGTCGATGGTGGTGCCCGCTCCCCGCATCGAGACGGTGCTGCCCAGCCTCCTCGAGTTCATCGGCGATGCCGTCATCGTCGGCCACAACGTCCGCTTCGATCTCGGATTCCTCCGCCACGCGCTCGAACGTGCCGGCCAGCCGCCGCTTCGCAACCGCAACATCGACACCTACGCCCTCGCCAAGCGCCTGGTGCGCGACGAGGTGCGCAACCTCAAGCTCGGCACGCTCGCCCAGCACTTCCGCCTCCCCAACGGGCCCAACCACCGCGCCCTCGACGATGCCCTCGCCACCGGCGATCTGCTGCACGTCATGCTCGAACGGGCCGCGACGCTGGGCGTCACCGGCCTCGACGACCTCCTCGCCCTGCCCAAGATCGGCGGCCATCCCCAGGTCGCCAAGCTCGACCTGACCGTCACGCTCCCCCGCAAGCCCGGTGTCTACCTGTTCAAGGATCGGGCCGGACGCGTGCTCTACGTCGGCAAGGCCACCAACTTGCGCACACGCGTCCGCTCCTACTTCTCGAGCGACACCCGCAAGAAGGTCGGCGCGCTGCTGCGCGAGGTGCACCACATCGACCACCTCGTGTGCCACCACCCGCTCGAGGCTGCGGTGCGCGAGGTGCGGCTCATCCACGAGCACCGACCTCGCTACAACCGCCAGGCCCGAGACTGGTCCCGCTACGTCTACCTGCGGCTCACCACGAACGAGGCGTTCCCCCGCCTCTCGGTGGTCCGCACCGTCAAGGACGACGGCTCGTTCCACCTCGGCCCGCTCCCCTCGTCGCGCATGGCCAAGCAGGTTGCCGAAGCGGTCGAGTCGGTCATCCCACTCCGGCGGTGCACGGCGCGGCCGGGCAGGCAGGACCGGCCCGCACCGTGCACCGCAGCGCAGCTCGGCGTGAGCACCTGCCCGTGCGCAGGGCAGGTGAGCGCCGAGGAGTACCGGTCGGTCGTCGACCTGGCGCTGCGGGCGCTCCAACACGATCCGAGGCTCGTGCTGGAGCCCCTCGCCGCTCGGATGCACGCCCTCGCCGCGCAAGATCGCTACGAGGAGGCCGCCGACGTTCGGGACCGGGCCGCGGCGCTCGCCGAGGCCATCGGTCGCCAGCGCCGCATGGACGCCCTGCACCGGTGCCGCCGGCTCGTCATCGTCACCGACGGCCACGGCGGAGCCGAGCTCCGTCGTGGCGTCCTCGTGGACGCGTGGGGCACCGAGCGCCCTGCCGTCGACGGTCGGCTTGCCCTCGTGCCATCGCCGTTCGCACACCAGGACAGCCGCCAGGACACCGGCCAGGACCAACGCGAGGAGTTCGAGGACGACACCCACGCGGCGCGGCCCGTGCCCCGCGAGCTCGCCGACGAGCTGGCGTGCGTGGCCGCATGGCTGGACCAGCGCGCCGACACCACCCGCATCGAGCACTGCGACGACGGGCTCAGCTTCCCGGCGCTTCCCCTCCGGTCGTTCACGCCCCGGCGTTCGGCCGCCTGATCTCCGAGCCGATAGTGCGCTTCTGGCGTCGATCTGTGCGCCCTCCGCACAAGATCGACGCAATTTGAGGCTCGACCGCCGTCTCGAACCCGAGGCCCACCGCCAACGACACGCCGATACCCTCATGCCATGCGCACGTTCCTGCTCTGGTCGACGGCGTTCGTCGCCACGTGGATCGCGATGTGCGTGCTCGCCGTCGTGCTGCTCCGGTGGCGCCTGCAACGGGCCAACCGGGTGTCACCGGCGGTCAAGTCCCCCGCTCCGATCACGTGGCTGTGGACGCCGACTGCACCAGCGCGCCTGCATCGCCGCCTGCGGTCGGCGACGAACGAGATCCACCTCTCCCCCAGCCGCACCACCCGGCAGTCGCCGTCGCTGTCGGTCGACGACCTGCGTCGCCAACTCGAGAGCCAGGCCGTCGAGCTCGACCACCACCTCGTGGCTGCCTCTCGGCATCCGCGCCGAGCCCGCCGGACGCTCCTCGTCCAGCTCCACGAGCAGGTGACCGAGGTCGAACGCCTCTCGATCCGCCTGTCGAGGCTGGCCCGCCCCGACGGCGTGCCCACGAGCGGATGGGACGATCGCACGAGCACCCCGGACGTCCTCGACGGCATCTCCGAACAGCTCGACCTCCTCGACGATGCCCAGCGCGAGCTCACCGACATCGAACGCGCCGTCGGGCTCGTCGACGTCGACTCGGTGTTCGCCCCGGTGCGCACCCCGATCGCCCAGCAGCTCCCCGCCCCGACCCGCCAGCCCACCGATCGCCCCAAATTGCGTTGATCTCGTTCGCCGAGCGAACGAGATCAACGCCAGAAGCGCAGCATCAGCCGGTTGCGAGGCTCGACGACACGGCGACGAGCTTGTCGAGCGTGGCCTTGGTCGCACCTGAGTCGATCGAGGCACGAGCCGCGTCGATGCCGTCGCCCAACGTCGGGACCGTGCCCGACACCCACAGCCCAGCCGCCGCGTTCAACACCACGATGTCGCGGTACGGGCTCTCCTCACCGCCGAACACCCGACGGGCGATCTCGGCGTTGACCTCGGCGTCGCCGCCCTTGACCTGTTCGGCGGCCACGACGGGGATGCCGTAGGTCGACGGATCGAGCTCGTACATCGTGATGGTGCCGTCCTCGACCTGGTGGACGGTCGACGGCCCCGTCGTGGTGAGCTCGTCCATCTCGTCGTGGCCGTGCACGACCAGGGCCCGGGGGGCGTTGCGCTTGTGCAGGACCCCGACCACGATGTCGGCCATCGACGACAGGCTCACGCCGATCACCTGGCGTTGCACGCGCGCCGGGTTCGACAGGGGCCCCAGGAAGTTGAACACGGTGGGCACGCCGAGCTCGGCGCGGACGGGGCCGGCGTGGCGCATGGCGGGGTGGAAGGAACGG
This sequence comes from uncultured Rhabdothermincola sp., assembly GCA_964485515.1. Taxonomy (GTDB): domain Bacteria; phylum Actinomycetota; class Acidimicrobiia; order Acidimicrobiales; family Acidimicrobilacustridaceae; genus CAZALT01. The sequence goes on along the minus strand of CAZALT010000006.1, from coordinate 26,090 downwards.
GCGAAGCAGAAGCCGAGGCCGGCTTCGGCGACGCAGCGGGCGACCGCCGGGCCGTCGAGCTCGATGGCGACGCCGAGCGCGTCGAGCAGGTCGAAGGAGCCCGACGTCGACGACGCCCGTCGGTTGCCGTGCTTGCACACCTTCACGCCCGCGCCGGCCACGACGAAGCACGCCATGGTGGAGACGTTGAGGGCGTGGGTGCGCCGCGTGGGGCCGCCGCCGGTGCCCACGATGTCGACCGCGCCGGCCGTGTCGTCGCCGAGGTCGATCGGGGTGGCCGCTGCGAGCATGGCGTCGACCATGCCGTTGACCTCGTCGGGCGATTCTCCCTTCATGCGCAGCGCGACGATGAACGCCGCGATCTGCGCCGGGGTCGCCGCTCCCGAGAGGATCTCCTCGGTGGCGGCACCGGCCTGCGCGGCGGTGAGGTCCTGCCCGGCGGTCAGCGTGCCGAGCACACCGCGCCATCCTCCGAATTCGTCGAGCGTCATCGGGGGTGTGTCGAGCGTCATCGGCGCATCCTGTCAGAAAATCCCGAAATTGCGTTGATCGCCGTCGCTCTACGACAACCAGAAACGCAATTTCGGAAGGGAGGAGGACGGCGCCGAGGCGATCGCGGGCGTGCGATCAGGCGGTGCGGCGGCGCTGGCGGATGATGCGTCGGCGTTCCCGCTCGGTGGCGCCGCCCCACACCCCGTCCTTCTCCCGGTACCCGAGCGCGTGCTCGAGGCAGGCCTCACGAACGGGGCACACCGCGCACACGGCCTTGGCCGGTTCGGCGAGGGTGTCGTCCTCATCCGGAGGGTAGAAGATCTGCGGGTCGAGGCCGGCACAGGCCGCCTTGCTCTGCCACGGGTGATTCATGTGGGGGGATCGCACCTGGTGTGCTCGCGGGTGAGAGCGGCGAGTATCGCAAGAGCGACCCGAGGATGTCCAAATAGGACCGCTCGCCGTGGGGATCCTGGCCGGATCCGTGAGGTGCCTGGCCGGATCCGTGAGGTGCCTGGGCCCACCCAGGAGATCAGTCGTCGAAGGCCCGGGCGACGACCGATGTGGTCGGACCACCGACGTAGTTCGGGTAGTCGTTCGTCACGATCGACCAGCAGACGGGGTCGCCGATCGGTCGGGCCCGCCCCGTGCGCACCGCCTCGTCGAGCAGCGCGACGTTGCGACGAGCACGGCGGATGAACCGCTCGAGGTCGCCGTTGTCGAGCCAGGGAGAACCGCAGCACTGCCATCCCTCGACGATCGGGACATCGAGGCAGGTGCACGACCCCCGTCCGGCCATGGTTCCGAAGGACCGGACCAACCACCTCGCCCTCGGATCCCGTCGTCCGGCGAAGATCCGGTCGACCCGCTGCGCCCGCGTCAGCCCGTCGTTGCGGACCCGAACCTGGAGGGCTCGACGGACGAGAGCGACGATGCCGGTGTCATCGAGGTCGTCGACCCGGACCGCCCGACCAGGCCGAACCGCCTGGACTAGCCGACCCGCCGAGATGTGCGCGGCCCAGGCATCGACGATCCGGTCCTGGGCCGACGCAGACAACGTGGCGACGTTCCCCGTCCCCGTCCCGGCCATCGCGGCGACCACCGCGGGGTGCCAGGCAGGATCGATGCCCCGTTCCGGTCCGCCGGTCGCCGGCCCGGTCTCGCCGAGCACCGCGACGAACGCCTCGGTCAGCGCACCCCGAAGATCGACCTCGTCGAGGTAGAGCGGGTCGAACGGGTCGGTCGTCGTGGTCACACAGTGCTCCCGGCCGCAGGGACGTCGGCGTCGGACCCTTGTTAGCCGAGAATCCTGGTTCGTCGAGCACACCAGCCCACGGTCCGATCACGGACCCGCGACCACGACCGCGACGTCAGGCGTGGCGATCGCCACGACCGACCGAGGCCGTCGGGCACGTTGCGGGATGGGCCGCCGCGTTTTGGGCGAAGATGGCACCCATGACCGGCGACTTCGATCGATCCGTCGCCAGACACCGCCTCGCGGAGGGACACTTCGATGTCCTCGTGATCGGCGGGGGCATCACCGGAGCGGGATGCGCGCTCGACGCCGCGTCCCGCGGCCTGCGCACCGCGCTCGTCGAACGGCACGACTTCGCGTCGGGCACGTCATCGAAGTCCTCGAAGCTCATCCACGGTGGCCTGCGCTACCTCCAAGACGACCCCCGCCTGGTCTACGAGGCGCTGCACGAACGTCAACGGCTGCGCAAGAACGCCCCGCACCTCGTGCAGGTCCTGCCCTTCCTCCTCCCCGTGTTCCGCGGGTCGGGCGGGGTCATCTCCAAGAAGCTGTCGCGGGCGCTCGGCACCGCTCTGTGGGGCTACGACCTCACCGGCGGACTGCGCATCGGTCGGCTGCACCGCCGCATCAGCGCGTCTGAAGCGCGGCGTCACATGCCCTCGCTCGACCCCGACCGGCTCGCGTCGTCCTACCTGTACTACGACGCGCAGGCCGACGATGCCCGACTCACCCTCGAGATCATCCGCACCGCGGTGCTCGACCACAACGCCGTCGCCATGAACGGGGTGCGGGTCGAGTCGATCACCAAGGACGCCGCCGGTCGGGCCACCGGCGCCACCGTCGCCGTCGACGGCGACACGATCGAGGTGCGCGCCGATGCTGTCATCAACGCCGCTGGCGTGTGGTCCGACGACGTCCGGGCCATCGACGAGGGCACCCACCCCCGATCCATCCGACCCGCCAAGGGGATCCACATCAGCGTGCCGTGGCACCTCGTCGGCAACGACATCGCCGCGGTCATCCCGGTGCGCCGCGACGGCCGTTCGGTGTTCGTGGTGCCATGGGGCGACGTCACCTACATCGGCACCACCGACACCGACTACGACGGACCGATCGACGACCCGCCGTGCACGGTCGACGACATCGCCTACCTGCTCGACGCCATCAACGACGTGGTGACGAACCCCATCGCGGCGTCCGACATCGTCGGGACCTGGGCCGGGCTCCGACCCCTCGTCGCCGCAGCATCGACCGGCAACACCGCCGACCTGTCGCGTCGCCACCAGGTCCGACGATCCGCCAGCGGCGTCGTGTCGGTCACCGGCGGCAAGCTCACCACCTATCGAGAGATGGCGGCCGACACCGTCGACGTCGTGCTCGAAGAGGTCCTGCCACCCTTGCGGGCGGGCTCCGGACGACGCTCCATCCTCGACCGGGTGCAACGCCACAGCCGCACGAAGCGGCTCAGGTTGCGCGGCGCGGCGGGCCACGAGGCCGCACGCTCGCTCCGAAACCCGACGATCGGACGCCTCGGTGTGGAACACCTGGTGGGCCGGCACGGCGGCGAAGCCCGCACGCTCCTGGCCATGATCGAGCACGACCCGTCGTTGGGTCAGCCCCTCGTCGACGGCCTCCCCTACCTCCGGGCCGAAGCGATCTACGCCGCCCGCTACGAGATGGCGCGCTCGGTCGACGACGTCTTGTCCCGCCGCACCCGAGCACGGTTGTTCGCTCGCGACGCGAGCGCCCGAGCGGCCGACGACGTGGCCTCGCTCATGGCCGACGACCTGGGTTGGGGCGCCACCGACCAGGCCGCCCAAGTGGCCGCCTACCGTGCGCTCATCGCCGAGGAGCGCACCGCGGCAGGCGCCGCTGCTCACCCCGCCGTCGACGACCGCGACCGAGGGGCCCGATGACGGCCACCCCGCTCGGCCCGGGACGGCCCACCCCGCCCATCGAGATCGCCGGCGGTGCCGCGGGTGCGACTGCCCGTCTCGACACGCCCCAGGTCCCTGTCCCCGACCAACTCGTCGACGAGCTCGCCGCGATCTGCGCGGTCTCCGTGGACGACGAGCGCCTCACCGAGAGCAGCCGGGACTGGTGGCCCGTGGCCATGACGTGGGCGTTGGACGGACAGGTCGCGGCGCGGGGCGCGATCGTGGTCTCGCCGACCGCGCCCGATCAGGTGGCAGCCGTGCTCGGTCGCTGCAACCAGGCTCGAGTGCCCGTCACCGCCGCGGCGGGCCGCAGCGGGGTCGTCGGCGGATCGGTGCCCGTGCACGGCGGGGTGGTGCTCGACCTCTGCGGCCTGTCCGGCATCCGCTCGGTCGACCCCGTCTCCCTCGTCGTCGACGTGCTTCCGGGCACCTTCGGGGACCACTTCGAAGCTGATCTGCAACGCGACCACGGGCTCACGGTCGGCCACTGGCCGCAGTCGATGGCGCTGTCGACCGTGGGCGGGTGGCTGGCCTGCCGCGGGGCCGGTCAGCTCTCGAACCGCTACGGCAAGATCGAAGACATCGTGGTGGGCCTCGACGTCGCGCTCGCCGACGGTCGCATCATCGCCACCGGGGGCAACGCTCGGGCCGCCGCCGGGCCCGACCTCAACCAGGTGTTCGTGGGGTCGGAGGGGACCCTCGGCATCATCGTCGGCGCGCGGCTGCGCGCCCGCCCCGTGCCCACCCACCATCGCCAGCACGCGGTCGGGTTCGCCACCTTCGAGGACGGTCTCGAGGCGTGCCGACGCATCGCCCGCCGCGGCGCCAACCCCGCCGTCGTGCGCCTCTACGACGCCATCGAGGGCGAGCGGAACTTCGGCACCGGCGACATCGCCCCGCTGCTCGTCCGCGACGAGGGCGACCCGATCCTGGTCGACGCGGTCATGGAGGTCGTCGAAGAGGAGACGCAGGTGTCGTTGCCGCTCGACGCCGCTCTCGTCGACACGTGGATGGCGCACCGCAACAACGTCGACGCGCTCGAATCGCTCATCCGCATCGGTGCCGTCGTCGACACCATGGAGATCACCGGTCCGTGGGGTGCCCTCCCCGGGATCTACCGGGCGACGCTCGACGCCATAGGTGCCGTGCCCGGCGTCCTCGCCGTGTCGGCCCACCAGTCCCATGCCTACCTCGACGGGGCGTGTCTCTACTTCACCTTCGGCGGCAAGCCCGAGGGCGATGACCAAGCTGCGAAGGACGCCTTCTACCGGCAGGTGTGGGATGTCGGCACGCGCTGCGTGCTCGCCCACGGTGGCACGCTCAGCCACCACCACGGCGTCGGCATCAACCGCGCCCGGTTCATGCGCGACGCGCTCGGCGGGGGCCTCGACCTCGTCGCCTCGGTGAAGGCCGCCCTCGACCCGCACGGCATCCTCAACCCCGGCAAGCTCGGTCTGCCCGACCCGTTCGCGAACGCGCCGTCGGAGATCGCCTGGTGAGCACCTCCGGTCAGATCCGCGTGAACGCCGTGGCATGGGGCCTGTTCAGCTCGGCCGTGTTCTCGGTGCCGATCGCGGTCGCCGTCGGACTGTTCGACCGCGACGGCTCGGCGAGCTCCCCGGTCATCACGATCCTCAAGCTCGGGCTGCTCCTGCTGTCGGCGGTCTTCGGCGGGTACGCCGCGGCACGCACCGCGAGGGCGGGCTTCGCGGTCAACGGCGCGCTGGCGGGCGCCGCCACGTTCCTCGTCGTCCAGGTCGCCTACAGCGTCGCCCGCGGCTCGTTCTCGAACCCGCTCGCGCTCGTCTACGCCGTGTTGCTCGGCGCGTGCCTCGGCACGGTGGGCGGACTGTTCGCCAGTCGGCAAGCGAACCTGGCCGACACGGAACAGGGTCGGACCGCCCACGCCACCGAGGACGACGAGACCGACCAGACCGACGAGGACGACGAGACCGACGAGGACGACGAGACCGACCAGACCGACGAGGACAGACGATGAGCATCCTGGTGATCGACATCGGCACGAGCTCGCTGCGCGCCGCCATCGTCACGGCCGACGCCACGATCATCGACGAGCAGCGGGTCACGTCGCTCCCGTCGACCCCGGCGCCCGGCCTCGTCGAGTTCGACGCCGACCGGCTCGCGGTCGACGCCCTCGCGGTCGCTCGACGGGTGCTCGCCGCCCACGGCCCGGTCGCCGCGGTCGGCATCGCCAACCAGCGCGCCTCGACCGTGGTGTGGGACCGGGCCTCGGGCAAGGCGCTCGCACCGGGATTGGGATGGCAGGACCTCCGCACGCTCGGCGACTGCCTCGTGCTCCAGGCCGACGGCCTGCGCCTCGCCCCGAACCAGTCGGCCACGAAGCTCTCGCACCTGCTCGACCAGATCGACCCCGATCGTGACCGCGACATCTGCTTCGGCACCGTCGACACCTGGATCATCTGGCACCTCACCCGCGGCGCATCGCACATCACCGATCTCACCAACGCCGGCGTCACCGGCCTCGTCGACGCCCAGGGAGCCTGGGACGACGCGGTGCTCGACAAGCTCGGGATCCCCCGCCGCGTGCTGCCCACCATCGTCGACTCGAGCGGCGACCTCGCCGTCGCCTCGGCGCTCGACGGGAACCCCCCGATCACCGGCGTGGCAGGCGATCAGCAGGCGTCGCTCGTCGGCCAGGGCTGCGTCACGGCCGGTTCGGCCAAGGCCACCTTCGGCACCGGCGGCATGCTCGACCTCGTGGTCGGCCCCCAGCGCCCGTCGTTCCCGACCCGCGGCGAGGCCGGCACGTTCCCGATCGTCACATCAAAGGTCGGGGGCTCGGTCACCTGGGGGCTCGAGGCGATCATGCTCTCGGCCGGCACGAACGTCGAGTGGCTGCGCGACGACCTGGCCATCATCGACACGGTCGACGCCTCCCACGACGTCGCCGCTCGCTGCGACACGACCGACGGAGTCAGCTACGTGCCCGCCCTGCTCGGTCTCGGCACTCCGCACTGGGACTACGGCGCACGCGGCACCCTCCTCGGCCTCACCCGCGGGTCAGGACGGCCCGAGATCGTCCGAGCCGTGCTCGAAGGCATCGCCCACCGGGGAACCGACCTCATCGAGGCCACCGAGGCCGACAGCGGCACCACCATCGGAAACCTCCGCGTCGACGGCGGCATGAGCCAGAACCCGACGTTCGTCCAGGCGCTCGCCGACGCCAGCCGACGAGTCGTCGAGGTCTCACCGGTGGTCGAGGCGACGACCCTCGGCGCCGGGCTCCTCGCCGGTCTGGCCATCGGGACCTGGGGCGACTGGTCCGACCTCGCGGCCACCTGGCGCCCGAAGACCACCGTCGAGCCCGGGGCACCGCTCGACCGCGAGCGATGGGCCACCGCGGTCGCGCGGGCCTCCGGCTGGTACGGCGAGCTGTCCGAGCTCGACTTCTGACACCGGCCGAGCCCCGACGGGCCGCGTCGCACGACCTGTCCTCGCTCCCGATGTGCTCAGAGGGGCCGGAATCGGCAAAGCTCAGGATCCGACTACCGTTCCCACGGTCCGAACGAGCCCCGAACCGCGCCGCCATCGGCCGGGTCGAGGCATCCGGAGGCACCACGAGTCAGTCGGAGCAGGGCCAGACGCCGCCAGGCCGAGGCCAGGAACGCCGCCAGGCAAGGAAGGACCACACGACGATGAGCATCCGCCGGCCGGTGGGTTCGCCCACCAAGCACGACGACGATCCGACCACCGCGATCTCCCGGATCGGCGAGGGCTCGCGACGCCAGTTCGTGCGCAAGCTCGGTCTCGGCGGCGCAGCCGTCGCAGGCGCCGTGGCCATCCCCGGCACCGTGTTCGCGTCGGCCGCCGCGGCGCAGGACAGCGGGGACGACGCCACGCTCTCGCCCACCGACACAGCCATCGTGACGGGCCTCGAAGCGCTCGAGACCGCGGCCGTCGAGGCCTACGCCTCGACGCTGGCGATCACGTCGCTGCTTCCCGCCACCGCGCAGCTGTTCGCCAGCTATCGCCGCCACCACGAGGCGCACGTCAAGGCGCTCGCCAGCGTCCGAGGCGCCGAGACGGGCGCAACGCCGACACCTGCCGACAGCGCGGTGACCACCCAGGTGATCAACGAGGTCACCTCCGCCCGCAACCCCGATGACATCACCGCGCAGGAGCGGGCCCTCTACCAGGTGTTCTTCACCCTCGAGTCGAACCTGGCCGCCACCTTCCTCGTGGCGACGGGTCTCGCCGAGGACGCGTCGGTCACCGCGGTCCTCGTCGGGGCCGGCCCGGTCGACGGCCAGCACGCCTTCGGCCTCGGCACCAGCCTCGGTCTGCCCATCGAGGAGACCCTGCCGCCGACCCAGCCCACCACCGGCGCCTACCCCCTGCCGTCGGCGTGATCCGCCCCGACACGAGCTCGATCCCGGATTCAGGAGACGTACCCACCGTGAACACCCCCGACGAGACCACGCCCGTCGCCGGACACCCGAATCGCCGCCGCTTCCTCTTCGCTGGCAGCGCAGGCGTCGCGGCGGCCGCGTTCATCGCGGCCTGCGGCCAGGACGTCGACACCAGCGACGACTTCCCCCTCAGCGGAACCGCACCGACGACGTCGAACGCGACCACCGAGGTGGTCGGCCCCGAGCTCGACGTCACCCTCTTGCGCACGGCGCAATCGCTCGAGCTCGCCGCGATCCAGGGGATCCAGCAGTTGGCCCAGGCGCCGTTCGAGGCCGGGCCCAACGTGCTTCCCACGTTCGAGCTCCTGGTCGAGCGCCACACGTCGCACGTGACCTACTTCGAGGCGCAGACCGCGCTCGCCGGCGGCCAGCCCTACACGGAACCGAACTCGTACTTCATGACGTCTGTCGTCGATGCCGGGGTGGCCACCCTCGCTGCCCCGAAGGACGTGCTGGCCCTGGCCGTCACCATCGAGAACACCCTGGCCCAGACCTACGTCTTCGCCGCCGAGGTGATGTCGACGCCGCAGCTCCGTGAGGCGGTGGCCACCGTCGGCTTCGTGTCGGCTCGGCAGATCTCGTCCGTGTACCTCCTCCAGGGCGGTGCGGCCGCACCGACGCCGACCATCTCGCGCGGCGCTCGGGTGCCCTCCAAGGCGTTCGTCCCCGAGAGCTGATCTACCCGCCGTCAGATCGTCCGGCCGCGCCGCGTCGCGGTCGGTCCTGGCGTGGCACACTGGCCGGGCAGCAGGGAGCCGGACCGGTGACCGCGGCACGACTCGATCGTGTCGAGGAAGGTCGGGACTCCACAGGACAAGGGTGCTGGCTAACGGCCAGTCAGGGCGACCTGAAGGAAAGTGCCACAGAGAACAGACCGCCGATGGCCTGCGTGCAGGCACAGGCAAGGGTGAAACGGTGCGGTAAGAGCGCACCAGCATCCCGGGTGACCGGGGTGGCTCGGTAAACCCCACCCGGAGCAAGACCAAGTGTGAGCAGTGGTTGTCCGCCCGCTCGACCTCGTGTCGAGCACTCACTGGTAGGTCGCTCAGATGGATGGTCACCCAGGCGCCGGGAGGCGCTGGACAGAATCCCGCCTACAAGCCGACTCCCTGCTGCACACCCCGGCTGACCTGCGGACTCATCTCCGATGGCGCTGAGGATGGAGGGGCGGCCGAAGCCGGTTTGTTCGAGACGAGGCCGGCGAACTGCGAGAACAGGCGCCACCCCTCCTCGGTTCCGGCGGTCGGCTGAAGCCCTTTGGACCATCCCAGGTCGCGGCGGTACTTGCCGAGGAGGTTGGCCTCGATCAGGTACTGCTCGTCGAGGAAGTCCGACCCGACCGGGACGGGGTCGGTGACCGGAGCGACGAACATGGCGTCGACCGGGCAATACGCTTCGCACAGGAAACAGGTCTGGCAGTCGTCCTGGCGTGCGATGACCGGATGACCGTCGGGAACGGGGTCGAACACGTTGGTGGGGCAGACCTTCACGCACAGGTCGCAGTCGATGCACCGATCGGCGCTGATGACCTCGATCACGACGCACCTGCTCCCACGACCGCCGGGGACCCGGCACGTGAACCGGAACCCGAACCGGAAACCGAACCGGAATCAGCTCGGTTCGGGTCGAGCAGGCCACCTTCCTGGTCCAGGCTCGCTGGGTCGACCGCGGTCCAGACCTCGTCGAGGCCGCCGGACAAGATGCGGTGCTGCTGAGCGGGGTCGGTCTCGGGGAAGTCGAGCCGCTTGTGCATGCCCCGCGTCTCGGTGCGCACCAGCGCGCTGTTGTACATCCACCGGGCCGTCGCGGTCATCGCCGCGGCCTGGCGGGCCTTGAACGATTCGGAGCCGTGGGCCAGCAGCGACGAACGCACCCGGGTCCAGGTGGCATCGAGCACCCCGAGCGATGATGTGAGCTGCTCGGCGGTGCGGAACAGGTTGCGGTCGTACGGGGCGACCTCGCCCTGCACCGTGCGCACGACGTCCTTGTAGTCGTCGGGTGCGCCGGGTGTGCCGGTGGGGCGAAGGCCCGCGCCGCCGACTGCCTCGGCCGGGCGGCTCGCGCCCCGGGGCCCGACGCTCGCCGCGAAGGCGGCCGCGCCCGCTCCTGCCCACACGCCAGACGAGATGGCCCATGCCGCGTTGTGGCTCCCTCCCCCGGTGAAACCACCGCAGATCAGCTCACGCGTGGCGGCGTCACCCGCGGCGAACAGCCCCGGCACGGTCGTGGAGCAGTCGTCGTCGACGATGCGGAGCCCACCGGTGCCCCGCACCGTCCCCTCGAGCAGCAAGGTGATCCGGAAGCGGTCCGTGAACGGGTCGATGCCCAGCCGATCGAGCGGTTGGAAGAAGTTGGGCTGCGACCGCCGCATCACCTCCTGGACCTCGGGCGTGGCGTTGTCGATCTGGCAGTAGACCGGCTCGGTCAGCAACGCCTTGGCGATCACCGACCGTCCTCGCTGCGCGCCGGCACCTTCGATGGGACGACCGTCCTCGTGGAAGAAGGTCGCCCAGAAGTAGAAGGCGCTCTTGGTCACCGACGTCGCTTCGGGGGCGATGCTGTACGAGTTCGAGAACTCCATGCCCGAGAGGTGGGCGCCGGTCTCTGCGGACAAGAGCAGTCCGTCGCCGGTGTCCGGGTTCGTGCCAAGCGCCCGGCTCAAGAACGCGCACCCGCCGGTGGCGACCACGACGGCGTTGGCCCGCACCGTGAAGGGCTGACCGGTCTGACGGCGCAGGCCGTTGGCACCGACGACCGTTCCACTCGGGTCGACGAGCAGCTCCAGCACCGGGCTGTGGTCGAGGATGCGGACACCGGACTGCACCACACGGCGTCGCATCCGCTTCATGTACTCCGGACCCTGGAGCGACCCCCGCTGCTGATCGCCCTCGTCGTCGATGGGGAACGGATAGCCCCAGTCGGCGAGCTCGGGGACACGAGCCCAGGTCTCGTCGAGCACCCGCCGCATCCATCGGCGATCGGCGAGGTGCCCGCCCATGGCCTCCCGGCTGGCCATGGCCTTCTCGCGCGCTTCGGGCTCCGGGGGCACGTACCAGACACCGGTTCCGGCCGACGCCGTCACGCCGCTCGACCCGCAGTAGCCCTTGTCGACGAGCACGACCTCCGATCCCGCCTGGCGGGCGCGGATCGCCGCCCAGGTCGCCGCGGGGCCACCGCCGATGACGAGGACGTCGGTGGCGATCTCGAACCGATCGAGCGATCCCCGGGCGTGGCGGTCGTGCAGGTGGGTGGTGCTGTCGGACATGTGGTGCTCCTTGACGAACAGGCGTGACGAACAGGACAGGCGTGACGAACAGGACAGGTGTGACGGGCAGGACAGGCGTGACGGGCAGGTGTGGGGCGCAGGTGTGGGGCGAAGCGGCAAGATGCGCGCCTCGGCTGGGTCAGTCCGGGGGCGGTTGGCCGTGGCCGCCCACGCCTTCGCGGACACCGAGCTCGAGGAGCAGACGTTGCCGGAAGTCGCCGAAGCCGGGGACGCCACGACGCCGCGGACGCTCGAAGTCGACCTGGACGTCGAGGCCGACCTTGCCGGCCTGGAGGACCACCACTCGATCGGCGAGCAGGATCGCCTCGTCGACATCATGGGTGACGAGCAGCACGGCGGGGCGGTGCTTGTCGACCAGGTCCCTCACGAGGGTCTGCATCTTGATGCGGGTGAGCGCGTCGAGGGCGGCGAACGGCTCGTCGAGGAGCAGCAGTCCCGGCTCGCGCACGAGCGCCCGGGCCAAGGCGACACGCTGCGCCTCGCCGCCCGAGAGCAGGCTGGGCCAGGAGTCGGCCCGATCGGCGAGGCCGACCTCGGCCAGCGCCTCGACGCCTTTCGCGACGGCAGCCTTCGTGCGGCGCTGGCCGAGGATGACGTTGTCCTTCACACGGAGGTTCTCCACGAGCCTCGGCTCCTGGAAGACGACGGTGCGCCGCGGCGGCGCGAGGACGACGCCCGAGTCGACCGGCGTCAGTCCGGCGAGCGCCCGGAGCAGCGTCGTCTTGCCGCTTCCGCTGGCCCCCAGGAGGGCGACGAACTCACCTCGGCGGATGTGCAGGTCGAACCCGTCGAGCACACGGTGGTCACCGAAGACCTTCACCGCGTCCTCGACGCGCACGGCGAGCGCAGTCGGGTCGTCACCTACGAGGTCGGGTCCGACAGACGTGGTCGGGTCGACGACGGTGGTCGCGCTCATCGCACGTTCCCCTTTCGCTTCCACGGCTGCACCGCCCAGCTCAACGCGCGGACGACCCCGCCCGCGGCGAGTCCCCAGAGGGCGTAGAGCAGGATGCAGACGATCAGGATCTCGGTCTGGAAGTACTGCTGCGCCGAGAGCATCAGGAATCCGATGCCCTTCGGTGAGTTGGTCTGCTCGACGACGATCAGCGCCAGGAGCGAGTAGCTGAGCGCCATGCGCAGACCCACGAGGATGGACGGGAGCGCCGAGGGCACGATGATCTGACGCACGAGGCGGAGCCGTGACACGCCGAACACGCGGGCGCCCTCGATGATCTTCGGGTCGGCGTTGCGCACGCCCCCGTAGGTGTTGAGGTACACCGGCAGGCAGGTGGCGACGGTGATCAGGATGATCTTGGGTTGCTCGCCGATGCCGAACCACACGATGAGCAGCGGGGCCACCGCGAGGAACGGCACGGTGTAGGCCATCTGCATGACCGGGTCGATCAATCCGTCGGCCAAGCGGTAGAGGCCGGTCAGCAGTCCGAGGAACAAGCCGATCGACACACCGATGACCAGGCCGGTCGCCGCTCGACCGAGCGACACCGACAGGTTGGCCCACAGCTCTCCCGAGGTGAGCAGCTCCCAGAACGCGGAGGCCACGCTGCTCGGTGACGCGAACGTCTGCTCGTCGACCCACCCGAACGCGGTGCTCGCCCACCAGAGCACCAGCAGCGCCAAAGGTGCGACGACTCGGAGTGAGGTCAACGTCGATCGTCGACGCACCTTCTCCTGATCGAGGTGGGGCACGACGAGTCCGCCATCGACCACGGCGTGTTCCGCCGCCACCTCGATGTCAGGGTCGACGACGCGCGTGCCGGACCCTGTCGATCGCGCGTCGGGCACGGTCGAATCGGCAGCCGCATCCGGCCGTGTGCGGTCGGGCTCGACGACGAGCGTGTCTTCGATGGGCCGGTTGTCGATGGCGTCTAGGGATGTCATGGCGGTGCTCCTGTCACGGATGGTGCGTGCGCGCTCGGTGGTGACGACGTAGACGCAGGGGACGTCGCCGCCACCACCGAACGAGGGTGGCTAGCTGGTGGGTTCGACGACCCACTCGCTGATGTCGAACGACTCCTTGGCGGTGCCTGACTCGACGAGGAAGTCGAGCCCGGACTGCAGCGCCGCGATGCCGTTCTCGGTCGCCGGCTCGTCGCCGAACTTCAGCAACGTCGTGGACTTCACGACCTCGACCGGCGTTCCGGTGACCTCGGAGACCCAGGCGAAGTACGCATCGGGGTCCTTCTCGATCTCGGTCACACCGACCTGGTACGCCTCCCACCAGGCGGCCTGGATCGTGGGGTGCTCCTCGAGGAACTTCGGCGTCACGATGACCACGGCCGTGCTGAGCAGGCTGCCGTCGCCGTCGCTGGCCTTGGCCAGCACCTGCAGACCGGGCACCTTCTGCTGCCAGATCCCACCGAGGCTCGCGATGATCGCGTAGCCGTCGATGTCGCCTCGCTGCAGCGCCGGGAGGGCGTCGGCGAAGGTCAGGTTCACGAGCTCGGTGTCGTCGAGGACTCCGGCCTCGCCGAGCACAGCCCGGCCGTACTTGTCGAAGTTCGAGCCGAACTGCAGGCCGACCTTCTTGCCCTTGAAGCCCTCGACGGTGGTTGGGCCGCCTTCGCGGGACACGAACCACGCGTCGCCGGACGGCTCCTGGATGAGGATCGCCCGGCTCTCCTTGCCGCTGGCCTGCGCGGCGACGGCGGGAGTGTCACCCACCCACACCACCTCGACCGAGCCGGAGTGGAGCGCTTCGATGGCGGGTGGGCCGTTCTGGAAGCCGATGGTCTCGGTCAGCTCGAAGCCGTGCTCGGCGAAGATCGGTGCGGCGAGGCCGAGCGAGTCGGCGTAGCCGACCGGTGACGTGTCGGTGGGCGTTGCCCCTGCCGCCCCGGCGAAGGGCAGGCCGAGCTTGATCTTGGTGATCTCGGTCGGGGCCGTCGATGCCGACGAGCCGCTGCCGGCCTCGGTCGTACCCGTGCTGGCCTCTGACTTGTCACTGCTCCCGCAGGCGGAGCCGACAAGCGAGAGCGCGGCGATGGCGGCGATCGCCACGACGGTTGTTCGCTTGCGGCGACGCCCCACGCTGGGTGTCGCAGTTCCGGTGTGCTGGTCCATCTGTGCAGTGCTCCTTGCGGGAAGTGGTGCTTGGGGGGGGATTGGATTGGGGGGGATTGGATTGGGGGGTTCAGGGACTTCGGGAGAGCGGAAGGCAGGACGCCGGGGAGACGTGGTGGTGAGGGAGGGAGGCGAGCCGGTCTGGTGGCGGTCGGCGGCCTCAGCGCCTACCCCCGGGCAGCACGCTCGCCATGAGCTGCGCCACCTCGACGGCTGCCTGGGGGTCGTACTCGACGGGGTTGGCACCCCAGCCGACCCGGCTGCGGTACAGGCCGAGCAGGCCGGACCGCTCGAGATCCGCCTCGTCGGTCCACCGAGACCCCGCCGGCGCTGGCTGGCGGAACGGCGCCACGAAGATGGCGTCGGCCGGGCAGTACGCCTCGCACTGGAAGCAGGTCTGGCAGTCCTCTTGACGGGCGATGACCGGCGCGTCGTCGAGCACGGCCTCGAACACGTTGGTGGGGCACACCCGCACGCAGATGTCGCACTGGGTGCATCGGCTGGTGCTGAGCACTTCGATCACGACGCCAGCCGTTCGTCTTCGAGGGTGACGGCAGCGATGGCCGCGGCAGCTGCGCCCTGCTCGGGGAGGAGATCGCCGACGAGCAGCGGGGCGACAGGATCGTCCGCCGTCCACACCTGGTCGAGCCCACCGCTCAGGATCCGACGGCGTTGCGACTCGTCGGCGTCGGGGTAGTCGGTGCGCACGTGCATGCCACGGGTCTCGGTGCGAGCGAGCGCGCTGTTGTACGACCACCGGGCCACGGCCACCATCGCCGCCGTCTCCCGGGTTCGGATCGTGGTGGCCCCTTCGCCGTACAGCGACGAACGGGCGCCGGCCCACAGCCCGTCGAGGATCTCGATCGATTCGCGCAGTCCCGCGTCGCTGCGGAAGTACTGCTTGTCGATGGGCAGGGTCTCGGACTGCACAGCCTCGGTGACCTCCCGCCAGTCGTCGACGGCGCCGACTGCGCCGGTGGGGCGCAGACCCAGCCCGCCGGTCCCCGACAGCTCCCGAGAACCGACCGGTGTCGAGCGCGCGTTGCGCACGGCCGCCTCACCCGCCCAGGTGCCCGACGAGACCGCCCACGCCGCGTTGGGGGCACCTGCGCCGCTCGCGCTGCCCACCAAGACGTCACGGCTGGCGGTGTCACCGGCCGTGTAGAGCCCCGGCGTACCCGTCCAGCAATCCTCGTCGACGACCTTGACGCCGCCGGTCCCGCGCACCGTCCCCTCGAGGACGAAGTCGATCGGGAAGCGCTGGCGGAACGGGTCGATGCCGAGCTTGTCGGTGACCATGAAGAAGTTCGGCATGAACGAGCGCAGCGCGGCGTGGTGCTCGGCCGGTGCCTTGTCGAACACGGCGAAGAGGGGTCCGTCGAGCACGGCGCGCAGCAACGGGGCCCGGCCACCGAGGACGTCGCCTTCGACCTCGTTGCCGTCCTGGTCGGTGAACGTGGCCAACAGGTAGTAGCCGTTCTTGTCCATCGTGGTGCCGAGCGGGACCATGCCGTAGTAGCTGGAGAACTCCATGCCGGAGAAGTGGGCGCCGACCTCGGCGGCCATGAGGAGCCCATCGCCGGTGTTGACGTCGCCCCCGAGGGACTTGCTCTTCCACGTGCAGCCGCCCGAGGCCAACACCGTGGAGGAAGACCGCACCTCCCAGCCACGGTCCTTCTGACGGCGCCAGCCTCGGGCCCCTCCGACCACGCCATCCGCGTCGGCCAGGAGCTCGAGAGCGGGTGAGTGATCGAGGATCTTGACACCGGATCGGATGTTGCGGCTCCGCATGAAGCGCAGGTAGGCGGGCGCCTGGCCGAACCGCATGAATCCGCTCGGGTCGCCGTCCGGAGTCGGGTAGCCCCACTCGGCCAGTTGAGGGAGTCGCTCCCAGGTCTTGGCAAGCACCGCAGCCTGCCAGCGTCGATCGGTGAGGTTCCCGCCCATCAGGCCGCGTTGGGCGATGGCCTGGTCGCGGACGGCGGGGTCGGGTGGCACGAGCCAGTGCCCCACGCCGGCGGTGGCTGCGACGCCGCTCGAGCCGCAGTAGCCCTTGTCGACCAGCACGACCCGGGCACCCAGGTGAGCAGCAGTCAGTGCAGCCCAGGTGCCAGCGGGGCCGCCTCCGATGACGAGGACGTCGGCGTCCAGCGTCTCGACGGGGGGTGAAGTCATGTCCGGGACCGTAACCCGGTAAATCCGATCGGACAAGTCATCATTTCTAAATTGCGTGGTCAGATTTCACATTGCGTGGCCCGAACGGCAAGGGAACTGTCTGGCGACGCGATGCCGGTCGGCCGGACCCAGCCGCGAAGGCCGACCCCGAGGACGGACTCGACCGGGCGGCGCTGTGGGACACGCTGACGCGACTCGACGCGCCGATCGCCGTCGTCCTGGGGAGCTCGTTCCCCGCCGTCACCGGTGAGGACATCGACACCCTGCTGGACCGTCGGCCTGATGCCACCGTGATCGAGGTGGACGGTGCCGGCCACGAGGTGCAACGCGACCGACCCGATGCGCTGGCCGAGACCCTCGACCGGCTCGTCCCCGGAGCCTGAACAGGCTCCGGGGAAGGCGTCGACCGACGGGCTACTGCTGGAGCCAGGGGAGCTGCTCGGCGGAGTATCGGAAGGCGCGGAACACTGCGTTCTCGCCGAGGATCTGTGCGCCGGCCGGCGTCACGGGGGTGTGGAAGAAGGGCACGACGTACTCCCACACCACTTCGTGGTCGGCGGTCACCTCGACCAGGCGCCCCGTCACGCCCTCCGCGATGAGCGTGTTGCCGTTGGGGAGGCGTTGCGCGCTGGAGATGAAGCCGCTGTAGAACCCCTGTCGGGGACGGTCGGTGTACTCCCAGACGATCTCCTTCGTGGATCGATCGACCTCGATGACACGGGAGTACACCAGGGAGGTGTCGCTGCGGTACGAGCCGTTGTCGAACAGCAGGATGTTCCCGTTCTCGAGCTCGTAGGGGTGGTGCTGCTGAGCGAGGACGTCGTGGTCGAGGTCCCACGTCACCTCGCCTGAGGGCCGATCGATGATCGCCACGACCGATACGTTGCGGAAGCTGACGATCAGGCTGCCGTCGCGGAGCTCGCTGATCGAGTTCGCCATCGGCCAGTGGACCCGGGTGTCCTGGTCGTGGATGACCGCGAGGTCGGTCGACACGTGGTCCTGGGCCCGCCACGTCCAGGTCTCGTTCCCCTCGACATCGACCACACGGATCACGTCGCCGAACGTGCGGCCTTCGTGCTCGGAGCCCGCGATCCCTCCCTTGATGGTGGACGCGAATGCAGCAGAGAGGAGCTCGACGCCGAGGATGGCCGTCGTGCCGTCCGCCAGGCGCACAGCGTCGTGGTGGTGATCGTCCTGCTCGTGCTGCCAGACCACGTCACCTCCCGGACCGACCTCGGCGACGATGCCACCTCGGTACTCGCCCCAGATCGGGAACAAGATCTCGCCATCGGGGGCCTTGCCGCCGTAGAGCAGGTTGCCGTTGGCCAGGATGTGCGCGTGTAGACCTGGGCGGTACGGCAGGTCCCACTGGTGGACCACCTCGCCGTCGAGATCGACGAGGTAGGCCTCGCCGTCGCCGCTCAACGGCGTGAAGAGGGTGTAGCCCGGCGACGCTTTGTCACGGTCGAGCGCGCGCAGGCCGACGCCGTGGCGACGCAACGTGTTCTGATCGACGACCAGGTCACGCGCTTGGTCGCTCGTCAGGTCGAGCGATTGATCGATGACTGCCATGGGGGATCTCCTTCGTTGGAGTTAAAGTCGACTTACTTGGTCGGGTTTTCTATATCGTGGATATTCATTCCGCAATAGGGACCCTGGACGACTCACATCCCCGTGGTCGCCACGAGCAGAGGTGGAGCAGATGAGCACGACCCACGACACGCGCATGAAGCGACTGGGGTACCGACCGCCCCTCGAGGTGGACGAGCCCGATCAGCTGGTGCTCACCGATCACGTGTCGGACGGACAGGTTGCGATCGTCACGCTGAACCGCCCCCACGCCGACAACGCGATCACCACGCGGCTGGCATCGCAGCTCATCGACGTCCTCGAGACCATCGCCGCCCGCCCCTCCGTGCGCGTGGTCGTGCTCACGGGGGCCGGCGACCGGGCCTTCTCGGTGGGTGGCGACCTGTACGAGCGCAAGAAGATGACGAAGGAGGAGTGGCTGCGCCAGCGCCAGATCTTCGATCGGGCCCTCTACACGTTGCGCCAGTTCCGCAAACCCATCTTCAGCGCGGTCCGCGGCATGGCCTACGGCGGCGGCAGCGAGATCGCAAGCAGCACGGACTTCATCATCGCCTCCGAGGACGCGGTGTTCGGGCAGCCCGAAGCCATGCTCGGCCTCTCTGCAGGGGGTGGATCACCGGTCTTCCTCCCCCGCCTCCTCCCCCCGCCGAAGGCGTTGCAGCTCCTGATGACCGGCGACCCGATCACCGCGCACGAGGCGCACCGCCTCGGCATGGTCAACGAGATCCACCCCGGAACCGAGCTCTTGGCCGCGGCGCTCACCATCGCGGAGAAGATCGCGAGGAACTCCCCGACCGCCGTGCAATCGGTCAAACGCGCCGTGAAGCTGGGACAGGGCCAGCCGGTCGAGCAGGCGATCGAGATCATGATGGACGAGCACTGGCGGTCGGTCGTCCACCCCGATCGCTCCGAGGGCATCCTGGCCTACACCGAAGGGCGTGAACCCGTCTTCGCCGACCCCGACCACTGAGCTCCACCGAGGGGTCGTGGCAGTAGGTTGCTGCCGTGACGAAGGATGCCAATGCCAATGCACCACGTACCGGCACGCAGGCGGTCGAACGGGCGCTGGCCATCCTCGGCGCGCTCGAACAGGGCGACGACGCCATGTCGCTCACCGAGCTCGCGCTCGTGACCGACCTGTCGCCGAGCACGACCCATCGCATCGCTCGTGCCCTCTGCGATGCATCGATCCTCTTCCAGGATCCGACGACCGAGCGCTACGGGTTCGGCCCTCGCCTCGTGTCCCTGGGGGCACGCGCCGCGGCGACGACCGGACTCGCCGCCGCCCGGGAGATCCTCGATGATCTCGCCGTCGAGACCGGCGAGTCCGTCAACCTGGGCGTGCTCGACGGCCCGTTCGTCACCGTGCTCATCTGCGTGTCGTCGTCGAACCGACTCCGCTTCGACCAGGTGGTCGGCACGCGGGTTCCCGCTCACGCCTCGGCCATGGGCAAAGCCATCCTCGCCTCGAGCACCGACCTCACCGCTGAGGTCCGATCCCTTCCGGGCCTCAGCCGCTTCACACCGAAGACGATCACCTCGCGCGCCGCGTTCAAAGCCGACCTCATCCGGTCACGCGAGCAGGGGTGGGCCCTGAACGACGAAGAGCGCGAGCAGGGCGTGCGCACCATCGCGGCTGCGGTTCCCGGTCGCCAACCCGCACGTGCCGCCATCGCCATCCAGGGCCCCACGGTGCGCATGACCGATGCGCACATCAAGTCGATTGCCCCGCTCCTGCGCGCCTCTGCCACCGCGATCTCGAGTCGGCTGGGCTCCGCGTTCTGATCGACGCGTTTCGTCGAGAGGGTTGACGCCGGGGCGATCGGAGGTCAACATCTGCCCAATCCAGATAAATCCGATCTGAAACATCATCTATTGCGAGAGCAGGCCCCCGTGAGCGAGACCCCCCAGCGACCACGACCCGACCAGTCCGGACCCCACGCGGTCGGCGAACCCGGGTTCGAAGGCACGGTCGCCCGCACCGTTGCCGAATCGACGCCCTGGTGGCCCGAGGCCAAGCGCCCCCGCCGCGGCGTGCCGAACGTGGTCATCGTGGTGCTCGACGACGTCGGGTTCGCCGACTTCGGCTCGTATGGCTCCGAGCTGTCGACCCCGACGATCGACTCGCTCGCCGCGGGTGGCCTGCGCTACAGCCAGTTCCACACCACCACGCTCTGCTCGCCGACCCGGGCTGCGCTGCTCACCGGACGCAACCACCACAGCGTGGGCATGTCGATCGTGGCCGAGTGGGACGCGGGCTTCTCGAACACCCGCAGTCGGGTCACCCCCGCAGCCGCGACGTTGCCCCAGATCCTGCGCGACGCGGGCTACTCCACCTCGGCCGTCGGCAAGTGGCACCTCGCTCCCCCGCACGAGCAGACCCAGGTCGGGCCCTTCGACAACTGGCCGCTCGCCAAGGGCTTCGAGCGCTTCTACGGGTTCCTCGGCGGCGCGACCGATCAGTTCTTCCCCGAGCTCGCCCGCGACAACACCCTCGTCGACCCCCCGGCCCGCCCCGAGGACGGCTACCACCTCACCGTCGACCTGGTCGACGAGTCGATCACCGTCCTCGCCGACCACCTCGCCCTCGCCCCCGACAAGCCGTTCTTCCACTACCTCGCCTTCGGCGCGGCGCACTGGCCGCTGCAAGCCCCCCGAGCGCACATCGACCGCCAGCGCGGTCGGTTCGATCGCGGCTGGGACGTCCACCGAACCGAGCGCTTCGCCCGCCAGAAGCAGCTCGGCATCGTCCCCGACCACGCCGAGCTCCCACCGCTGAACCTCGGGGTCCCGGCCTGGGACGACCTCTCCGACGACGAACGCACCTTCGCCGTACGCCTCCAGGAGGCCTACGCCGCGGTCATCGAGCACACCGACGAGCAGCTCGGTCGCTTCGTCGACTTCCTCCGCGACGCCGACGCGCTCGACGACACGATCATCGTCCTGCTCTCCGACAACGGCGCCAGCCAGGAAGGGGGTCCGACCGGGTACCTCCACTTCAGTCGGCTGTTCAACCTCCAGCCGACCGACATCGACCAGGGACTCCAGCAGCTCGACGCCATCGGTGGCCCCACGGTCCACCCCGCCTACCCATGGGGATGGGCCCAGGTGTCGAACACCCCGCTCAAGCGCTACAAGGGCAACACGCACGGCGGCGGTGTGCGCGACCCGCTCATCATCCACTGGCCCAACGGCATCGAGGACGGCGGCGGGATCCGTTCGCAGTTCCACCACGCGATCGACATCACACCCACCATCCTCGAGCTCGCCGGACTCTCCGCACCGTCGACCTTCCAGGGCATCGAGCAGCTTCCGATCCACGGCACGAGCCTCGCCTACACCTTCGACCGAGCCGACGCGCCGTCGACGCGCACCGAGCAGCACTTCGAGATGGGCGGCCACCGCGCCATCTACCGCGACGGCTGGAAGGCGGTGACCTTCCACGCCCCGGGCACACCATACGAGGACGACGTGTGGGAGCTCTACCACCTGGCCGAGGACTTCTCCGAGACCCACGACCTCGCGGCCGAACGGCCCGATCTGGTCGGCGGGCTCGCCGAGCGGTGGTGGGAGCTGGCCGAGCAGTACGGGGTGCTGCCCATCGACGACCGACTGTTCGAGCGCTTCGGGCTGCCCGGCCCTCCCGGCAACCCCCGCCTGCTCACCGATCTCACCTTCCACCCCGGCACCACCCGCGTGCCAGGCGTCAACGTGCCCAACATCGCGAACCGCTCGTATCGCATCTCGGTACCCATCGACCGCGACGCGCCCTCCGATCGCGGTGTCCTCGTCCGACAGGGAACGGTCAGCGGCGGGTACGTGCTCTACGTCGAGGCCAACCGGGCCGTGCTCGAGCACAACCGCTTCGGTGATCGCATCCGTCTCACCCACGACGACGACCTCCCTGTGGGCAAGACCACCATCGACCTCACCTTCACGAAGACCGCCGCCCTCGCGGGGCGGTTCAGCCTGCGGGTCGACGGCGTCGAGGTGGCGCGCACCGATCCTGTCAAGACCCTTGCCATCACCTTGGGTGCCGGCTTCGAGATCGGCGGCGACATCGGGTCGCCCGTGAGCCAGGCCTACGAGGCCCCGTTCCGCTTCACCGGCGACATCGGCCCCGTCGAGGTCCACCTCGGAGACGATGCCGAGCCGGTCACCCTGCCCGACCTCATCGACTGAGCGTCATCGACTGAGCGTCATCGACTGAGCGTCATCGACGGAGATGATCGAGCGACGGGCACACTGGTCCCGTGAGCAACGCACCGAGCACTGACGCACCAGGAGACGACGCGGCCCGCCGCCCGTCCACGACGGCGATGGAGCTGATCCCCGGCACGATCGCCGACGTCGGAGGACTCGAGGTCCGTCGCCTCCTCCCCCGTCGGGCCCGGCGGACGATCGGGGCGTGGTGCTTCATCGACCAGTACGGGCCGACCCCGGCCGACGACACCCACGGCATCGAGATCGGCCCGCACCCCCACATCGGCCTGCAGACCGTGACGTGGCTCGTCCGGGGCGAGGCGCTGCACCGCGACAGCCTCGGCTCCGAACAGCTCCTGCGTCCGGGCCAGCTCAACTTGATGACCGCCGGTCGTGGCATCGCCCACTCCGAGGAGAACTCTGCCGGGCGGGCCGGCGTCACGCTCGGTGCGCAGCTGTGGGTCGCGCTCCCCGACGGCACGCGCAACGGGCCGCCGGCCTTCGAGCACCACGCCGAGCTCCCGACCACCCGCATCGGAGCGGCCGACATCACCGTGGCGTCCGGCACGCTCGGCGACCTCACGTCGCCCGCGCGCACCGACACCCCGCTCGTCGGCTTGGCCGTCGATGCCCACCGGGCGGGCCCCGCCCACGTCCCGATCGACCCGACCTTCGAGCACGGCGTGCTGGTCGTCGATGGACCGCTGCGCGTGGACGGCCGCGATCTCGCCCCGGGCGAGCTCGCCTACCTTCCTGCCGGCCACACGATGCTCGAGCTCGAGCTCGGCGGATCCTCCCATGCGCTGGTGCTCGGGGGTGAGCCGTTCGACGAGGTCCTCGTGATGTCGTGGAACTTCGTGGGCCGCTCGCGAGACGAGGTCGACGGCGCGGCGCAGGACTGGAACACCGGAAACGAGCGGTTCGGGCCGGTCGACTCGCCGCTGGACCGCATCCCCGCTCCGGCCCCACGGTCGGCCTGATCGAGCCGTGACGCACCGAACCGCAGCGACGCTCGGAGCGCGCCGAGCCTGATCTCAGATCTTTTCTCTATAAAGTTGATCTGATTAGTCAGATATATGTAGAGTCGTCTCCATGAAGACGACCCGACCCGCCGCACAGCGCATCGAAGGATCCGATGGCACCACCATCGAGACTTCGACACCCTCCCCCTCGGGTGTGCCGTCCGCGAGCACGTCGCGTCGTCTTCATCCATCGCAACGGCCGGTCGGCCCGCTCGACACCTCGATCCTCGCCGACATCGCCCTGGGTCTGGCCGAGACCGTCGAGCCGTCGGGACCTCTCGAGCCGTGGACGCTGCTGCGCATCCCGCTGCTCGTCACCGAGGCCTACGACGTGTGGGTCATGCACTGGGGGCCCGCGGCGGTTGCCGAAGCCCACGACCACGACGGCTCCGTCGGCGTCATCCACGTCGTGAGCGGCCAGCTGCTCGAGGCAACCCAAGACCTCTCGGCCCCCGCCGACGGGCTCCACCGGGCCGTCGTGCCGATCGATCGCCTGCACGCCGGCGACGTGGGCCACGTCGGGGCGACCGACACGCACCTGCTCTACAACCCCTCGTCCACGACGACCACGACGGTCAACGTGTACTCGCCGCCGCTCGGCCCGCCGCGCCACGCGGGAGGCTGCGGAATCGACGACGACACCGAGGCACCCTCGAGCTCCTGAGCCGTCCCCTTGCCCCCACCCCCACGGTGCCTCGCTGAGGACCAGGCCCAACGACGTGCCCGGTCCTCGGCGAGGCACCCGTCGCGAGTCGTCCGGTGACGGGTGACGGGTGACGGGTGACGGCAGCTATCGACGGGCGGACGACGAGAACTTGCGAGCCGCCAGGAACATGAAGACCACCGTGATGCCCGCGGCCCAGATGAGCGACAGCCAGACGTCGTTGCCCGGGTCCTTGCCGTTGTAGAGCGCCCTCGTGGCGTTGGTGACGATCGTGAACGGGTTGACGTCGGCGATCGTCTGCAGCCAGCTGGGCATGGTCTCGGTGGACACGAACGCAGACGAGATGAACGTGAGCGGGAACATCCAGATGAAGCCCGCGGAGTTGGCGGCCTCGACCGATTTCACCGACAACCCGATGAACGCCTGGACCCAGGTGAAGGCGTAGCTGAAGGCGAACAGCAGCACCGTGGCGGCCAGCGCGTTGACGACGCCTCCCTCGATGCGGAAGCCCACCGCGTAGGCCACGGCGAACATGACGACGAAGGTGAACATGTTCCGCATCAGGTCGGACACCGTCCGCCCGATGAGCACCGCGGGCGGGTACATGGGCAAGGAGCGCAGCCGGTCGATGATGCCCTTGGACAGGTCCTCGGCGATGCCGACGCCGGTGAAGGCCGTGCCGAAGAGCACGGTCTGGGCGAAGATGCCCGGCATCAGGTACTGGTTGTAGTCGCTGTAGCCCGGGACGCTGATGGATCCGCCGAACACGTAGGCGAACAGCAGCACGAACATGATCGGCTGGATGGCGGCGAAGATCAGCAGCTCGGGATCGCGCGGGACGGCACGCAGGTGGCGCGTGGCCTCGGTCCAGCTGTCGCGCCAGATCCACACTGGGCCGGAGGGCACGTCGTAGGTGAGGGTGGCGGCGCGGGCGTCAGGGTCGGGTGTGTCGCTCATGGCCGAGCTCCTCCTTCGCTGGTCTCATCGTCGGACTCGGCGGTGTGGCCCGTGAGCTGGAGGAAGACGTCGTCGAGTGTGGGACGCCGGATGGCGACGTCGTGCACGCCGATCTTCTCGTCGTCGAGCAGCCGCACGATGACCGGCACGATGCCGCCGGCGTCGCGCACCGGCAGGATGACGGTGCGCTCGAACTCGTCGACGTGCTCACGGCCGGTGATGTCGACACCACCTCGAACGATGTCGCCGACGCGGCCCAGGTCGGCGGGGTCGGTGAGGGTGATCTGCACCCGGTCGCCACCGCTCGCGTCCTTCAGCTCGTCGGCGGTGCCCGCCGCGATCACGAGGCCCTTGTCGATGACCACGATCTCGTCGGCGAGGCGCTCGGCCTCGTCGAGGTACTGCGTGGTGAGCAGCGTCGTGGTGCCGTCGCGCACCAGCTCCTCGATGAGCTCCCACATGGACTGGCGGGCCCGCGGATCGAGGCCTGTGGTGGGCTCGTCGAGGAAGAGCACGGCGGGTCGCGAGATGAGGCTCATGGCGATGTCGAGCCGACGCCGCATGCCGCCCGAGTAGCCCCGCACCGGACGGTCGCCGGCGCCGACGAGGTCGAACCGCTCGAGCAGCTCGCCGCCGCGCTGCTTGGCCTCCTTGGGAGGCAGGTGGAACAGGCGCCCGATGTGGGTGAGGCTCTCGCGCCCCGTGAGTCGCTCGTCAACCGCGGCGTACTGGCCGGTGAGCCCGATGCGGGCCCGGACGTCTCTGGGGTTGGCGACCACGTCGATGCCGTCGACGACGGCTCGACCGCTGTCGGGCTTGATGAGGGTGGTGAGCACCTTCACCGACGTGGTCTTGCCCGCACCATTGGGGCCGAGCAGTCCCAGCACGGTTGCTCGCTCGACCTCGAAGCTCACACCTCGGAGCGCCTCGGTGTCGCCATAGCGCTTGGTGATGTTCTCGACGGTCACAGCTGCCACGAG
>CAZALT010000005.1:0-50966 GCA_964485515.1 uncultured Rhabdothermincola sp. | reverse complement strand
CGACCACCTTGGCCATGCCGACGTTGGGCTCCTTGGTGGCGAACGCATAGGGCGCAGCAAGGGCGCTCGCACCCGACAGCGCGTTGTACAGCGATGACTTCCCAGCATTGGGAAGTCCGACGAACCCGAACTTTTCCACGACGGGTCACGTTACAGGGTGCCCGACCACCCGAATATCTGCCGTACTGGCTGGGAAGACCCGGGCCATTCGGCGTTTCTGCCCAGCCAGTTCGGCGATCGGTGATCGGTAGGGTGAGGCGATGGCCTCACCTGCTCCGGTCCGCTCGCCGGCCGACGACCTCCGCCGCGTGATGTACCTGCTCGACCGAGCCCTCGCCCCGTCGCAGAAGATCCGGGCCTTCTCCAAGGCCGCCGACCTCGTCGACGAGCTGGGTGACGAAGCCATCGCGGTCCACGTGCGGGCCGGCACGCTCGAAGACCTGCCCGGCATCGGGTCGTCCACCGGCCAGGTCATCACCGATGCGGTGCGCGGCGACGACGCCCGCTACGTCAACCGGCTCGAGGGCGAGACCGAGATCGCGCTGCCCGACGGGGCACGGCCGTACCGCGACGCCCTGCGGGGCGACTGCCACTCGCACTCGCTGTGGAGCGACGGTGGCGCGTCCATCGAGGCCATGGCCCGCACGGCCATCGACCTCGGCCACGACTACCTCGTGCTCACCGACCACTCGCCTCGCCTCACCGTGGCCCACGGCCTCGATCGTGACCGCCTCGTCGCCCAGCTCGAAGAGGTCGACCGGGTCAACGCCGAGCTGGCCCCGTTCCGCATCCTCACCGGAATCGAGGTCGACATCTTCGAGGACGGCACGCTCGACCAGGACACCGACCTCCTGGCGCGGCTCGACATCGTCGTGGCCAGCGCGCACTCGAAGCTGAAGATGGAGGCGAACGACATGACCAAGCGCCTCGTGATGGCCGTGGCCAACCCCCACGTCGACATCTTGGGCCACTGCACGGGGCGCAAGCTCAAGCCCACTCGCACCAAGAGCGGCGTGCCCACGCTGGGAACCTCCGAGGTGGTGCGAGCCCAATCGCAGTTCGATGCCGAGGTCGTGTTCGCCGCCTGTGCCCAGTTCGACACCGCGGTCGAGATCAACTGCCGCCCGGAGCGCCAGGACCCGCCCGACGAGCTGCTCGAGCTGGCCCTGGAGTGGGAGTGCAAGGTGTCCATCGACACCGATGCCCACGCCCCAGGCCAGCTGGAGTGGCAGACATACGGCTGCGAGAAGGCCGCCGCCCACGAGATCCCCCTCGACCAGATCGTCAACACCTGGGCGGCGGACGACCTGCTCAGTTGGGCCGCGGCACACCAGACGGCGTAGCGTTGACGCCATGTCGAAGCGCACGCAGAAGAAGAAGGCCAAGCAGCGTCGGTCCAAGGCCAACCACGGCAAGCGACCCAACGGCGGCCGCAAGGGCTCCTGAGCGCCTGATCTCCTGACCGGCTGCGTCGCGCCCAGACCCATCGTGGCTGACGTACGCGGCGGGCCCGACCTCGTCATCGCGGCACCGGCACCGGCACCGGCACCGGCAACGCACCGGAGCGACACCGTCGATGTCCTGCACGGCGTCGAGGTGCCCGACCCGTACCGCTGGCTCGAGACCGAGAGCCCCGAGACCGATGCGTGGGTCGCGGCGCAGAACGAACGAACCTCGGCGGTGCTCGACGCGCTGCCCGATCGGCCGCGCCTGCACGCATCGCTCACCCGACTCCTGCGCTCCGGATCGTCGGTCGCCTGCCGTGTGGCCGGCACCCGCGTCTTCTCGCTGGAGCGATGGGGCAACCACGACCAGGCTGTCCTCGTCGTGCGCACCGACCGCAAACCGGGCAAGGCGAAGACCGTCATCGACCCGAGCGAGCTGACCGGTGACGCCACGGCGGCGATCGACTGGTACCACCCCTCCCCCGACGGCCGCCTCGTCGCCTACGGGATGTCGGTCGGGGGCGACGAGCGCTCGACGCTCTACCTCTTCGACGTCGAGGCCGGCGTACACACCCGCGACCGCATCCCCCACACGCGGGCTGCGTCGGTGGCCTGGGCACCCAAGGGCGATGCGTTCGCCTACACCCGCTACCCGGATCCGGCCGACGTCGAAGACGGCGACGACCAGTACTGGCGCAAGGTGTACTGGCACCGGCTCGGCGAGCCGTGGGAGTCCGACGAGCTGATCTGGGGAGACCTGCCCGACAAGACGGCGTGGCCCAACATCACCATCTCGAAGAACGGCCGCTGGCTGCTCGTGCACGTGTCGCTGGGTTGGAGCCGCATCGATGTCCACCTCCTCGACCTGAGCACAGGCTCCCGCACGGTGCTCATCGAGGGGATCGATGCGGTGTCGTCGTTCGAGATCGTGGGCCAGCACGTCATCGGTCTCACCACCCTCGACGCCGACCGCGGCCGCGTCGTGCGCGCCCCGCTCGCCAAGGCATGGCACGCCAACTGGGAGACCATCGTTGCCGAGTCCGACTCGGTCATCGACGCGGTCGCCTCCACGTCGGGTTCGCTGCTCGTGCTGTCGTCCAGGTCGGCGGTGTCACGTCTCGACCGCTACGACCACGAGGGCGGCGGCCACGAGCCGGTTGCGCTCCCCGACATGGGCTCGCTCGCCGGCCTGAGCGGGAGTCCCGACCACGACCTGGCGTTCTTCTCGTTCACGTCGTTCGCCACACCGGCCGCCACCTGGCGGTGGACCCGCACATCGGTCGAGGAGTGGAGCCGACTCGGCGACGTCGATGGCGCGGCGGCGGAACCGCAAGGGCGCTACGTCGTGCAGCAGGTGCGCTACCCGAGCACCGATGGCACCGAGATCCCCATGTTCCTCGTGTACGCCGCCGGCACGCAGCCCACCGCGGACACACCCTGTGTGCTGACGGGCTACGGAGGGTTCTCCATCAGCCTCGGACCCACCTACAGCGCGGCGGTCGTGGCGGTGTGCGACGCGGGTGGCATCTACGCCGTGGCCAACATCCGCGGCGGGGCCGAGGAGGGCGAGGCGTGGCACCGCGCCGGCATGCGTGAGAACAAGCAGCAGAGCTTCGACGACTTCATCGCCGCCGCCGACTGGTTGGTCAGCGAAGGGTTCACCTCGCGCAAGCGCCTGGCCATCCGGGGCGGGAGCAACGGCGGCCTGCTGATGGGAGCGGCAGTCACCCAACGACCCGACCTGTGCGCCGCCGTGCAGATCGCCGTGCCACTGCTCGACATGCTGCGCTACCACCGATTCCTCATCGCCCGACTGTGGATCCCCGAGTACGGCGACCCTGATCGGGCCGAGGACTTCGGCTGGCTCCACGCCTACTCGCCGTACCACCGGGTGGTCGACGGCACCTGCTACCCCGCCACGCTGCTCACCAGCGCCGAGGGCGACAGCCGGGTCGATCCCCTCCACGCCCGGAAGATGGCGGCGCGCCTCCAGGCGGCGACCTCGTGCCCGACCGAGCGACCCATCCTGCTGCGTCAGGAGTCCCGGGCGGGTCACGGTCAAGGCAAGCCCGTGTCCAAGCAGGCCGACGAGCTGGCCGACGCCCTCGGCTTCCTGCTCTGGCAGACCGCCCGCTGACACCGGTCGGGCCCGGCCCCACCCGATCTTGCCTTACAGTGACGAGGGAGGAGTGCAAGACTGTCGGCGATCACCCGCGCAGCTGGTGACAGCAGGGGGAGGCGGCAGGATGGACGAGCACGAGGTGGTCCAGGAGGTGGACGTGGACCCGACGCCGAGCAGGCGGGGCTGGTACCTCGCGGTGCTCGGCATCGTCGCGGTCGGCGCCCTCGCCGTCGGCGTCATCGCCGGGCCCAACGAGGAGAGCAGCTCGAACGGGCCTGCCGCCATCGAGGAGCCCGCACCTGACGCCGCCGAGGACCCGGCGGGCTACGCCGCCCCCGACGACGGCCTCGACTCCATCGGCCTCCCCGTCACCGTCACGCCCGTCACAGGACTGACCGACGGCCAGCCGGTGCAGGTCACCTCCACCGGGTTCCCGGCCGGGTCGCAGGTGGGCCTCATCCAGTGCACGAGCCAGTCGATCACGCTCGGCCAGTCCGCCTGCGACATGTCGACGCTCGTCTACGCAGCGGTGGCCGACGACGGCACGGTCGACACCACCTTCTTCGTCCGCCGGCACCTCTACGTGGGCGGCACTCCCGTCGACTGCGGCACGGGCAACGTCGACCCCGCCACCTGGGTGAGCGCGCAGACTGCCTCCGAGGACCAGTTCACCTGCATCCTGGGCGTCGGCTCGCTGATGAACTACGACGTGTCGGGCAACTCGGCCATCGCCTTCGAAGGCGCCGTCTTCGGCGGCCAACGCCCGGCGCTGCCCGACATCACCACGACCACCTACCCCGAGGTGCGTGACTGCTCGGAGCGCCCCGTCGACGTCTACGACGACTTCTGCATGCACACCGGCCCCGACCCGTACTCCACCGACACCACGATGTACGCCGGAGGCGAGGACGAGCTCCAAGGGATCGTCCCGACGACGAGCACGCTCGGGTAGCCATGACCTGACCGGACGCGCCGGTGGTCGACGCCATCGACGCCGACGGGAGCGCCGCCGACGGGAGCGGCGCCGACGACGCCGACGGGAGCGCCCGGTCCCCGGCTCCGATCGGGCAGGTAGCCTTGCCCGCCGTGTCGACACTTCCCTCCAAAGAGCTCGAAGCGGTTCCGAACCCCCACCCCGGCCGTGACTACGAGGTGCTCTGCGAGACGCCCGAGCTCACCTGCCTGTGCCCCAAGACCGGCCAGCCCGACTTCGCCACCATCCGCATCACCTACGTTCCGGACCAGTCCATCGTCGAGCTGAAGTCCCTCAAGCTCTACATCTGGGGCTTCCGCGACGAAGGAGCGTTCCACGAGGACGTCACCAACCGGATCCTCGACGACATCGTCGCCGCCATCGCCCCCCGCCGCATCACCGTCCAGACGATCTGGAACGTCCGCGGCGGCATCGACACCACGGTGACCGTCAGCCACCCGCAGCAGCTATCGCCACCTGGCTCCCGTGACGTGACGGAATGAAGGCCTGACCCCGACGACTACCCTGCCAGCACCATGCTCGACCACGTCTTCACCGATGCCATCGGCGCGCTCCGAGACGCCTTCGAGAACGCCCTCCTCGAACGGCAGGCCGTCGAAGAGCAGTTCAAGATGGACGTGCTGCTCGGCGACATGACGTGGGTGACCAGCTACGGCCTCCCCGGCGAGGGCACGCCGCCACGGTTCCAGGTCGACATCACCCTCGACTGGCCTACGTGGTCGCAGACCGCGTACCGCCTCTGGTACATCGGCGAAGGGCTGCCCGAGGTCCCCCGCATCGAGATCAGCATCGTGCTGCGGGCCCAGCAGCTCGCCACCCAGCCCGACCTCAGGGCGTTCTACGCCTCGCTCCCCGAGACCAGCCCGAAGATCGGCGCCGAAGCGCTCGAACGGCGGGCGCCCTCGGTCGAGGCCACCTACGACATCGACCTGAACGATCCGGCCTACGCGATCGAGGTCTGCTACGAGGGCTCCTACGAGTTCGACGAGGACGCCCTCGCCGACGGCTCGCTGCTCGACACGCACTTCAGTGCGCTGGGCGGCTGGATCTCGGCCACCCTGGTCAAGGTCGGCGACCAGCAGTGGGACTTCCTCCCCCGCCACGACGAATCCATCTGATTCAGAACCCCGTCGGGGGCGGTTGCAGGTCCGGGAAGACCGGGGTGCGACCTTCGGCTTGGGCGGTCATGGTCTCGACCATGTCGCCGGGTTGGAACATGCCCGACTGCCAGGACGCCATGTAGTCGAGGGAGTCGGCCACGGTGTGATCGCGGGCGTAGGTGAGCATCTGCTTGGTGCCCCAGATGGCGAGCGGGCTCTTCGAGGCGATCTCCCTCGCCGTGTCGCGCACGGCGTGGAGCATCTCGTCGTGGGTGGCGTACACCTCGTTGACGAGCCCGACCTCCCGAGCTCTCGCCGCGGGCATGCGACGGCCGGTGAAGGCCAGCTCACGGGCGATGCCTTCGGGGATCAGCTTCGGCATGCGCTGCAAGGTGCCCACGTCGGCGGTCATGCCGATGTTGATCTCCTGGATCACGAAGAAGGCGTTCTCGGTGGCGTAGCGGCAGTCGGCCGCGGTGACGAGGTCGACGGCACCGCCGACGCATCCGCCCTGGATGGCGGCGAGCACCGGGACCCGCACCCGTTCGAACGCGGTGAAGCTCTCCTGGAGCAGCTCGACGAGCTGGCGGAGCCAGGCCCGCTTGCGGCCGATCTCCACCGGGTCGCTGTCACCACCGCCGCTGAGGGGCCCCGCCGGGTCGCCGAACACACCGAGGTCCATGCCGGCGCTGAAGTGACGACCCGTCGAGGAGACCACGATGCAGCGGGTGGCGCCGTCGTCGAGGTCGCGCACGACGCGGGGCAGCTCCATCCAGAAGGCGGGGACCATCGAGTTCAAGACGTCGGGTCGGCTGAAGCGGATCTCCGCCACGCCATCGGCGCGCTCGACCTCGAAGCACGTGGGTTCCCAGTCGAGTGGGTTGGCGAGTGGGGTGTCAGATGCCATGCGGAGATCAGAGCACGATTCGACCCGAATCTGCGCTTCTGGCGTGGTTCTTGATCGGCAGGCGATCAAGATCCACGCAATTTGCGTAGGAGGTGGCGGGCGGGAGATGCGGGGGCGAGACGCCTGGCTACCTGGCGGCGGCGGCCCGGTCCTGGGCGACCGCATCGAGCGAGAGGTACTCGTCGCTCGTGTCGACCCAGTCCTCGAACTGGATGACGCCGATCTCGGTGAAGCGGTCGCGCAGCCACCCGTCACCGGCATCGAGCAAGCCCAGCTTCTTGCAGTTCGGGACGATCTTGGAGAACAGCATCTGGGTGAAGATCATCTGGTCCTGCGGCGCGTCGAGCAGGAGCTTGACCATCTTGCGCTGGTCGATGCCGATGCGATCCCACACCTCCTGCTGCAGCAGGCGGTCACGCATGCGCAGCGCCGCCTCGAAGGCGAACTCCTGGCGCTCGCGGATCTCGGGGGTCGACAGCCCGGCGTAGTACTCCTTGAGCGACAGCACGCCGAAGGCGACGTGACGGGCTTCGTCGCTCATGACGTAGCGCAGCAGCTGCTTGAGCAGGGGCTCCTCGGCGAACTGGTGCATGAACCCGAAGGCGGCGAGTGCGAGGCCCTCCACCATGATCTGCATGCCGAGGTAGGTCATGTCCCAGCGGCTGTCGTTGATGATGTCGTCGAGCAGCAGCCCGAGGTGCGGGTTGATCGGGTAGTGGTCGGTGAGCTTCTCGCGCAGGTACCGGGAGAAGACCTCGACGTGGCGGGCCTCGTCCATCACCTGGGTCGCCGCGTAGTACTTGGCGTCGATCCACGGCACCGTCTCGACGATCTTGGCCGTGCACAGCAGCGCGCCCTGCTCGCCGTGCATGAACTGCGACAGGCGCCAGTTGACCGTCTCGACCCCGAAGTTGACCCAGTCCTTGTCGCCGAAGTTCTTGAACGGCGAATCGGGGTGCTCGAGGATCCAGTTGAACGCCTGCGCCGAGTCAGATCCCTGCATGAACGGGATGATGCGCTCCGGATCGACCTCGGTGTCCCACGGAAGGTCCGTCGAACCGTTCCACTGCGAGCCCTTGGCCTTCTCGTACAGCTTCTCGAGCGGGGCGCGGGCGCCCTTCTCGTAGTCCCAGGTGAAGATCGCCGCGGCGTTGTCCTCCACGGCGTGGATCACCTGGTGCGGATCGCCGTGGGTGATCGCCAGGATCTCGTCGAGGTCGTCGACCGTGTCGCGGTCGATGAGATCGCGATCGGCGGGGCGTTCGCCATCAACTCCCATGCGCGGAGGATAACGGGGTTCGACACCGGAGGCGCCGAGAGCGAGAGCGAGAGCGAGAGCGAGAGCGAGCCGGCGCACTTCGGACGCCTCGGCCCGCCCTTCGACGCGGACCAGATCCGATGGGCCCACGGTTTACGCTGACCCCGTGGGCATCTCGATCGATCAGGCCGTCATGCGCCACGCTCCCGACCCCGTGGCGGTCACCGACCGCGCTGGCGTGATCCTCGACGTGAACCCGGCCTTCGAAGCGGCGTTCGGGTGGACCCTCGATGAGCTGGTCGGCCGGGACTTCTCCGAATGCCTCTACCCGCCCGGGCTCCGCGCACCGGGCAAGCGGGCGATGCAGTCCCTCGGACCGGACGACGCCGCCTCGCACCTCGACCGGTGGCACACCGGCGCCTACGTCGACAAAGACGGCCAGGAGGTCCACCTCACCGTCCAGCTCACCGTCGCCCAGGTCGAGGGGCGAGACGTGATCCTGCGCTACATCCGGGTCGATCCCCTCGCACCCGACCCGCACAGCATCGCCCACAGCGAGCGCCGCTTCCGCAAGATCATGGACGCGTCCCAAGAGCTGGTGAGCGTGGTCCGGCCCGACGGCCACTGGATGTTCTCCACGCTCGGCGGCCCGCTCGGCTACCCCGCCGGGCACATGCCACCCGCCGGCATCCTCTCGCTGGTCCACCCCGACGACTACGAGCTGGCCGAGACCGCTCTCGACGCGCTGGCCGACGCAGACCCGCGTGGCGGGACCGCCGGAACCGTCGTGCTGCGCGTCCGCGCCATCGACGGCCGGTACCTCTGGATGGAGACCACGGGCGTCAACCTCCTGGGCGACCCCGACGTCGGCGCGCTCGTGCTGCGGAGCCGAGACATCACCGCTCGCCGCGAGGCCGAACGTGAGGTCGCTGCCGCCAACGACCGGCTCGAGGAGCTCAGCCGCCAGCTGCGCTCGATCATCGAGCGCTTTCCCGCAGGAGTGTGGCTGGAAGACGAGCACGAGAACCTCGTCATGACCAACCAGACCCACATCGACCTGTTCGGTGTTCCCCTCGAAGCGTCCGAGCTCATCGGGGTCGACGCCCGCCAGCTCGTCACCGTCGAGCGCTCGGTGTTCGCCGACGGCGAAGCCGCGCTTGCCCGCCGCAAGGCTGCGCTCGCCGCCGGTGTGCCCGAGCTCCACGTCGAGGTGCAGCTCGCCAACGGACGGTTCCTCAACCGCGACTACGTCCCCATCTACGAGGGCGACGAGGTGCGCGGCCACCTCTGGATCTTCCGGGACATCACCGAGCGCAAGCAGCTCGAGCTCGACCAGGAGACCGCGCACCGACAGCTCGAAGAGCAGAACCGGTCGCTGCGCGAGCTGGACCGGCTCAAGTCGGAGCTGGTGGCGACGGTGTCGCACGAGCTGCGCACGCCGCTGACCTCCATCATCAGCTTCGCCGAGCTGCTGATCGACGATCCCGACATGGCTGCCAGCGACCGGGCGCAGTTCACCCGGATCATCTCGAACAACGCCAACCGCCTGCTCGGGGTGGTCGGCGACCTCCTGCTCCTCGGGCGGGCCGAAGCCGGCACGCTCCAGATCGAGCTCCTCCCCGTCGACGTCCCATCGGTCGTCGACGACGCGGTCGCCGCCCTCGAGCCTGTCGCCGACGCCGCGCAGCTCGCGATCACCACCGCGCACGGGTCGGGACCCTCGCTCCCCGCCGACCCGGGCCGCCTCGAGCAGATCGTGTCCAACCTCGTCATGAACGCCATCAAGTTCACACCAGAGGGGGGCGCGGTCACCGTCATGAGCGC
Source organism: uncultured Rhabdothermincola sp. (assembly GCA_964485515.1). Taxonomy (GTDB): domain Bacteria; phylum Actinomycetota; class Acidimicrobiia; order Acidimicrobiales; family Acidimicrobilacustridaceae; genus CAZALT01. The sequence goes on along the minus strand of CAZALT010000005.1, from coordinate 41,316 downwards.
GTTCGTCGACGACGTGTGGAAGATCACCGTCGAGGACACCGGCATCGGCATCCCCACCGAGGACCAGACATCGATCTTCGACCGGTTCGTGCGGGCCAGCAACGCCAACACGACGGCGGGCACCGGTCTCGGGCTCGCCGTGGTGCGCTCGCTCGTCGGGCTCCACCACGGCACGCTCGCGTTGAACAGCGCACCGGGCCGTGGCACGACCATCACCGTCTCGATCCCTCTGTCGCGGGCCGAGCCAGAGCTCACGCAGCGATGACCGAACCCGCATCGATCCTGGTCATCGAGGACGACGACGACATCAGGCTGCTGCTCGACACGCTCCTCACCCGCGCCGGTCACACCGTCGTGACGACTGAGGACGGCGCGTCAGGACTCCGTTCGCTCTTCGACCACCGACCCGATGCGATCGTGCTCGACCTCGGCTTGCCCGACCTCGACGGGTTCGAGATCCTCGCCCGCATCCGAGAGGTCAGCGAGGTGCCGCTGCTGGTGCTGACCGCCCGGGGCCTCGAAGCCGACAAGGTCCGCGGGCTCCATGCCGGCGCCGACGACTACCTCACGAAGCCGTTCGGCAACCAGGAGCTCACCGCCCGCGTGGGCGCGCTGCTGCGCCGGCGACCCGCGGTGACCGCGACGGGCCAGGCATCGGCTGATGCCGCCACCACCGATGACGGTACGGTGAAGGTCGACCACGCCACACGGCTCGTCACCGTGGCCGACCGCGACGTGCAGCTCACCCCGATCGAGTTCCGGCTCATCAACACCTTCGCCCGCCACCCCGGCCAGGTGCTGTCGCCGGCACAGCTCCTCGACCTGGTCTGGGGCGACCCCACCGGCACCGCACCCGACCGGGTGAAGTTCGCGGTGCTCCGGCTGCGTCGGCAGCTCGGGTGGAGCGGCGACGGGCCGATCGAAGCGGTCCGCGGCTTCGGCTACCGCTACCGGCCCGAAGCAGGGTCGGCGTAGGCCGAAGGGCCTGGCTCCCTGGGCCGTCCGACCCAGAGATCGGCTTCAGGACAGGGATCGCTCGCCGGTACAACCGAACTGCAACCATCCCGCACCCGTTCCCATCCCCGCCACACCCAACAGTGTCGGCGTGTCCACGTCCAGCCACGACAAGCTGAACCAGACGACCACGCGGGTCCTCGTCGTCGAAGACGATGCCGACAACGCGCGCCTGGTCGAGTACATCCTCGGCCGGGAGGGCTACCGGGTCGACCTGGTGACCACCGCCGAAGCCGCGCTCGAAGCATCGTCCAGAGCGAGAACGGGTCATCCTTTCGACGTGCTGGTGACGGACCTCGTCCTGCCGGGACTCGACGGCCTCGAGCTGGCTCGGGTCCTGTGCGCCATCGAACCCGACCTGCCGGTGATCGTCATGACCGCACACAGCTCGCCCGACCACACCGAACGCGCCCGGATGCTCGGCATCTCCGAGTACCTCCACAAGCCGCTGATGGCACCCGCGCTGGTCCGCTCGATCGAACGGGCGGTCCCGCGGACCGACCGGGGGGTGCTGACATGACGCGACTGCGCCACGACCTGCACGTGCACTCGACGTGGTCAGACGGCAAGGCCCACCCCGTCGAGAACCTGATCGCCGCGTCGAACGCCGGCATCACGTCGCTCGCCATGGTCGAACACGTCAACGCCGGCGACGCCTGGGTACCGCTGTGGGCCGAGGAGGTCGCCTGGTATCGGGACATGACCGAGCTCGACCTGCTGTCGGGCGTCGAGGCGAAGCTCCTCGATGTGAACGGCACGCTCGACCTGCCCCACGATGTCACGGGCATCGACATGATCCTCGTCGCCGACCACCTCGTGCCGTCCCGGCACGGCCTGCGGTCGCCGATCGAGATGCGGGCTGCGGTGATCGCCGGCCAGGTCGACCGCCACGAGGTCATCGCCGACCTCGTCGACGCGCTGCTCGGCGCGGCGGTGAGCAGCCCACGCATCCAGATCGCCCACCTGTTCTCGTGCCTACCCAAGATCGGCATATCCGAACAGGAGATCCCCGCGAACGAGGTTGACCGCCTCGCCGAAGGCCTCGCCGCGGCCGGCGTCGCGGTCGAGATCAGCGAACGCTGGCACTGCCCCTCGGCGCGCGTCGCGCTCGTCCTCGCCGACGCGGGCGTCCGGCTGGTCGCGGGAACCGACAGCCATCGAGCGGTCACCGTCGGCGTGTTCGACTACGTCGCCGACGTGATGACCTCGATCGACGCCACCCCGTCGGACCTCCACGCCGACCTGGAGGCCTGGCGCGCGCTCTGGAGCTGACCGAGCTCCACGCGAATCCCCCATCGCGGGCCTGGCGGGTCGGCCCCTTCGCCGCAACGGAGAGCCACCCGCCAGGCCCGCATGCGCCTGACCGGACCTGCCGACGCCTGACCGGACCTGCCGACGCCTGACCGGACCTGCGGACGCCTGACCGGACCTGCGGACGCCTGGTCCGATCTCTCCCGCACAGCGACGCTGCGTCAGAAGTCCGAGAGATCAAGATCAGCCGAGAACGTTCCCGGACAGACGCTCAGAGCAGCCCGGCGTCCTTGGCGAGCTGGGCGAGCGACACCTGCGGGCGGGCACCGATGTGGGAGATGACCTCGGCCGCGGCGAGCGAGCCGAGCTCGGCCGAGCGCTTCAGGCCGAGGTCGTGGGTGTAGCCGAACAAGAACCCGCCCGCGTACAGGTCGCCCGCTCCGGTCGTGTCGACGACCGCGTCGACTGGCACGGCGGGAACCTCGATGCGCTCGTCACCGGCGATGATCACCGAGCCGTGCTCGCTGCGCGTGAGGCAGCACACCGCGGCATGACCGGCCACCCGATCGGCGGCCACCAACCAGTCGTCGGTCTCGTAGAGCGAGAGGATCTCGGCCTCGTTGGCGAACAGCACGTCGATGTGGTCGTGCACCAGGTCGAGGAACTCGGCCCGATGACGATCGACGCAGAACGCATCGGACAGCGTGAAGGACACCTTGCCCCCGCTGGCGTGGGCGACCTCCATCGCCTTGACGATGGCGGCCTTGGTGAGCGGGCGGTCCCACAGGTAGCCCTCGCAGTAGACGACCTGAGCTGCAGCGACGAGCGCCTCGTCGACGTCGTCGGGCTCGATGAGGCCGGCCACGCCCAGGTACGTGTTCATCGTGCGTTGGGCGTCGGGGGTGACGAGCACCAGGCAGCGGGCCGTGCCGAGGGGATCGTCGAGAGTGCGCACCGGATCGAAGGCCACGCCGGCGGCGCGCACGTCGTGGGAGAAGACCTCGCCGAGCTCGTCGGTGGCGACCTGACCGATGAACGCGACCGAGCCGCCGAGCGAGGCCATGGCGGCCACGGTGTTGGCCGCGCTGCCGCCCGACACCTCGGTGGCCGGCGGCATGTCGCCGTAGATGGCGTGGGCGGCGTCGGGCTCGACGAGCGCCATCGACCCCTTGACCATGCCGTGCCGGTCGATGAAGTCGTCGCCGGTCCGTGCGATGACGTCGACGATCGCGTTGCCGACGGCCACGACGTCGTAGGTCTTCTCGGTGATCTGCGCCATAGGTTCGTCCCGGCTCCTTCGCTCGACAGCCGGACGACCCTACCCACCGAGCCCGACCACGGGCGACCACCGACCACGGGCGGCCACTTGCGACGCTCCGGGGCGGAGCGCGCCGGTAAGGTCCCCGCCATGACCGACGCCTCGAGTCTCTCCCCCGCTGACGCCGCGGACCCGTACCGCCTCCCGAAGAACGTGCTGCCGAGCCGGTACGAGATCATGATCGAACCCGATCTCGACGAGGCCACGTTCGTCGGCACGTCGGTGGCCACCCTCGACGTGCTCGAGACCACCAACACGTTCGTGCTCAACGCCATCGAGCTCGACATCACCACCGCGTGGCTCGAAGACGCCGATGGCAACCGCTACGAGCGCGAGAACCTCGTGCTCGACGAGGCCACCGAGCGGCTCACGCTCGAGTTCGGCATCGAAGCCACCCCGGGCATGTGGACCCTGCACACCGCGTTCACCGGCATCCTCAACGACAAGCTGCACGGCTTCTACCGCAGCACGTTCACCGACACCGACGGCGTCGAGCAGACCATCGCCACCACCCAGTTCGAGGCAACCGACGCCCGTCGGGCGTTCCCGTGCTGGGACGAACCCGAGCTCAAAGCCGTGTTCAGCATCATCCTCGTGGTGCCCGCCGAGCTCACTGCCGTGTCGAACGCGGCCGAGGTCAGCCGGACGATCCGCTCCGACGGCAAAGTCGAGGTGCTCTTCGCCGACACCATGAAGATGTCCACCTACCTGGTGGCCTTCGTCGTCGGTCCGCTCGACATCACCGAGCCGGTCGACGCGGGTGGCACCCCGCTGCGCATCGTGTACCCGCGGGGCAAGGGCCATCTCACCGCGTGGGCGCTCGAGGTCGGCGCCTTCACGCTCGACTTCTTCGCCGACTACTACGGCATCCCCTATCCGGGCGACAAGCTCGACCTGGTCGCCGTGCCCGACTTCGCGTTCGGGGCCATGGAGAACCTCGGCTGCGTGACCTTCCGCGAGGTCGCCCTGCTCGTCGACCCCGACACGGTCACCCAGGACGAGCTCCAACGGGTCACCGACGTCATCACCCACGAGCTCGCCCACATGTGGTTCGGCGACCTGGTCACCATGAAGTGGTGGAACGGCATCTGGCTGAACGAAGCCTTCGCCACGTTCATGGAGATGCTCGCCACCGACGCCTTTCGCCCCGAATGGGACCGCTGGTCCACCTTCGGCCTGTCGCGCACCGCGGCGTTCGACGTCGACTCGCTCGGCACCACCCGTCCCATCGAGTTCCCGGTCGTGTCACCCGACGAGGCCGAGGGGATGTTCGACATCCTCACCTACGAGAAGGGCGCCGCGGTGGTTCGGATGCTCGAGCAGTACCTCGGTGCCGACGTGTTCCGTGAGGGGATCCGCAGCTACCTGGCCGAGCACGCCTACGGCAACACCGAGACCACCGACCTGTGGGACGCCATCGAGGCCGCCAGCGGCGAGCCGGTCCGTCGGATCATGGACTCGTGGATATTCCAGGGCGGCTACCCCCTCATCAGCGTCGAGACGGCGAACGACGGCGACACCCTGCGCCTCAGCCAGCAGCGGTTCGCCTACGCCGACGACATCGAGGGCGACGCCGACCCGTCGACGATCGAGGGCGAGCGCTGGTCGGTTCCGGTGCTGCTCACCGTCGGCTACCCCGGCGCCACGGCCGACGGCAAGCCGATCGACGGCGAGACCGACGGAGGCAACGGCGAAGCGAACGGGGGTGACGCGGTCAGCGTCGAGCGGATCCTCGTCGAAGAGGAGACCCACGACATCGAGCTGTTCGAACCTCTCGAGTGGGTCTTCGTCAACACGGAGAGCACCGGCTTCTACCGGGTGCGCTATGCCTCCGCGCTGCGCGAAGCGGTGGCGAACCGAGCCCAGGAGATCCTCTCGCCCATCGAGCGCTACAGCTTCGTCGACGACGCCTGGTCGGCCGTGCTGGCCGACGCCATGACCGCCGAGGACTTCCTCGAGCTCATCGAGGGCTTCGACGACGAGACCGACCTCTCGGTGTGGCAGCGCATCATCGCCAGCATCGGTTCGCTCGACCGGATCCTCGACGATGGCGAGTACCCCCGCGACGCCGCGACCGACGACAGCGACGCCCGCGTCGCGTTCCAGAACCGGGTGCGCACCCTGCTGCGCCAGCCCTTCGATCGCCTCGGGATCACCCCGTCGACCGACGACACCGACCGCGACCGCAGCCTGCGGGGCGCCCTGTTCCAGGCGCTCGGCACCGTCGCGGTCGACGAGGACATCCGCGTCCGGGCGCGCGACCTGTTCGCGCGGGGCTCCGCCGATGTCGACGCCGTCGACCCCGCGCTGTTCGCCGCGTCCATCGCGGTCATCGCGGCCAGCGGCGGCGAGGCGGACTTCGACGACTTCCTCGCCCGGGCCAAGGCGGCGAGCAATCCCCAAGAGGAGCAGCGCTACCAGTCGGCCCTGGCCGACTTCGACGAGGAGGAGCTCGTCGAGCGGGCACTCGAGCTGTGCCTGACCGACGAGATCCGCAGCCAGGACGCGCCCTACCTCGTTCGTCGGGTCCTGTGGAACCGCGAGCACGCCGGGCAGGCCTGGATCTTCGTCATGGAGAACTGGGACGCGCTGAACGAGCGGTTCCCGTCCAACAGCATCGTGCGGATGCTCGAAGGCATCCGGGCCCTGTCGATGCCGCAGGTGGCACCGTCGGTGTTCACCTTCTTCGAGGAGCACGACGTGCCCCAGGGCGACCGCCAGCTCGCACAGCACCTCGAGCGCCTCGAGGTCAACGTGGCGCTGCGCAACCGCGAGACTGTCCGCTTGGCACGCGCGCTCACATGACCACCGCACCGGACTGCCGTGGCCGCAGTGCCGCGTCCGGACCGCCGTGGCCTGACCGCCGTTGCGTCGCCGCCTGACCACCTCCCACCTGTCGCCTCACCGCGTGACCCCATCAAGAACCTCCTCGCCCCGGACCGCGTGGGTGATCGTGATCCTGATCGCCCTCGTCGCCGTCCGGCTGGCCGCCGTCGGGTACCTCTTCGCGGACGGCATCGACCGGCCCGGCAGCGTGCTGGGCGGCGACACCAAGCGCTACGAGGAGATCCACGACAGCCCGGGCACCCCCTACCGGGACTTCGACACGGAGTACCCACCCGTCATCATCGGGGTCATCTACGCGATCGACGGGCCCACCACGTGGGACACCGCCGTCCGGCTCGCCGCCAGCCAGCTCGCGCTCGAGTTGGCGACGGCGGGGCTGCTCGCCTGGGGATGGTCGCGTCGGGCGATGCTCGCCTACCTGATCCTCGGGACCCCCGCCGTGTTCTTCCCGTTCCCCTGGGTGCGCACCGACCTCGTGCCCGTGTTCCTCGTGGTCGCGGCGATGGTCCTGGCCAAGCGCAGCCATCAGATCCTCGCCGGCGTCGTCGCGGCCACCGCGGTGTTCGCCAAATTCTGGCCCGTCGCCGTTGCTCCCCTCTTCGCGACGCGGCGTCAGTTCCGCGCCCTCGGCGCGTGGGTCCTGACCGGCGTGCTCGGCACGATGGCGTGGGTCTTGTGGGCCGGAACATCGGGCATCGGGCAGGTCTTCAGCTTCCGCGGGTCGAAGGGCTGGCAGATCGAGTCGCTTCCCGGCAACGTCCTCTTCCTGCTCGACCCCGGTGCCGCGCACGTCGAGGGCGGCGCATGGCGGACCGCCGTCGAGGTGCCCGACCTGCTCCGCTGGGGCCTCACGCTGGCCAGCTTCGCACTCGTGGCGCTCGCCTGGTGGTGGACCGATCAGCGCCACCGGGACGACGACACCGCCGCGTTCGGCCTCGCCCCGCTGGCCTCGGTGACCGCGCTCCTCGTGTTCGCGTCCATCATCTCGCCCCAGTACGTGCTGTGGTTGCTGCCCTTCGCGGCCATCGTCACCGTCGGCTCGTCCGATCGCCGATTCGGCCTGATGATCGGCGGGTTGATCCTCGCGATCGTCGCGCTGACCACGTTCGAGTTTGGCATGATCCGCTGGATGGTCCTCGACCACGCGGTCCTGCCCGCCGTGCTGGTGCTGCTCCGCAACATCGCGCTCGTGGGACTCCTCGTGGCCTGCTACCGGCAGCTCGCCGACCGACGGGAGATCACGGCCGGCCCTTCCGCCTGAACCACAGGAGCATGCCCGCGGCGACACCGCTCCGGCGGCTAGGCGACACCCACGAGGACGATGCCGATGATCAGGGAGATGGCCCCCACCAGATCCATCGTGGAGGTGAGGAGCGGGATGCCGTAGTTGTCCGGATCGAGACCCAGCCGATAGGTGACGATGCTCCCGTAGTACGCCACCACGATGGCGACGGCGGTGGAGATGGCACCACCGATGAGCGCGATGCCCACCATCTGGAGCACACCGGGGCTCTCGTAGCCGAACAGGAGCGCGGCGAGCTCGGACGACAGGGCCACGAGGGTGAACACGGGCACGGCGAGGATGGCGATGATCGCGAAGTCGTCCCTCGCCGCCCTCTGAGGCGTCGTCCGGGGTTCGATGACACCGAGGTGCAGCTTCGAGTTGAGCCGACTCGACAGGACGCCGCCCAGGGCCCCCGTGTCTTCGAGGAAGGGTGGCACCATGACGAGCAGCGCCGGAAAGGCGAGGAACGCCTCGAGCTGGTGCTCGATGGTTAGGCCGGCCACGATGTCGACCGCGCCGGCGACGAGCAGCACTGGGAGCGACTCGCGGGTGATGCGCCGGGCCAGCTCGTGACGGCTGCGCCAGCCCAACACGATGGCGATGGTCGCGACGAGCGCGCAGACCACGGCGATCGCCACGGTCACCCCGCCGAATCCGACGAGGAACGTCGCGAGGAACAGCGACGGGAGGGTGACCATGTCGCCCGCGGCGGTGACGAGCGGCGCGGCCACGTTGTCCATGTCCCAGCCTCGACGCACGGACAGCGCGGCCACCCCCAGGGTCAGGGCGAGCACCACGATCGACGAGAGGACCCCGCCCAGCACCGAGATCACCATGAAGTCGGCCAGCGAGATGGTGTCGGCCACGCCGAACAGACCCGCGATCGCCTTGGCCAACACCGCCAACGCGGCCGAGATGAAGAGGGTCAGCACCACCGCCGAGGCGAGGTTCTGCCCGACGACGGTGTCGCGACGGGTCGAGAGGCGGAAGGTGCCGGTGTGGATGGAGGTCCCGAGGCGGCTTCCGAGCGCACCGAAGATGTTGCCGCGCATGCCGATGGCGGCGGGGACGAGGACGAGGAGCCCGGGAAGCGCCTCGAGCGTGCCGGTGATCGCGCCGAGCGTCAGACCGGCGAGGAGATCGCCGCACGACGACACCAGGAGCGCGGCAAGGGCCTGGCGCAGGCCGGCTACGTCAGAGGCAGCAGCAGCGCGAAGGCGCGCGCCGAAGCGGGAGAGAGGTCGCACGGGCATGGGCGACTCGGAGGCTCCGACTTGGCGACTGGCACGGGCGGCACCTTACACGGACCCCCAACCGACCCAAATTGCGTGGATTTGACGCGAACGCCGATCAAGATGCACGCCAGAAAGGCAGTTCTCGGGGTTCAGGACGTGGGTGCGACGGAGGCCGACGGCAGCGGCGGGAGGCTGGCCAGCACCGCGGCGTGACGGGAAAGGCGTCGATCGTGGCGCCACTCCGCGAGGCGCTGCGCACCGTAGGCCGAACTGCCGATGAGGAACACCACACCGAGGCCGAGCAGATGCTGGTAGTGGTACAGGTCGATCACCGGCGCCACGCTGGTCGGCCACACCAGCAGGCACAGCGCGAACGTCACGACGAGGTACGACGGCCGGTAGCGACCGAGCCCGCTCGCCGCGAGCAGGGCGAAGCCGGCCGGCATGTACCAGGGCCAGAGCACCGGACCCAGCAGGATCACGATGAACATCACGAGGCCCACCGAGCGCACCAGCCCCAGGCGCGGCGACCGGAACAAGATGAAGACGGACAGCAGCACGGACAGCAGCAGACCACCGGTGCGCACGAGCCCAACGACGAAGGTCTCGCTGACCGGGAGGCCCGCGCTGCGAAGAACATCGGCCGACACGAAACCCAGCTTCGTGGTGAGCGAGAACGTGGACAGGACCTTGCCCGTCCCGGAGAGCGCGGTGATCCATCCGATGCCGACCCCGACGAGCTGGCACAGGACCGCGACGAGCATCCCGCCCGCGACGCACACCATGGCGGTGTCACGGACCCGCCGCCAGAACGTGACACCCGACGTGCCCGACCACACCCACCCTACGAACAGGAGTCCCGCTCCCGCCGGGAGCTTGATGGCCATGGCCATGGCCAGCAGGACCACGCCGAGCCATCGGCGATGGCACCGGACCGCCGCGAGGCCCACCGACAAGAACCCGAGCATGAGCGCGTCGTTGTGGCTGCCGCCGACCAGGTGCAGCAGCACGAGCGGGTTGGCCACACCGATGGCCACCGCCGTGGCCATCGACAGGCCGTAGCTGCGGGCGATGATCGCGACACCCGCCGCGGTCATGGCCACACCGAGCACCGCCAGGCCCCGGAACACCCAGATGGCTTTGGACGGGTCGTGGCCGGTCAGGTCGACAGCCCACTCCGACAGCTGGATCCACACCGGCCCGTACGGCGCAGGAGAGTTGCGCCACACCGGATCGGCGGGCGACAGGAAGTCGCCCCGTCCCAGATAGACGGGTCCGTGCGCCGTGGGGTCGATGCCGCGACTCGCGAGCTCGCCCTGCGCGGCGTAGCTGTACGCATCGTTGCTCAGCAACGGCGGTGCCAGCGCGAGCGGTGTCGCCCACAGCACGAGCACGGCGAGGACCATCACGAGGCGCCGACGCTCGGGCCATCGCTGCCGCTCGGACCGGCCGATGAGCCCGATCCAACCCAGCGCGATCAGGACCACGCCGATCAGGAACGTCCAGATGCTGAACGTCGAATCACCGGGGTGAGCGATACCGGGGACCGTGATCCGCCAACCCGGCGCCGCCAGCCGCCACACCGGAGCCGACCCGGCCACGACGAGCGACCCGACGAGGCCGCTGAACACCGACAGGACCAACAGGTAGTAGCGCGTCGGCCAGCTCGCGTTCGTGTGCGGGTCGGGCAGAGGCGGCGGGGTGACGGGGCGCAGCTCGTCGTCGTCGGATCCGAACAGGAACGCTGGCACCCCCTCGCGGACGAGGTCGCGCCACGGGCGCTTCTCGGAGTCCGATCGCGTGGGCGCCGGGGCAGGATCAGGAGCGAGGGTCGTCACAGCGAAGGGCGGAAGCAGGCCGGGACGGCACTGCGGGTTCCGGGCCGGGCTCCCGTCGTCCACCGCGCCGCAGGCGCCACGAACACGAGAGATTCGGACCCCGAGACGGTACCCCAGCACCCGAGCGGGCTCGCATCACCACCACACCGACCCCACCACACCGGACCTTCCACACCGACCCACCACACCGGACCTTCCGCATCGCGAGTGCCAGTTGCGCATCGCGGGCGTCCGCTGCCCGCGGGCAACCGGTGCGTCATCGGTGACCCGCGACGACCCGTTCGGTCACGAGGAGAGCGCTGGACCCGACTTCTCGTCGTGACCGCCGAACTCCTTGCGCATCGCCGACAGCACCTTGTCGGCGAAGTCGGTCTCGCCCCGCGACGCGAAGCGGGCGAAGAGCGCACTGCTGAGCACCTCGGCGGGCACCCCTTCGTCGACGGCGGCGAGCACGGTCCACCGACCTTCCCCCGAGTCGCTCACCCGGCCGCTGAACTGCGACAGGCCGGGATCGGCGTGGAGCGCCGACGCCGTGAGGTCGAGCAGCCAGGACGCGACGACGGAACCCCGACGCCACACCTCGGCGACCTCGGCGACGTCGATGTCGTACTGGTAGTACTCGGGATGGCGCAGCGGCGTGGTCTCGGCATCCTGCTCGTGGTCGAGCTTGCCGACGCCGGCGTGCTCGATGATGTTGAGGCCCTCGGCATAGGCCGCCATCAGCCCGTACTCGATGCCGTTGTGCACCATCTTCACGAAGTGGCCCGCACCGTTCGGTCCCGCGTGGAGGTACCCCATCTCGGACGGGGACGGATCCCCCGACCGACCCGGGGTGCGGTCGACGTCGCCGACTCCGGGGGCGAGCGAGCGGAAGATCGGATCGAGGCGAGCCACCGGGGCGTCCTCGCCGCCGATCATCAGGCAGTATCCCCGCTCGAGTCCGAAAACTCCGCCGCTGGTGCCGACGTCGAGGTAGTGGACGCCCTTCGGGGCGAGCGCCTGCGCCCGGTGGATGTCGTCGTGGTAGTAGCTGTTGCCACCATCGATGATGACGTCGTCGGCTGCCATCAGGTCGCCGAGGGCGGCGACGGTGTCGCCGGTGAAGGCAGCGGGGACCATCACCCACGCAGCTCGAGGGGCGTCGAGGCCGGCGACGAGGTCTTCGAGGCTCGCCGCTCCGGTGACCGCATCGCTCGACCCGGCAACGCGGGCGACGGCACCGGCGTCGACGTCGTACACGACGCACGTGTGACCGTCTGCCACGAGGCGTTGCACCATGTTGGCGCCCATCCGACCGAGTCCGACCATGCCGAGCTGCATCGCATCTCCCAGGGGGTTGGCAACCTGCCGCCTCGGCACGTCCTGCACCGGGCGCACTCATCCTGACCCAGGTCCGAGCCGAGCGTCGCCAGACCCGGGTATTTTTCTCGGCGAGATCCAGGGCAGGGAGCCGACCCACGATGGCGAGCACGTTGTCGAGATGAATCCGTACGAGCTGTTGGGGGTGAGCCCCCACGCGACGCCCGACGAGATCGAGGCGGCCTACCTCCAGCGACTTCGGCGCTGCCATCCCGACCTGCATTGGGCGGACGGCGCCGAGGCGGTCGCCCGAGCCGAACAGCAGACCCGAGCGATCACCGCGGCCATGGCCCAGCTCCGCCGCGAGTGGGCGCAGGGACCCCGCTTCACCGCACCGCCTTCGTCCGCCTCCCCCTCGTCGTCGGGCTCCGGAGCCGAGTGGCAGCCGAGGGAGCAGCACGAGTCGTGGAGCAACTTCGGCTATGCCCCCGACGCCGACCACGACTGGTTCGGCAACCCGCTCGATCGTCGGGTCCGAGCCGATCACGTCGACTGCCCGCTGTGCGGGCAGCGCTACACCGACCCCGCCGCCTACCGCTACCACCTCGCGTCGTCTCACGATCTCGGCGACCCCGAGGTCGGGATCATCCCCGAAGCACCCATCTCGCTGCTCGGCGGCCGCGGACGTTCGCTCGGCTGGATCCCCTGGCCATCGTTCTGGTTCGCCGTCGTGCTCGTCCTCTACTGGACCGTCGTGATCAGGTTCGTGTCGTACTTCCCGCTGCGCGTCCTGCTGATCTGGGCGGGCGTGTTCGGCTACCTCGCGCTCCTGCGGCTCGCGCTCGTGCACCGCCGGGCCCGCTGAGCCCACCCCGCTGAGTCGAGTCGCGCCTTCGGCGCGTAGGGTTTCGCCCGATGGAGACCTACGACGAGTTCTCGCTCCTGGCCGACAACGCGTCCGAGGTCGGGCTCGCCGCGGAGACCGCGGAGACCGCCACGGTGCGCCGCGTCGCCGTCACCGGGCCGTCGGGCCACCAGCTCAGCGCGCTCGTGTGGGGGTCGACACCCGCCGAAGCGGTGTTCCTCCACGGCGGCGCGCAGAACGCCCACACGTGGGACACGACGCTGCTCGCCTTGGGGCTCCCCGCCGTCGCCATCGACCTCCCCGGCCACGGCCACTCCGCCTGGCGGGCCGACAAGGCGTACCTCCCCCACGAGATGGCCGACGACATCGCCCTCGCCATCGACACGCTCGCCCCCGCGGCCACGACCCTCGTCGGGATGTCGCTGGGCGGGCTCACCGCCGTGTCGGCGCTCAGCACCCGACCCGACCTCGCCGACCGACTCGTGCTCGTCGACATCACCCCCGGGGTCGACCAGGACAAGGCCGAGTCGATCATCTCGTTCGTCGCGGGACCCGAGGAGTTCGAGAGCTTCGACACGCTGCTCGAGCGCACCATGGCCTTCAACCCGACCCGGTCCGAGTCGTCGCTGCGCCGGGGGCTGCTGCACAACGCCCGCCCCCGTGAGGACGGCACCTGGGTCTGGCGCTACGACCTGCTGTCGCACGGACGCGCCGGCATCGAGGAGCAGGCGGGTGCGCTCGACACCCGCTTCACCGACCTGTGGGACTCCCTCGGCTCGCTGACCGTGCCCATCTACCTCCTCCGAGGCAGCCGTTCCGGCATCGTCGACGACCGCGACGTCGCCGAGCTCGAAGTCCGCCAACCCACGGCACGGATCGAGACCGTGGACGACGCCGGCCACAGCATCCAGGGCGACCAGCCCATCGAGCTCGCCAAGCGGATCGCTGCCTTCCACCAGAGCTGACGTTTGCTTCGGGTCCGAGCACGACCCAGGATCCACACCCGCATCAGCTGCGACCTCGCTCCGCCCCAGATGCCGGAACGGAGCCCGTCAGCCTTCCTGTGTCTGGCCTTGGTCTCCGAATCCGCCGCTCGGATCGTCCGACGACGGCGTCGCCGCGGTGGGGTCGGTGCTCGCCTCGCTCGTGCAGGACGGCACGCCCAGCTCGGTCGCCGCGGCGTCGACCTTGTCGGTCTCCACGGTGACCGCCGCCCCGGCAGTGCCCGAGGTCGCGGTGGGATCGGCCAGCAGCGCATCTGCGAGGTGGTTGAGCGCCTCGACCTGTCGACCCATGGCATCGAGGAGGTCCTGCACCTCATCGCCGCTCTCGTCGGGCTCGCCGAGGTTGCTGAGCCGATCGGCGGCACGGTCGATGGCGACGGCACGCGCCCGGATCGGCACGGCCGGGTTGCCCGCCCCGGTCACCGGCTGGTCGGCGGCGGCCTCCTGACGCACCGACTGGCACACCGCCTCGGCCTGGCTCTGCCAGTCCGCCAGCGCGAGATCGGCTGACGATCCCCCACTGCTCCCGCACCCTGTCACCACGGCGATCGCGGCCGCGGCGATCGCGACGACAGCTCGGCAACGTCGAGCGGGGGAAGGGTGGCGGATCACCGCCAGGAGGGTAGTTCCCGACCACCGTCGGCTGGACATCGCCCGACCGACGGGTTCGCCGCCATCGGCCGGTGAGCCGCCATCGGCCGGTGAGCCGCGATTGGCCTGTCAGCCCGGTCCGGCGGTCACGAACGGCTCGTCGAACCACTTCTCGATGATCTCTGGCGGCGCGGGCCGAGCGTGCAGGAAGCCCTGAGCCAAGCCGCAACCGAGCGAGGAGAGCTGGTCGAGCTGGCCCTGGGTCTCGACGCCCTCCGCCACCACATCGAGCCCGAGGGTGTGCGCCATGCCCACGATCATCGTCACGATCGACGCGTCACGCCCCGTCGTCCCCATCTGCGAGATGAAGCTGCGATCGATCTTGACGACATCGATCGGGAAGCGGCAGAGGTAGGTCAACGAGGAGTAGCCCGTGCCGAAGTCGTCGAGGCTCAGACCGGTGCCGATGAGCTTGAGTCGTTCGAGGACCGACGTCGCCGAGTCGACATCTCGCAGGAGGATGGACTCGGTGATCTCGAGGTGCAGACCGGCCGGGTCGGCGCCCGTGTCGGACAGGTGCTGTTCGACGCGCTCGACGAGGTCGGATTCGCCGAGCTGGTAGCCGGACAGGTTGACCGAGACGACGATGTCGGCGTCGATCCGCTGCCACGCCGCGAGCTGCTCACAGGCAGACCGCAGAAGCCGGTTTCCGAGGCTCCCGACGAGCCCGCTCTCCTCGGCCAGCGGGATGAAGTCACCCGGCGGGAGGAGACCGAGCACCGGGTGGTTCCACCGGGCCAGTGCCTCGAAGCCCCGCAGCCTGCCGTCGTCGATGCTGACGACCGGTTGGTAGTGCAGCTCGAACTCGTCGCGGTCGATCCCGTAGCGCAGCGCGACCTCGAGCTTGTGACGCGACTCGACGAACGCCCGCATCTCGGCGTCGAAGATCTCGAGCCGTTGGACCGAGCGCTCCTTGGCCCGTCGCATCGCGACGTCGCCGTTGCTGATGAGCGCCTCGCCGTCCACGCTGCCGTCGGGAGCGAACGTGATACCGACGGGCGACGACAAGAACACCTCTTCGTCACCGATGCGGAACGGACGGTCGAGTGCCTCGGTCGCCTGCTGGGCGAGCAGCACGACGTCGTTGACCGTCGGGCGGTCGTCGATCAGCGCGACGAACTGCGAACCGCTCAAGCGGGCCACGGTCGAGGAGCGGCCGAGCACCGACCGCAGGCGGAGACCTGCCTCGCGCAGCACGTCGTCCGCGGCCCGATGCCCGAAGCTGCCGACCACCACCTCGATGCGCTCGAGCTCGAAGAACAGCACCGCCACCGACGAGATCAGATCAGCGCGACTCAACGCGCTCTGGAGCTGAGCGAGGAAGAGCGCTCGGTTCGGAAGCCCGGTGATCTGGTCGTGCGTGGCCTGGTGCTCGATGGCGCGCTCGAACTCCCGACGCTCCGAGATGTCGTGGATCATGCCCGTGACGAGGGGACCCGCACTGGTGATCACGCGGGTGAACCGGGCCTCGACGGCGACCGCGGTGCCGTTCGGTCGGACGACCTCGACCTCGATGACGGGGTTGCCGTCCGAACGGAGCACGGGCTCGGCCGACCCCATCGCGGTCGCGACCCTTAACCGGTGGGCCACCGCGATGAGCCCGAGGACGTCGCGGCCGATGGCGACGTCGGAATCGATGCCGAAGATCCGCTCGGCCGCCGCGTTGAACTCGACGATGGCTCCGCCCTCGTCGCAGGTGACGATGCCCTCGGCGGCCGACTCGAGGATGGCCCGGGTGCGCTCGTCGCTCTCCCGCAACCGCTCGGCCGAGACGAGGGACTCGGTGATGTCGGCGACGGTGGCCATGATCCGCTCACCCTGGCCGGCATCGGCGAGCACCACAGGACGACTGCGGACCCATCGCACCGTGCCGTCGGGGCGCATCACGCGATGAGGGATCTGATCGACGTCACCGCCCGAGAGCGCTCGCTGCGCTGAACCCGCCACGTGGGCCCGCTCGGAATCGTGGAGGTGCAGATCCCACTCCTGACCGATGAGGGCGTCACGCGGAAGGCCGACCAGCTCGGCGACCGCAGGGTTCGCGTACTCGACCCGGCCATGGTCGTCGACGACGATGATGCCGATGGGCGAGGACTCGGACAGCAAGCGAAACCGCTTCTCGGAACGCTCGAGGTCGAGCCGGCCCTGCTCGGCCCTGACCTCGCCGGTGACGTCGATGGCGATGGCCACGGCCCCGAACCCCGGCTTGACGACCGAGTAGACGTGGAAGCAGAACGGCTCGCCGTCGGTGTGGCCTTCGACCACGTACGACGAGGGCGATCCGTCCTCGGTCTCGACGAAGTACGCCGCGCCCGTGTCACCGAAGGCGCTGACGTGGAGGCCGACCCCTTCGTCGTCGCGCAGACCGAATCGGGCGAGGCCGCGCCCGTACGAGTGGGTGAACCTCCCGGCGTTGTCGATGGCCCACACCACGACGGGGAGCTCACGACAGATCGTGCGCATCGCCTGCGTCGCCGCCTCGTCTGCCCCGACGACCAGCTCGAGGAGCACGGCCGCGAAGCGATCGGGATCGGCGTCGAGGGGCGCGCCGGGTCGGATGTGCAAGATCTCGGAGACCTTCGCCATCGCCCACCCCCTGGACCGTGCGGCCCCTCCCCTGGGTGCCTCACGAAATTCTGAGCTCGGAAGAGAAGCTAGTTCGTCGCGAGCCCAGGCGCGCCTCGAACCGCCAGGGACCGCCACCACTGCCCGCCGTCGTCGGATCGGGCGAGCTGGGCGCCGACGGGAACAACGCCGGCTCGCTCGGCGACGGGCGAGTCGAGCGGAGCATCTCGAGCCGCGCCGCGCCTCGCCTAGCCGGCCATCCAGGTTTCCGTCAGGTACGGGGCCGTGGTCCGCCGGGAGAGCTGGCCGGTCGGAAGCGTCGTCTGGAATCCGAACACGTCGTTGGCGTAGATGATGGCCGAGCGGTTCCGCAGCACGAAGGTGACGTTCTGGTTCGCGTTCACCCGGTTCTGGATGATGCCCCACTGCTCGACCTGCTCGCCACGGTCGGTGGTGGTGCGGATCGTGTCGAGTGCCTGCTGGATCTCGGGGTCGGCGTAGCGGGAGAAGTTGAGCGCCAGCTGACCGACGGGGGCGACCGTGTTGCTCGCGATCCAGATCGAGTCGATCCACGGTTCGCCGAAGGTGACCAGCCCGGAGGCCTCGTACGTGCCGAGCAGCGCGTTGCTGATCAGGTCGGCTTCCTTGAGGAGGTTGATCTCCATCTCGATGCCGAAGGCCCGCACCTGCTCCTGGGCGAGCTCGCCGACGGCCCGGAACTCTGCTGTCGAGGGCAGGTTCAGCGTGAACCGCAACGGGTGCCCGTACACCGCCTGGTACTCGGCCGAGAGGGATCGGGCGAGCTCCGGGTCGAAGCCCGGGGCCGGCTCACCGGCGCGGTACGCCGAGTTGGGGCCGAACAGTCCTTCGGCGGGCGGGAACAGGCCGAGGTAGACCGATTCGGCGGTCTGCTCCTTGTCCCATGCGGCGACGACGAGGCGACGAGCGAGGAGGTCGTCGAAGGGCGCCGTGGTGGTGTTGAACCCGACGAACTGCACTGCGGCCTCATCGAACGCGTTGGAGTACATCTGGACCTTGCCCTGCTCGGCCTCCCCGGCGAAGTGAGAGATCATGGTCGGGTCGAACGACTCGACCACGTCCACTCCTCCCTGGTCCATCGTCGCGGTGCGCGATGTGGGGTCGGCCAGGACCGAGAACTCGATGCGGTCGAGGTACGGGAGCTGCACGCCGTTCGTGTCCGAACGCCAGTAGTCGGGGTTGCGGTTGACGGTGAGCACGCGGTCGCGCTCCCAGCTCTCGAACACGAACGGGCCCGTGCCGATGGGGTCAGCCGACGGCGTCGCCGAACGGATCTGCTCGGGTGCCACGATGACGCCGGCCTGGGAGGACAGCGAGTACGGCAGGGTCGACCACGGCTTGGAGAGCTGGACGCGCACCGCGAGGGGATCGAGCACCTCCACGTCCGCGATCGCCTGGTAGTCGACGAGGAGCACCGACTGAGGAAGGCGATCGAGGTTCAGCTTGAGCGCGTCGGCATCGAGCACCTCGCCGTTGTGGAACGCGATGCCGGAGCGGAGTCGGATGTCCCACCGGGTGAAGTCGTCGTTCGGCGTGAGCGACTCGGCGAGGAAGGGTTGCGCTTCCTCGTCCTCGTCGATGATCGTCAGCCGGTCGAAGACCGCCCGGCTGACGATGGTGCCCGACGACGACCACGTGCTCGACATCGGGTCCCAGCCCGAGTTGGTCTCGGCCCCGAGCCCGAACCGCAGGGTGCCGCCCGAGACCGGCGCCGAGGGGGGCTCGCGCACGAGAGCCACATCGGTCGTCGCGCTCGTGCTGTCCGGGTCGGCGCCGGGACCGGATTCACCACAGGCCGTGGCGCCGGCGGCAAGCGCCGCCACGATGGCGACGCCGACGGTCAGACGGCCGATGCCGCCACGACGTGCAACTCCCATTGCGTTCCCCCTGTCAGGCCCACACTGCCCAGCGAGGCGAAGGGTAGGGCTGCCGCCGCTGAGCGACAAGGATGCTCGCCATGGCCCCACCCCGGTCGCCGCGACGACCTCGGGACCGTCGGTCAGCTGACGCGCTCGCCGGGACCTTCGACCGGCGTGTCGACATCGCCGACGTCGTCGGCCGACTCGACGTGCACCGCGGCGTCGGGCGTGGCGGCGTCCGGGGGCTCGATGTCGCTGATGGGGACTCCCGCGGCGTACTGGGCGTGGATGGCCGTGAGATACCGATGGATGGCGACGATGGTCCGGCGGGAACGCTGCGAGGAGAAGATGTCGAAGGCGTGCTGCGCGCCGTGCAGCTCGAGGTAGTGCACTGCCGACTCGGACGTCTCGCCGAGGAGCTTGGCCATCAGCCGGGCGTCCTGCACCGGGGCGAGCGTGTCGTTGTCTCCGTGGATGATGAGGAACGGCGGGGCGTCGGCGCTGACGTGGTCCAGCGGCGATGCCGCGGCAAACGCCTCGGGTCGCTCGGCGAAGAACTCCTTGACGACCATCGGCTCGAGGATCCAGGGCAGGAACTCGGGCGGCATGACGTTCTGGCGGTTCGTGAAGTCGTAGACGCCGTAGAGCGGGACAGCGACCTGAACCGACGTGTCCGCATCCTCGATGCCGGGCTGCAGCTCAGGGTCGTTGGCGGTGAGCGCCATCATCGCCGCGATGTGGCCACCGGCCGAGCCGCCGGTGATCACGATGAAGTTGGGGTCGACGTGGTACTCCTCGGCGTGCTCGCGGATCCACGCGAGGGCGTACTTGATGTCGACGAGGTGGTCGGGCCAGGTGGCGCCCGGGCTCAGCCGGTAGTTGGCGTTGAACCCGACCCATCCACGTTCAGCGAGGTACTTGAGCAGCGGCAGGCCCTGCTCACGTTTGTCGCCGATGATCCACGCGCCGCCGTGCACCTGGAGGACCGCGGGCCGCAGCTGTCGTGGTGCGGCGTCGGCGCGAGGGAGCGTGACGTCGAGCTTCATCTCGCGTCCTGCGACCCGTCGATAGGTGAGGTTGCGGATCTTGCGGATGCGGCCCTTGTCGACCTCCACCGGGGCGTCGTCGACCTCGCCGAGCGCGGCGAGCGCCAGCGCGGTCGTCTTCCGGCTGCGCACCACGAGGATGACGAGTCCGACGAAGTTCACCGCGCAGATCGCCAGCGCGATCCAGCCGGTGGGGTGCTCCAGCACATCGAGGTTGACGAAGATCGCCACGCCGACGACCTCGGTGATCAGGTGCAGCCACGACAGCTCGATGGTGAGCCACGACGCGAAGAAGCTGGGGACGAACAGCACCTTGCTCCGCCGGGTGGGCCGGAAGGCGTTGAGGATCAGGATCCCGGCCATGACGCTGAGGGCGAGGAAGAGCCAGGCGACGAGCATCGGTCCATTGTGCCCGAACCGCCCGACCACCCTCCCAAATTGGCGGACATCTCCGTGACATCCACCGAGCTCTCCGCCAATTTCGGGAAGTTTGGCGCCAGACGCGCCAGACTCGGGGCGTGCAGCGGCTCTCGGGCTTGGACGCCTTCTTCCTCTACGTCGAATCACCCGGGGTGCACACCCACGTGGCCCTCACCGCCGTGCTCGACCCGTCGACGATGTCCGGGGGCTACTCGTTCGAGCGCATTCGAGATGCGATCGCCTCGCGAGTCCACCTGGTTCCGCCGTTCCGCAAGCTCGTCGTCGACGTGCCGCTTCACATCAGCCATCCGGTGTGGATCGACGATCCCCACTTCGACATCACGAACCACGTCCACCGGGCGGCCCTCCCCGATCCCGGCGGTGAGCACGAGCTCGCCGACCTCACGGGGCACATCGCATCGACCCAGCTCCCCCGCACCCGCCCGCTCTGGGAGATGTGGGTCATCGAAGGGCTCGCCGACGGGCGCATCGGCATCGTCGCCAAGATCCACCACTCGGCGATGGACGGTGCGGCCGCCGCCGAGCTCATGCCCATCTTCTTCGACCTCGAGGCCGACCCTCCCCCACAGGAGCCTCCGCCGCCCTACGAGCCCGAGATCGCACCCGACCAGTGGGTGATGGTCGGCGAGGCCGGCGCCGATCGGCTCAAGTCGCTGGTCAACGTCCCTGGGCTCATCCGGCGAACCGGTGAGGCGGTGGGCAGCATCCGGCGCTTCCGTCGGGTGGCCGACGGACCGGCGGGGGGAACGCCGTTCCAGCCGCCGACGACCGTCCTCAACGGGTCCCTCACCGGCGACCGCAGCGTGGCGTTCGCCCGGCTGTCCATCGACGAGATCAAACGGGTCAAGGACGTGCACGGCGCCACGGTGAACGACGTGCTGCTCGCGACGACGGCGCTCGCCACCCGCCGGTACCTCGCGACCCACGACGACCTGCCCGACCGGCCGCTGCTCGCCGCCTGCCCCGTGTCGGTCCGGTCGAAGCACGACGCTCCAGGGTCGAGCGAAGCCGGAGCGAACAAGGTGTCGATCATGTTCAGCCCGGTGCACGCCGAGCTGGCCGACCCGGCCGAGGTCATCGAGACGACGAAGGCCACGGCGTCAGCCGCCAAGTGGGAGCACGACGTCCTCGGCGGCACGACCCTCGGCGACTGGGCCGAGGTGGCCGATCCGTTCGCCAGCTCTGTGCTCAGCACCTTCGTGAGCAACCGAGGCCTCCTGGGGCTGCTCCCCCGTCCGGTCATCAGCATGGTCCTGTCCAACATCCCCGGCCCGCCGTTCCCGGTCTACCTGGGCGGCGCTGTCATGGAGCGGGCCTTCCCCATGGGACCGGTGATGGAAGGTGCCGGGTTGAACCTGACCGTGCTCAGCTACCGAGATCACGTCGACTTCGGCTTCATGGCCGCGACGTCGGTCATCGCCGACATCTGGGAGCTGGCCGATGCCGTTCCCGCCGCGTTCGCCGAGCTCCTCGCCGACGCGGAGGCACGTGATCTCGGCTCCGATCCAGCTCCAGGCGACAGCCCAGCCGCCGATCCGGTTCCAGACGCCGATCCAGGCAGCACCCCAGGAGACACCCCGGGCGACACCCCGGGCGACGGACCCGAAGCCGTCGGCGACACGGCCCCCGGACCCAGCTGACAGCACCTCCGGACGGGGTTGCGAACGACCGTTCCCAAACAGTCGTTCAACGGACAGGAAGCGGATCGCTGCCGTTTGATGCCCGCGATGGAACGTGTTCTACTGTGACGTATGGCCTACAACGCAGCGGACATGTTCGAGTACGCCGTCGACGCCGTCACCGACAAGACCGCCATCATCTGCGGCGACGCGCACCGCACCTACGGGGAGCTCGATGCGCGGTCCAACCGCCTCGCCCACCACCTCATCGCGGAGGGCATCGAACCGGGTGACCACGTGGGCATCTACGGCCTCAACTCGATCGAGTGGATGGAGGGCCTCCTGGCCATCCTCAAGGTCCGGGCCGTCCCGGTGAACATCAATTACCGCTACGTCGAGGCCGAGCTGTCCTACCTCTTCGACAACGCCGACCTCAAGGGGCTCATCTACTCCGAGGAGTTCGGCCCGCGCGTCGCCGCGGTCAAGGGCGACCTGCCGCTGCTCAAGACCCTGGTGATGATCGAGGACGGCTCGGGTGCCGACCAGAGCGGCCTCGACGCCACACCCTTCTCCAAGGCGCTCGAGAACGGCTCGCCCGAACGCGACTTCGCCGAGCGCTCCCCCGACGACCAGATCATCATCTACACCGGCGGGACCACCGGCATGCCCAAGGGCGTCATGTGGCGTTCCGAGGACATCTTCTTCGCCCTCGCCGGTGGCATCGACCCCTTCACCAAGGAGCGGGTCCCCGACGACCACCACCACGCCCGCAACGCCGCGGCCGCCGGTGGCCAGATCATCATGATGAACACACCGCCGCTCATGCACGGCGCGGCGTTCATCGGCACGCTCATGCAGCTCTTCCAGGGCAACCTCAACGTGCTCGTCCCCAAGTTCGACGCCGCCGAGGTGTGGCGCATCATCGACCGGGAGCGGGTCAACGCCATCCTCATCGTGGGCGACGCCATGGGTCGTCCGATGATCGAGGCGCTCCACGAGCTGGACGCCGCCGGCGAGGAGCTCGACCTGTCGTGCGTCCTGTCGGTCAGCTCCACGGCCGCCGTGTTCTCGCCATCGGTCAAGGACCAGTTCCTCGAACGGTTCCCCAACCTGGTGCTGACCGACTCGGTGGGCTCCACCGAATCGGGCATGAACGGCATCATCGCCGTGGGGAAGGGCAACACCGCCATGAACGCCGGTGGCCCGACGGTCAACCCGAGCCGCGACACGGTCGTGCTCGACGAAGACCTCAACATCGTCGAAGCCGGCTCGGACACCATCGGCATGGTCGGCCGGGGCGGCAACATCCCGCTCGGCTACTACAAGGACGAGGCCAAGACGGCCCTCACCTTCGTCATCGCCAAGGACGGCAAGCGCTACGCCATGCCCGGCGACTTCGCCACCATCGGCGCCGACGGCAACATCACACTCCTCGGCCGCGGCTCGGTGTGCATCAACACCGGCGGCGAGAAGGTGTACCCCGAAGAGGTCGAACAAGCCCTCAAGGCCCACGAAAGCGTGTTCGACTGCGTGGTGGTCGGCATCGCCGATGAACGCTGGGGGCAGAAAGTCACCGCCGTCGTGCAACCCCGCGAGGGCCACACGCCCACGCTCGCCGAGCTCGACCCGCACACACGGAACTTCGTGGCCGCCTATAAGGTGCCCAAAGAGCTCCACCTCGTCGACGAGATCGTCCGATCACCCAGCGGCAAGCCCGACTACCCGTGGGCCAAGGAGCTGGCCGAAGCCGGCACCCATCGGGCCGACGGCTAGCTCTCAACCAATCGCCAGCTCACCCCGATCTCGTCGGGTTCGGGGAGTTCCGGTCCGAGCGGCTCACCCGGGCCGCGACCACCACCTCACCGCAGGCAACCAACCACCGCAGCAGCATCGCTGCACCACGGATCTCAGGGGGTCCACAGCATGAGCAACTTCGACAAGTTCTACATCGGTGGCAAGTGGGTCGAGCCGTCGGGCACCGAGACGCTCGATGTCTTCTCCCCCGCCACCGAGGAGCTGGTCGGCCAGGTCCCTGTCTCGACGACCGCCGACATGGATGCCGCGGTACAGGCCGCCAAGGACGCCTTCGAGCTGGGCCCGTGGCGCAACACCACGCCCGACGAGCGCGCCGACATCATCTCCAAGGTCTCGGCGGGCATCACCGCCCGCATGGACGAGTTCGCCACGCTGATCACCCAGCAGAACGGCGCCCCGTTCGTCTTCTCGCAGATGGGCCAGGTGTACGCCGCCACCGCCATCCTCGACCAGTTCGCCACGGTCGTGCGCGAGTACCCCTTCGAACAGACCCGCACCGGCCTGCTGGGCAACGCCATCGTGCGCCGTGAGCCCGTCGGCGTGTGCGCCGGCATCATCCCGTGGAACGTGCCGCTGTTCATCACCGCGCTCAAGCTCGGACCGGCCCTGGCCTCGGGTTCGACCATCGTCATCAAGCCCGCCCCCGAGACCCCGCTCGACAGCTACCTGCTGGCCGAGGTCCTCGAGGAGGCCGGCGTTCCCGCCGGTGTGGTCAACATCGTCACGGCGGACCGCGAGGTCGGTGAGCACCTGGTGCGCCACCCCGACATCGACAAGATCAGCTTCACCGGCAGCACCGCGGCGGGCCGCAAGATCGGTGCCATCGCCGGCGAGCAGCTCAAGCGCCTCACGCTCGAGCTGGGCGGCAAGTCGGCCGCCATCATCCTCGACGACGCCAACCTCGACGAGACGCTCCCCACCCTCATGCAGTTCGCGCTCATGAACAACGGCCAGGCGTGCGTGGCCCAGACCCGCATCCTCGCGTCACGCAACCGCTACGACGAGGTCAAGGACGCCCTGGCCGAACAGGTGGCCACCTTCCAGGCCGGCGACCCACTCGACCCTGCCACCCAGCTCGGCCCGCTCGTGGCCAAGCGCCAGCAGGACCGCGTGCTCGACTACATCGAGAAGGGCAAGGCCGAAGGCGCCAACGTCGTCGTCGGTGGCGGCATCCCCGCCGGGTTCGACAAGGGCTGGTTCGTCGAGGCCACCCTGTTCTCCGAGGTCGACAACTCGATGACCATCGCCCAAGAGGAGATCTTCGGCCCGGTGCTGTCGCTCATCCCCTACGACAAGGAAGAGGATGCGGTCGCCATCGCCAACGACTCCGACTACGGCCTGTCGGGCTCGGTGTACACCGCTGATGTCGAGAAGGGCATCGACATCGCCCGTCGTGTCCGCACCGGCACCTACGCCGTCAACAACATGGGCATGGACTTCGGTTCGCCGTTCGGCGGCATGAAGAGCTCCGGCGTCGGCCGTGAGCTCGGCCCCGAAGGCCTCGAGGCGTTCCTCGAGGACAAGTCGATCCTCCTCCCCGGCGGCTACGAGGGCTGATACCTGGACTCACCGCTCACCTCGGGTGAGCGCCACGGTATTCGAGCGAGGGGGTGCTTCGGCGCCCCCTCGCTTCGCGTCCGAACCAGCATCCGGTAGCGGGAGTGAGATTCACCTCTACCGCAGCTCACGCCGCTCTGACCGGGGTTCCTGGCCACGGACCGCTGGACATCTCACGAGATCCGCGCCAGGAGCCCCAGCCAAGACGATGGGAGGAGCGCGTCGGCCGGTCCGACGACGGGGCCGGCCGATCGAGCGTCAGCGGAAGTGGCGGCCCTCGTAGGGATGGGTGGCCCGCAGCGCGCCGATCGTCGCCGCCATGCCGACCACGAACACGAGGAGTCCCATGAGCACGGACCACTGCCACAGGTAGAGGACGGTGACCGCGATCACCGAGCCGAACGCGGCGACGGCCTTCTCTGAACGGGACATCGCCACACGCTAACGCCCGACCGCGTCGGTCCGGCCCACCCTCGGGAGCCGCACCGCCCCGACCACGTCAGGCCGTCGGACGCGATCGGCCAGCAGACCAGCCGACTACTTGTCGCCGCGCGGCTTGGTGGCCGTGCGGAGCAGGTCCTCCACCCGACCCAGCGCCTCGACGGTGCGATCGGTCTGCGCCCGATCCTCGTAGATGGAGCGGAGCAGCCAGAAGCGCAGGTAGCGGGTGAGCGAGTACCGCACGAACAGGGCCGCACCGCCGATGGTGACGGCCACGCCGATGAGGCCGTTCATCAGGTACGCGAACTGATCGGCCGTCTTCGCCGAACCCGAGCCGAGCACGTACGCCACGATCGTGATGACGATGCCGGCGACCACGAGGATGAACCCTGCCGTGAGCCAGAGCCGCTCGCGGGAGTCCTCGGGTGGGCTGAGATCCAGCTTGTGGATCTCGTCCTTGAACTCGTCGATGCGTTGGGGGTTGTTGTCCATGTGGTTCATCTCTCCAGAGAGTGGAAGGTCATCCTCCGAGGTAGGCCGCCGAGAGCTCGTCTTCGAGCTCGTGGGGCGATCCAACTCTCGTGATACGTCCGTGCAACATGATGGCCGCCAGGTCGGCGACGCCCAGAACGGTCCGGGCGAACTGCTCGACGACGAGGATCGAGACCCCGGTCTTCGCGATCTGCCGGACGATGTCGTAGAGCTCTTCGACGATGAGCGGAGCGAGGCCCATCGACAGCTCGTCCAGCAGGAGGACCGCCGGCTTGGTGGCCAGGCCTCGGGCGAGGGCCAGCATCTGCTGCTCGCCGCCCGACATCGTGCCCGCCATCTGGCTGCGCCGCTCCGCCAGCCTCGGGAAGCGGGCGAAGGCCTCCTCTTCGATGTCGGCGATCGATGCGCCGGTGAAGGTCATCATCTGGAGGTTGTCCGACACCGTGAGGTTCGGGAAGATCCCCCGCCCCTCGGGGATGGTGCAGAGCCCGGCCCGGGCGAGTCGGTCGGGGTTGATGCCGTTGACGCGACGACCAGCCACCGCAATCGTCCCGTCGGTGGGTTCGATGAGGCCTGAGCACACGCCGATGGTCGTGGTCTTGCCGGCACCGTTGGGACCCAGGAGCGCGACCACGCCGCCTTCGGGGATGGCGAGGTTCACGCCGTGGAGCACCTCGATGCGGCCGTAGGCGGCTTTCACACCGGAGAGCTCGAGGATGGGCGGAGCAGTTGGATCGATCGTCACGATGCCACGTCCTCGGGCCCTAGGTACGCCTCGATCACGGCGTCGTTCGACCGGATCTCCTCCGGCGTGCCGTCGGCGATGATCTGGCCGTAGTCCAACACGAAGATGCGGTGGCACACCTTCATGACCAGCTCCATGTCGTGCTCGACGAGCAGCAGGGCGATCCCGCCGCGGGCCAGCGACGACAGGAGCGTGGCGAACGCTTCGGTCTCATCGGCGTCGAGGCCCGATGCGGGCTCGTCGAGCAGCAGCACCTTCGGGTTGGTCACCATGGCCCGACCGAGCTCGACGATGCGGGCCTGGCCGGTGCTCAGCTGATCGGAGCGCTTGTCGGCGAAGCTGGACATGCCGGTCAGGCCGATGATCTCTTCGACGCGCTCGTCGGCCGGCTTGCGGCCCGCGGCGCCCGGCCGGGGGATCTCGGCGGCCACCTGGAGGTTCTCACGACCGGTCAGCGATCCGAAGAGCTCGAGGCGCTGGAAGGTGCGGGCGATGCCGCGCTGCGAGCGCTGGTGCGGGGCGAACTTCGTGACGTCGATGCCGTTGAGGCGGATGTGCCCCGCCGTCGGTGCCTGGAGGCCGGTGATGACGTTGAACAGCGTGGTCTTGCCCGCGCCGTTCGGGCCGATGAGGCCAGTGATCTTGGAGGTGTCGGCCTGCAACGAGACGTCGCGCAACGCCGTGTTGCCACCGAATTGGACGGTGATGTTCTCAACCTCGAGCTGCGCCACCGATGACCACCTCCTCCTCGGTGATGCCGAGCACTCGGTCGATGTGCGCGATGTCGTCGCCGGTGAACGGTCGGTCAAGGCCGACGCTCTCGGCGTCGTAGACCGGGCCGCTCAGCGGGAGCAGCGGTTGCTTCTCCTGTGCCTCGTCGGGGTCGACCGCGCCACGGACCTGGGCCCGGTGACGAGCTTCCTTGATGCGCGTGCCGATGTCGTTCACCAACCCGTTCGGGTTCCGGCCCAGGCTGATGCCGATGAGACCCGGCGCGATGAGGAGGAGGTTCGCCAAGCTCGGCGCCGCCCTCGACACGATCGGGAAGGAGGCGAAGAGGAGGCCGCCCACGAGCGAACCGCTTACCAGCGCGATGCCGCCGGCAACCGCCATCAGCACCATGGGCAGACTCTGGATGGCGTCGAACTGCGCCACCGAGACGTTGCGCTGGAGACCTCCGAACATGGCGCCACCGATGCCCGCGATGCCGGCCGAGAGAGCGAAGACCTGGAGCTTGGTGACCGTGAGGTTGAGCCCGAGGGTGGCGCACGCCGCCGGGCTGTCCTTCATGGCCATGAGCCGGCGACCGAACCGCCCGAGGCGCAGCCAGGCCACGCCGATGCCGAGGAGGGCGAACACGACGGCCATCAGCACCATGTACGCACGGTCGCTCTCGAACGAGAGACCGAAGATCTGCAGCCGAGGCACCCGACGCGACCCGCTGGGGAACACCGCGTCCTGCGAGAAGATGGCGCGCTCCATGAACACCGCGAAGGCGAACGTGGCCAGCGCCAGGTAGATGCCGCGGAGCCGCAGCGCGGGGAGGGCGACGAGCGCGCCGACCGCCGCCGGCAGCAGGAAGGCGGCGACGAGGCCGAGCGGCGAGCCGTCACCGCCCCACTGGCTCATGGCCACCACGCCGAGACCGGCGAAGGCCATGGGTGCCAACGAGATCTGCCCGCCGTAGCCGGTGAGCGGCACCATCGACAGCATGATGATGGCGAAGCCGAGACCCCGGCTCCACGACAGCACGTTGCTGGTGGTGAGCAGGTTGCTCACGATGATCGTGGCCACCACGAGGGCAGCGCCACCGATGAGCGACCACTTCATCGTCGGCTTCTCGACGTTCTCGCGGATGCGCACCAGCCCCTGCGCCCGCAACGGGGCCTGGGGGGTGATCAGCAAGACGATGAACAGCATGATCACGGGGATCGAGAGCCGCAGCGACGTGACGATGTCCCAACCGTCGGGCCACCAGGACCAGGTGGGGTTCCGGGGCATGTAGCCGACCGCCCAGGACTGGGCGAGGCCGAGGATCAGCGCACCGAGGAAGGTGAGGGGCAGGCTGACGAGGCGACCGACGATCGCTGCCGCGTAGGCGTTGAGCACGAGCAGGGTGAGCGTCAACACGTTGAGGCCCAGCCGGTCGGCGATGAGGATGCCCGCCAGCGCGGCGAGCGATGATCCGAGCGCCCAGCTCGTGGCCGAGGCGCGGGCCGGGCGACCACCGTTGAGCTGCACGAGCTGGCGGTTCGACACCACGGCACGCATCGACACGCCGGTCCGCGTCTGGAAGAGGAAGAGCCGGAGACCGACGGCCACGGCGATCGCCACTCCGATGATGACGACCTGGTGGTACGAGACGTAGGCGTTGAAGATCTGGATCTTCGATCCACCGAAGAACTCGTTGACCTTGCGCTGGGTGGTCGACGGCCAGATGATCGGGGCGAGCGCGATGAGACCGAAGAGCAGACCGACGGTGACGACCGTCTTCGTGACCTCGGAGACGCCTTCGAGGCCACGCATGATCGTGCGGTCGACGACCCAGCCGAACGCCGGTGCGAAGACCAGCAGCACCAACAGGATCGACGGCACGGTCGGGATGCCCCAGTCGACCGACAGCTGCCAGTACATGAAGGCGCCGAGCATGCTGACGGCACCGTGGGCGAAGTTGAAGATGCCCGAGGTGGTGTAGGTGACGACGAGCCCGCTGGCGGCCACGGCGTAGATGGCGGCGGTGACGAGGCCGAGGATGGTGAAGGAGAGGAACTGGTCCATGGTTCAGATCGGTTTCGTCTGCGGAGAACGGTCGGGCGACAAGTGGTGCTCGGTCAACGATGTGACGTCCGACACGTCACATCTGACGGACCGTCAGCGTAGCACCCGCCTCCTGGCCCACCGGACAGGCGGTGGGCCAGGAGCGAGTCAACAACCGTCGAGCGCCGACAAACGAATTAGGACGCTCGCGCGCCGTTGTCGTAGTCGGTCGTGAGGTCGACGACGTACTCGTCGTTGCACGAGAAGCCGTCGCCCTCCTCGTAGACCTCGGCGTCGTCGGCCTTCGACGGGAAGACCCGGGTGAATCCGTCACCTTCGACCTGCATGAGGATGAAGCACGGTGCCGCCTCGTTGGCCGCGGGGTTCGAGGTGCCGTGGAGGCCGCCACCGTTCCAGCTGGTGACCTGGTCGAGCGCATCGGCGAGACCCGCGCGGGTGACGTCGGAGCCGAGGCTCTTGACCGCCGTCGCCCACATGAGCCACGCCGACCAGCTCTGCACGCCGAGCATCTCCGGAAGGACATCGCCGTTCGTCTTCTCGAGTGCGGCGAGGTACTGCGCCATCGCCGGGTTCTCCTCAGCCTCGCTGAACGGCCAGGTCGTGAGCTGCACGTACGTGCCTTCGGCGTTGCCGCCCGCCTGGGTCGGGAACTGCAGCTGGTAGAAGTTGGCCTCGAGGCCGGTGACCTCAGGCTGGAAGCCCTGCTGAGCCATGGCGTTCTGGAGGTTCACGACCTCTTCCCACGTGGACTCCGCGGTGAGGTACTGGACACCCTTGGCCTTCATGTCGATCACGAAGGGCGGCCAGTTGGACTCGCCGATGGCCTGCTTGGCCTCGTAGACGAACTTGTAGCCGATGGAGGTCATGGCCTCCTTCATGCGAACGGCGATGTAGTCGACCGACGCGATGTCGGCGCTGATCATGCCGGCCGACTCGATGACCTCGGGGTACATGCGCTTCAGCTCGGTGGCCATGCCCAGCGTGAGCTGGTTGGGCGGCGAGGGAAGCACCTGCCAGGTGAGGTCGGCGCCGGACTGGACGGAGCTCACCGCGGCGGCCGGGATGTTGGGCAGGCCGCAGTCGACCTGGGCCTGGGCGCCGTTGTCGTCGAAGACGGCCAGGCCGCCGACCAGAGCGAGCGAATCCTCGCACGCCGGGGTGACGACGTTGGCGTTGTACGCGAACAGGTCGGCCTGACGGAACTCGAGCTTGATCTCGCGGCCGTTGATGCCACCCTGGTCGTTGCACCACTCGACGAAGGCGAGCGAGGAGTCGTCGATGCCCTTGTTCAAGCCACCGACCTGGCCGCCCGAGTCCGAGTAGCTGGTGATGGTGATGGCGTCGTCGGTCACGCCGGTGTCGGTCGCTCCGGAGGCGTCGCCCTCGCCGCAGGGCGATTCGATCGAACCGAACATGCCGTCCTCGACACCCGCCACGGTCGTGGTGGTCGATTCGGACGGACCGAGGTTCTCCTCTCCGGAGTCATCGGACCGCGATCCACACGCGCTTGCGAGCAGCGCGGTTGCCATCGCTACCGCCACGATTCGAGTCTTCACGTAGTTCCCCCTACGGAGTGCGGAGCGCCCGATCAGGTCGCCCGGGTGAGGCATTGGACACAGCGACCGACTGGCGGGCGCCCGACGGCGCATCTTGGGGTGACCCGCGACACGGCGACGCGGCCGGACCGTAGCACCGTGGGCGGGGTGGTCAAGGTCTCACCCGGTCGATTGAACCCCGGTTCATCCCAGGTCTTACGATCACCCGAAGGGCAAATCGCCTGTTCAGCAGCACTTTTCAGCCCACAACCCCGAGGTCGACCGGAACGAGAACGCGTTCCAAGAATCTTGGGAACCAGCTCTCGTGGACAGGTCCGGCCACGATCGAGCGCACCGACCAACCCGACACGCAATCTGACACGCAACCTGACACGCAACCCGACACCCAACCCGACACCCAACCCGACACTCGTGACGACGCCGGCCACGCTCGCCCCGACCGACGCGCCACCCCTCGCGGCGTCGGCCGCCGGCCTTGGCCGGGACCGCCGCCACGGCCTCAAGCGATCGCGCCACCCTTGCGCAAGGTGGCGATGTCGTCCTCACCGAAGCCCAGCTCGTGCAGCACCTCGACGGTGTGGAACCCGATCGACGCCGGCGGACGGTCGAGCTCGGCAGGCGTGCGGTCGAAGCGTGGCCCCGGGCCGGCCTGGACCACGCCGTCGACATCGACGTAGGTGCCGCGTGCCACCAGGTGATCGTCACGACCGGCGGCCCGGAACGTGTGGATCGGTGCGACGCAGGCATCGATGCCCTCGAACGCCGAAACCCAGTCGGCCTGCGTCTTCGTCGCGAACACCTCGGCGAACCGCGCCCGCAACGTCGGCCAGCCGCTCTCGTCGTTCTGGTCGGGCAGGTCCTCCCCCGCGAGACCGACGACCTCGAGGAGCGCGGCGTAGAACTGCGGCTCGAGCGCTCCGACCGACATCCACATGCCGTCGGCCGTCTCGTAGGTGTCGTAGAACGGCGCGCCGGTGTCGAGCAGGTTCGTGCCGCGCTCGTCGGAGAAGAAGCCCATCTCGTACGCCGGTTGGATCATGGAGCCCAACAGCGCCACGCCGTCGACCATCGCGGCGTCGACGACCTGGCCCTGATCCGAGCTCGCCCGCTCGACCAGTGCGGCGCACACCCCGAGGGCCAGCAACATGCCGCCGCCACCGAAGTCGGCAACGAGGTTGAGCGGGGGTGTGGGCGGACCCCCGGCTCGGCCCATGTGGGCGAGGGGGCCGGCGAGACCGAGGTAGTTGATGTCGTGGCCGGCGCGATCGGCGAGCGGACCGGTCTGGCCCCAACCGGTCATGCGCGCGTACACGAGCCGCGGGTTGCGGCTGCGAAGATCGTCCGGTCCCAGCCCGAGACGCTCGGCCACGCCGGGGCGGAAGCCCTCGACGAACACGTCGGCCTCGTCGATCAGGCGGTGGACGATGTCGATGCCCTCGGCCGACTTGAGGTTGACGCCGACCGACCGACGGCCCCTTCCCCCGACGTTGGTCTTGCTGGCCTCGAGCGGAAGCCCCGCGGCTCGATCGGCACGGTCGATGAGGATCACCTCCGCGCCGAGGTCGGCGAGCAGCATGACGCCGAACGGCGCCGGCCCCATGCCGGCCAACTCGACGACCTTCACTCCTGCCAACGGTCCAGCCATCGGGATCTCCTCGTTCCTACGGACACGCGCACGGGCGCATGCGGTCGAGCGCCGAGGGGTCCCTCGGAGCGCGGCAGTAGCCTGCGCGCCGTGAAGATCGACACGCAACTCACGGGGGCTCTCGGCTCGGTCGGCGCCGAGGCCCGTCGCCTCCACGAGCTCGGCTTCGACGGAGGGTTCACCTTCGAGGGGCCGGCCGACCTGTTCCCTCCGCTCGTGGAGGCGGCGTTGGCCGGCGGCGCCGCGGGAGCGCTCTACGCCGGACTCGACCTGTACACCAACGTGGCGATCTCGTTCCCGCGCAGCCCCATGCACCTCGCCTACACCGCGTGGGACCTCCAGCGGCTGACGGGAGGTCACTTCGCCCTCGGGCTGGGGACGCAGGTGAAGCCGCACATCGAGCGGCGCTACAGCGCGGTCTGGGACCGGCCTGTGGCTCGCATGCGCGAGCAGGTGCTGGCCGTCAAGTCGATCTTCGCCTGCTGGCAGGACGGCACCCCGCTCGACTTCCGCGGCGAGTTCTTCACCCACACGTTGATGACCCCGATCTTCGACCCGGGTCCACTCGAGTGGGGCCCTCCCCCGGTCTGGGTCGGAGCGGTCGGGCCGAAGCTGACGACCGCGGTGGCCGAGGTCGCCGACGGGCTGCTGCTCCATCCGTTCCACACCGAGGCCTTCCTGCGCGAGCACACGCTTCCTCTCGTCGCGATGGGCCTCGACCACGCCGGCCGCGACCCCGCGGCCTTCGACCTCGGCATCGACGTGATCGTGTGCACCGGCCGCGACGCGGCAGAGCAGGAAGCGGCGGATGCCGGCGTGCGCATGCTGCTGTCGTTCTACGGATCGACCCCGGCGTACAAGCCGGTGCTCGACCTCCACGGTTGGGGTGATCTCCAACCGGAGCTGAACCGGCTCACGAAGTCTGGGGAGTGGGACCGCATGCCCGAGCTCATCACCGACGAGCACCTCGACGTGCTCTCGGTTCGGGGCACGCCATCGGAGGTGGGCGGCAAGCTCGTCGCCCGCTACGACGATGTCGCGGCGCGGGTCGGCTTCTACATGCCCTACGCCGCCGACGACGCCATCACCGCGGAGATCATCACGACCATCAAGCACCCCTGACGACCGATCCCCGCCCAACCCCGCCGAACCCCACCCAACCCCGCCGAACTGGCTGGACACATACGCCATATGGGCCGGGTCTTCCCAGCCAGTTCGCGCATTGCGGTGGTGTTCGAGCGGTGGGCGTTCAGCTTGTGACGCGACGAACCGAAGACAAAAGTAGAATCTGTTCTATTCCGGTGCCGATACCCATCCGTGGCCGCCGGATCTCTCCAGGGGGTTAGTTGTGGAGCTCAGCGACGTCGACCTGCTCGATCCGGACGTGTTCCGGGAGGGCCGGCACCACGAGATGTTCCGGGTGCTGCGCGAGCAGGATCCGGTGCACTTCACCGAGGAGCCCGACGGCGGCCAGGGCTTCTGGAGCGTCACCCGCCACGCCGATCTCATCGCGGTCAACCGTGACCACGAGGTGTTCTCGTCGGCCGAGCAGGGCATCAGCATCCCCGACATCCCCGTCGAGGGGGCCATGGTCCGCGAGATGATGCTGTACATGGACCCGCCGCGTCACACGCGGTACCGACGCCTGGTGAACAAGGGCTTCACCCCCCGAATGATCGGCCTACTCGAGCCCGGACTCATCGAGAAGGCCCGAAGCATCGTCGACAAGGTCGTCGATCAGGGCAACTGCGACTTCGTCCTCGACGTCTCTGCCGAGCTCCCCCTCCAAGCCATCGCCGAGCTCATGGGCGTTCCGCAGGAGGACCGCCACAAGATGTTCGACTGGACCAACCGGATGATCGGCATCGACGATCCGGAGTTCGAAGGCGACAAGGACTCCGCGGGCGAGGCCGCCGCCGAGATCTACCTGTACGCCAACGCGCTCGCCGCCGAGAAGCGGGCCGAGCCCAGCGACGACATCATCTCGAAGCTGCTCACCGCTGAGCTCGACGGCGACGAGCTGTCCGAGACCGAGTTCGACATGTTCTTCATGCTGCTCGCCGTGGCCGGCAACGAGACCACCCGCAACGCCACGTCGCACGGCATGCGCGCCTTCCTCGACAACCCCGATCAGTGGCGGAAGCTCAAGGCCAACCCGGACCTGCTCGACAGCGCCATCGAGGAGATCCTGCGCTGGGCCACCCCCGTGCTGCACTTCCGACGCACGGCCCTCGCCGACTACGAGCTCGGCGGCAAGCAGATCCGCAAGGGCGACAAGGTCGTCATCTGGCACATCTCGGCCAACCGCGACGAGGCCGTGTTCGAGGACCCGTTCAAGTTCGACATCGAGCGCAGCCCCAACGACCACATCGCCTTCGGCGGCGGCGGTCCCCACTTCTGCCTCGGCGCCAACCTCGCCCGCATGGAGCTCCGCCTCATCTTCGAAGAGGTCCTCCAGCGCCTCCCGAACATCGAGGCCGACGGTGAGACCGAGTACCTGCGGTCGAACTTCATCGGCGGCATCAAGCACATGCCGGTCAAGTACTGAGGGGTCTGCTCACTCGACCCACTCGGCCAGAGCCCGGGCATCGACACCGCGCCGTCGTCCCCGAACAGCTCAGCCGCCGCGACCTCACCCACCGCCGTCGAGGTCACCGCCGCCCCACCACAGCGCGCACCCGACCACCGTCGGCCGCTGGCCTGTGAATCCGCCGGGATCCGTCCCCGCAGGCTGGTCCGCCAGCCTGCGGGGACGGGATCGAACCCGGCGAGCTCAGTCGAACAGGTCCGACGAGTCCTCGACGCTGTAGGTGGTGGGGTTGCCTGCGGCATCGAGCTCGGTCCGCAACCACTGGTTGGTGCAGATCGCGGGCGAGGTCGGGACGGCCGACCCACCACATCGGTAGGTCATGCCCGCGCCGCCGGGGTACACCGACTCGGGCATCGCCTTGATCGCGGCGACCACGGTGTCGACGGTGACCTCACCGGTCAGGTCCTGCAGCGCCGTGCCCAAGGCGGCGACCGCGGCGTAGCCGCCCATGGCGACGAGGTTGTCGACGTCGACGACGTCTTGGCCGTAGGCGGTCATGATCGCCTGGTACATCTGGTACGTCGGGTCGCTCGTATCACCGACCGCCAGCGACGAGAGCACGTTGATGCCCTCGAGACCGGTCGGCATGGCCTCGCGGGTGGCGTCGGTGAAGCACTGGCTGATGGCCGAGATCGCACCTTCGTAGGCGACCGCGGCGAGTCCCTGGAACGCCGCGATGCAGAACGCGTCGTTGCCGATCACCTGGACCACACCCGCACCGCTGTTCTTCACCTGCTGCATCTGCGAGGTCATGTCGGCGGTGCCGATGGGCACCCGCACCACATCGTAGTCGATGCCGGCGTTCGTGAGGAGGTCGTCGTTCTGCTCGATGATCTCGACGGCCTGTGGGACGTCGATGACCACGAAGCCGATCTTCGTGGTGTTCTCGGCCTCGGCCACGGCGATCGGCAGCCCGAAGAAGGTTGCCGCCGGGTTGAAGACCATGAAGCTGGTAGTGGCATCGGCTTCCATGTCCGGGCTGTTGGCCTGGGTGAAGAACGTGGGGATCCCCGCGTCGTGCAAGGTCTCCCAGATCGCCTCCGTGGCGGTCGTCTGGGAGAGCGTCACGGCGAGGACGTCCTCGGCGATGAGCTTGTTGGCGCAGTCGGCTGCCCCGGCGGGATCGCCCCCGATCTCGCAGGTGACGAGCTCTATCGGACGCCCCGCGATGCCGCCCTGGTGCTGGTTGAAGTAGGCCGCGGCGGCTTCGCCGGCCCGGAGCTCGTCGCTGTTGTCGAACGACTCCGTGACGCCGTCGGAGACGAGGCCGATCTTGACCGGGTCACCGGTCGCGACGTCGTCCGGACCGAGCAGGTCGGCGGCATCCTGTGCCGGGACGGTGTCCTCGGCGTTGCTGTCGCTGGACACCGGGTCATCCTCGCTGCATCCGGCCGCGGCCAGCAGCAGCACGACGGCCGCTGCCGCCAGCACCCGCTTCGAACGCCTTCCACGCGCGCCTACGGCACTCGTCAACTGACTCATCTTTCCCCCTCGTTGTGTTCCTTGTCGATCACGGAGCCGAAGGTCACCTGCCCCCGAGGGGGGTTCGACCTCGACGGCCACGCGGTCGGCAGCATCCCACAATGCCCCTCCCCATGCTGGGCAACCGCCCTACAGGTGCGGCTCCGGCCGAGAACGACGTTCTCCGAGCGTTCGTGCCCACCGCGCGGACCGGCCAGGCCGCATAGGCCCTGATCCGCCACGGTGCGAAAAGTCTAGAGGTTTCGCTGTCGCTCGATCGAAGACCGATCTACGGTCGGGCGACCTACGGTCAAGGGAACTCGTTCCGCACAACATGGGGGTAGCACACGATGGGAACCGATCGACGAGCACGCATGGGGCTGGCGATCCTGGCATCGGGCCTGCTGGCACTGGGCGCGACCGCATGCGCCGAGGACGAAGAGCCCTCCGCATCCCGGAGCGAGGGGACCGTCGCACCCGAGACGACGACGGACCTCCTCGGACCTGATGACGTCGCGACCGGTGACCCGGTTCGTGTCGGCATGGTGTCCGACGGCGCGTCCGACGCCTACGACAACACCGATGAGCTGCGCACGGCCCAGGCCACCGCTCGCTACTTCAACCAGCACCACGGCGGCATCGGTGGTCGGCCCATCGAGCTCGTGACCTGTGAGACGAACGGCACCCCCGAGGGCGCCGTCGACTGCGCCAACACGCTCATCACCGAGGACGTCGTGGCCGTCGCCGTCCCGCAGACCGCGTTCCTCGAACCGCTGTGGCAGACGCTGCACGGAGCCGGAATCCCGACGTTCCTGCGCTCGGGGGTCGGCGACCAGTACGAGCAGGACACCGAGTCGACGTTCATCGGGTTCAACCCGCTGACCTCGCTCACCCTGCCGATCGCCATGGCGGAGCAGGTCGACACCGACAAGATCGCCTTCGTCGTCATCGACATCCCGCAGGCCGTCGACATCATCGAAGGTGACGGTGCGGTCCTCCTCGAGGATGCGGGCTTCGACTACGAGGTCATCCGCGTCCCGATCGGCACCGCCGACATGGCTTCGCAGATGCAGCAGGTCGCCAGCAGCGGTGCCGGGGTCACGCAGGTGATCGGCAACGACACCTTCTGCATCGCCGCGTTCCAGGGCCTCGCCGCGGTCGGCTACGAGGGCGAGATCACCGTCGTGAGCCAGTGCATCACCGACGCCACGCGCGAGGCGATGCCCGGCCAGCTCGAGGGCATAACCATCATGAGCAACTACGCCATCGGGGCGGTCGACGACCCGACCTATCAGAAGTACCTCGCGGTCATGGACGCCTACGGTGAGGGCATCAAGGATCTCGCCACCACCCAGGCCGTCGGCGGGTACGGGGTGACCGGAGCGCTGTTCGCCTCGCTCGCAGGCATCTCGGGAGACATCACCCCGCA
The DNA here is from genome assembly GCA_964485515.1 of uncultured Rhabdothermincola sp. GTDB lineage: Bacteria > Actinomycetota > Acidimicrobiia > Acidimicrobiales > Acidimicrobilacustridaceae > CAZALT01. Next base: position 2,631 of record CAZALT010000005.1, on the reverse strand, counting down.
GTTGGTGGCCGCGACCATCAAGGCGATGGACGAGACCGAGACGCCCGCCGGCGGCGGTGCCACGTTCCGGTGCGGGGGCACGGCAGCCCCCGCCCTGCCGGCGGTGTGCTCCAACCAGTGGCTGCGCACCGAGCTCGACGCCGATGGTGACCACACCATCTACACCCTCGAGGACTCCTCCCCGCTGTTCCAGTAGCGAGCGTCGCTCCCGGCGGCTGATCGCACGAGATCAGCCGCCGACCAGCGCGGTCGCATCCTCCACCGAGTAGTTGGTCGGGTTGCCCGACGCGTCGAGCTCGGCCCGGAGGTACTGGTTGGTGCAGATCGCCGGCTTGGCCGGCATGGCGGAGCCCCCGCACTTGATCGTCACGCCGCCCCCGGCCGGGAGCCCGGTCTCGGGCATGGTCCGGATGGTCTCGGCGGCGTTCGCGGCCGTGACCTCTCCCTCGATCGTCTCGAGCACCGCGGCGACCGTGGCGACCGCGGCGTACCCGCCGAGGGCGTAGTACCCGCCGACCTCCTTGATGCCCTGCCCATAGGCCTCCATCACGGCCAGGTACAGCTGGTAGGTCGGGTCGTCGACGGCTCCGTCGGCCAGAGGCGCCAGCACGCTGATGCCCTCGAGCTCCGCTCCCAGCGCGGAGCGGGTGGCGTCGGTGAAGCACTGCGACACACCGGAGATCGCTCCCGTGTAACCCACCGCCTTGAGCCCCTGGATGGCGGCGATGCAAAAGGCGTCGTTGCCCAGGAGGTGGACCACGCCCGCACCGTTGGCCTTCACCCGCTCCATCTGGGGGACCATGTCGGGCGTGCCGAGCGGGATCGGCACGACGTCGTAGTCCAATTCGGCGCGACCCATCGTGGCGGCTCCGTCAGCGTTGACGACGTCGACCGCCTGGGGGACGTCGATGACCACGAAGTCCACCTTGTCGACGCCGAGCGACTGGGCGAGCGAGACCGGCAGGGCGAAGAACGCGGCCGACGGGTTGATCATGATGAACGTCGACTCGGCGTCGTGCTCGAGCTGCTCACCGCTCGCCGCGCCGAAGATCAGCGGGATGCCGGCATCGTGCAGTGGCTCCCAGATGGCCTCGGCGTACGCCGACTGGGGCAGCGTCACCGCGACGACGCCTTCGTTCACCATCCTGTTGGCGCACTCGGTGGAGCCCGCCGGATCGGCATGCATCTCGCACACCACGAGCTCGATGGGACGTCCACCGATGCCGCCACGATGCTGGTTGAGCCACTCGACGGTCGCCTTGCCCGCGGGGATCTCGTCCGATGCGTCAACCGTGTCCGACGTCCCCTCGGTCAGCAGACCGATCTTCACCGGCTCACCGCTGGCGACATCGTCGGGACCGAGCAGGCTCGCCACGTCGGTGGCGGGCACCGTGTCCTGCGTGTTGCCCGTCGAGTTGCCCGAGGAGCCCTCGGTGCAGGCGCCGAGCCCGACCAGCAGCACGCCGATGACGGCTGCACCGCATGCTCGCCTCGCTCGCGAGCGCATTCGTCCGCGCTCGGTCGTCGGAAGGTGTTCGGTGCGCGATGACGCGTCGTTCATTGGATCCCCCATCCTCTGGATGACGAAACCGTAGATGCGGAACGAATGTTTGGTCAAGAACCTCTTGCTCGGCTGATGAGAGCGGGGTTTCCGCGACCCGACCCCGGTGCGCCTCACGCAGCAGGGGCCAGGGGTCAGGGGTCAGGGGCCAGGGGTCAGGGGCCAGGGGCCGGCGACGCGGCCGACCCCGCCGAGGCGATCGCTCGTTCGACGAGGTCCAGCACGATGTCGACCGCGTTGTCGACGAGCTGGTCGACGTCGTAGCCGGCGTCACCCTCGACGTAGGCCGTCGCGACCTCGAGGAGCCCCCCGATCACGAAGCGGGCCGTGACCTCGACCTGGGGTGGTACGTCGGTGAGCCCGGTCCCGTGGAGCACCGCAGCCGTCCCCAGCTCGGTCACATCGGAGACCAGTTGACGGCGACGGCTGTTGAGGTCGGGCCGCGCCGTGGCCGCCACCAACAAGAAGCGGACGGGGCGCGGATCCTCGAAGAGGAAGGCGACGCCCGCGTTCACCCCGCTGCGCAGGCTCTCGCGCAGTCCGGCCTGCGGCTCGACGATGCCCGCCGCGACCTCGGCGATGGCCCGCGTGGCCAGGTCGTCGTAGAGCGACAGCAACAGGTCGGCGGTGTCGGTGAAGCTCTCGTAGAAGTAGCGGCTGGTCAGACCGGCCTGGGCGCAGATCGCCCGCACGGTCAGCGACGCGATCCCCTCGGCGATCGACAGCTCGAGCGTGGCATCGAAAAGGCGCTGGCGGCGTTCGAGCTGCCGCTCGTCCGGAGGCACACCGCGCCACGCTCGTCGCTCGTTCGTCACCGGCTCATCTTGCCACGCAAGTTGACAACGTTTGTGTTCAATTCCTAGGGTTCGGTCGCCCGTCGACACGACACGAGGTGGACCGATGACCGATCAAGACGTGACAGATAGGGACGCAGGACCGGCGAGCGAGATCGATCTCACCCACAGAGCGCTCTACCAGGCCGGGATCCCCCACGACCTGTTCACCGAGCTCCGTTCCATCGGACCGGTGGTGCGCCACCCCGCGGTACCCGTGCCGGGAAGCGACGGGCC